>NZ_CEEDDH010000023.1:0-110604 GCF_979253165.1 Pseudomonas sp. AC083
CGCAGGAGCTAGCGTTTTTTGCTTACTTTTTTTGGCGCTTGTAAAAAAGTAAGTCGCCGTCAGGCGAAACCGCCAGCAGCCGCTACCGAAGCAACGGATATTCACCCAATCTCAAGAGCCCGCGCAAGCGCCCCACCCACCCGCAAATAAACCTCCAGAACCCCAGGCACCACCGTCCCCAACCGCAACAAATCATGAGTCAACCCGGCACAAACCTCGACCTCGACCTCGACCCCCTGCCCGCGCAGCCTGTCGACATAAGCCTGCCCCTCATCCAGCAACGGATCAAACCCGGCAAGCAGCACAATAGCCGGCGCAACCCCGCGCAGATCCTCCGCCACCAACGGCGAAAAACGCCAATCCAGATAATCCTCCGGCCCTCGCGCATAGTGCTGATAAAACCACTCCAGCGTGTCGTTCTCGAGCAAATACCCCTCGCCAAACAACAGCCGCGAATCATGCACCCGCGAAGCATCCGTCACCGGATAACACAACAACTGCGCCTTCGGCGCGATAGCCACCGTGTGCGGCTGCCGCACAGCCTGAATCGCCAGCACCGTCGCCAACGTGGCACCCGCGCTATCACCGCCAAACGCAACGCGCGAACCATCCAGGCCGAGGCTCGCAGCCTGTTCCGCCAGCCAGGCCAAAGCGTCCTCGCCATCCTCCAGCGCCGTCGGAAAGCGATGCTCCGGCGCCAGTCGATAACCGACCGAGAGCACCGCACACGGCGTGCGCTGGCAAAACTCGCGGCAGACGCCGTCGTGGGAATCCAGACTGCCGACCACAAACCCGCCACCGTGGAAATACACCAGCACCGGCAGCGGCGATTCAACACCGTTGGGCCGATACAAACGTAACGCCAGCGCCGCACCGTCACGGGCCAGTGTCTCAATCTCGCTGACTTCAAGATCCTGCGGCGCCGGCCAGCGCAGTTGCGCGGTGGTCTGTTCGAAGGTGGCGCGGGCCTCGCTCGGGGTCAGTTGGTGCATGGCCGGCAGGCCGGCGTCCTGGCTGTCTTGCGCCAGGTCGAGGAAAGCTTCCAGATCAGGGTGTAACGACATCGTTAAAAATCCTTGTATCCGCAATAAGACGGGCGCGCCTGGGCAGCGCCCGCGCAAAAGACCGGGCGATCAACCCACCCGCGCCATGCAATGTTCGATCAACGCTTCAAGCTCGCGCTGGTAATCGCTCATCAGCGCATCCATGGTGCCGGCGCGGTAACGCTGGCTGCTGTAAATGCAGCGCAAGGCCATTTGGCCGTCATAGACCTGGCCGACGATTTCCAGCCAGTTGCCCAGATTCGCCTTGAGGCTGTAGTTGTCCCCGGTCTCTTCCAGTGCCGGCACCAGCAACGCCTGTTCATCGAAGCTCTGGTCGAACTGCCCGAGGTAATTGAACGTCACCCGTGCCTGCGGCAATGCAGCCAGTTGCGCGGAGATTTCCGGCCCGGCCAGATGACGCAGCACGCCATAGCCGATGCCCTTCTGCGGTACGCCCGCCAGTTGCGCCTGCACATCGATGATCGACTGGCCGATGTCGTCGCCGTCCGGGCGCAAACGCACCGGGAACATGCTGGTGAACCAGCCGAGGCTGCGGCTCAGGTCGATCGATTCGAAGAGGTCTTCGCGCCCGTGCCCTTCGAGCAGAATCAACGCCGACGGTTGCTCGCTCCAGCGGCACAGGGCGCGGCTGAGCGCTGACAACAGCAAGTCGTTGATCTGCGTGCCGTACACCGCCGGGGCCTGTTTGAGCAGTTGTTCGGTGTGCTCGCGGGACAGTTTGAGCCGTGCCTGCGCCTGTTGCCGCACGAGGTTCTTGCCGCGCGGGTTGTCGCACGGCAGATCAACGCCGGGCTGATCCAGTTGCTCCAGCCAATAGCTCAATTCCTGCTCGGCAATCACCGGCGCCTGCGCCTGCAATGCCTCGGCAAACGAACGATAACTGCTGGTGCGAATCGGCAGTTGCGGCGCCAGCCCCTGCACGCACGCCTCATAAGCGACTTTCAGATCGTCGAGCAGAATCCGCCACGACACGGTGTCGACCACCAGGTGATGAATCACCATCAGCAACCGCGCCTGACCATCCGGCAAGGCTACATGCATGACCCGCCAGACCGGCCCGTCGTCGAGTTTGAGGCTGCGCTGCGCGAGGTTGGCCAAGGCTCCGACCTCTTCGCTGCTTTGCGCTTCACGGCGCCACAGCACAGCCTCGTCGGATGCGCTGGTGCTGTAGCGCTGCAACCAGCGCCCGCCGTTGTTGGAAAAACGCAGGCGCAGCGAATCGTGATGTTGTTCGATCAAGCCCAGTGCCTGTTCCAGTGCATCAAGATCCAGCGGTTGACGTGCGCTGAGCAGCAACGACTGGTTGTAGTGATGCGCCTCGGCCATGCCTTCGGCGAAGAACCATTGCTGGATCGGCAGCAAATTGAACGCGCCCTCTGCGGCAACCTGAGTCAGGTCCGGCAGCGCTTGCCCAGCGCCCTCCTTCGCCACTTGCTGCTCGAGAATGCCGGCGATGGTTTGATAGCGCATCAGATCACGCAACTTCAGCTCCATCTGCAGCGTCGGGTGGTTTCTCACCCGCGAGATCACTTGCAGGCTGAGGATCGAATCGCCGCCCAGTTCAAAGAAGTTATCGCTGATACCGACCTGCTCGACCTGCAACACTTGCGCCCAGATTTCCGCCAACAGGCGTTCCTGCTCGGTGCGCGGGGCAACATATTCGTCGCTTTTGAACTCCGGCTCCGGCAGGGCCTTGCGATCGAGTTTGCCGTTGGGCGTAACCGGGAACGCGCTGAGGCAGACGATCTGCGCCGGCACCATGTATTCCGGCAGCGAAGCACGCAGCCCGGCCTTGAGTTCATCGCCGATATCATCACCCGTGGCGGTGACCACATAACCGATTAGTTGCTTGCCGGAGGCATTGTCGCGGGCAATCACCAGCGCATCGCTGACCGCCGGCAACTGACGCAGGCTGGCCTCGACTTCGCCCAGCTCGATGCGGAAGCCACGCACCTTGACCTGATGGTCGATGCGCCCGACGTAATCGACCACGCCGTCCGCGCGGCGGCGCACCAGATCGCCGCTGCGGTACAGGCGCTCGCCCGGGGCAAACGGGTTGGGCACGAAGCGCTCGCCGGTCAGATCGGGGCGGCCGTAGTAACCGCGAGCGACGCCGTAACCGCCGATGTACAACTCACCGGCAAAACCCGGCGGCAGCGGATTCAGATCGTCGTCGAGCACGTACAACGAACGCGCACCGACCGCGCGGCCGATCGGCGCATACGCCGCTTCGCAGTGCTGGCTGATGGCGACTTTCCAGAGCATCGGCGTGACCACGGTTTCGGTCGGGCCGTAGCCGTTGGTGAAGAACTGCGGACGCAACGCGGCTTTGACCTGTTCGAAGGTCTGCTCCGGCACCGCATCGCCACCGAAGCAGTAGATGCGCACTGGCGGTGGTGCGATGCCGCTGGCGGCGGCGTACTCGGCGAGTTGTTTGAGATAGGCCGGCGGGAAGCAGGCGATGGTCACGCCGTAATCGTGCAGGGCCTGATAGGTCTGCTCCGGGGTCCACAGGCATCCGTCGCGAATCACCAGACGACCGCCGCTGTACAAGGTACTCAGCCAGCGTTCGTGAGCGCCGTCGAAAGCGAACGACATAAAGTGCAATTCGCAACTGCTGGCGTCCATTTCGTACAACTCGGCGATCGCCTGGCAGTGCATGCTCAGCGGGCCTTGAGTAACGGCCACGCCTTTCGGCCGTCCGGTGGAACCGGAGGTGTAAACCAGATAGGCCAGGCTCTGCTCGTGAACATCGCAGACCGGGGCAGCATCGCTGTAGAGACTGCGATCGAGTTGATCGATTTCCAGACGCCGCACGCCGTTAGGCGCCGGCAACGTCGCGCGCAGGCTGGTTTGCGTCAGCAGCAGGGCCATGCGCGAATCTTCGATCATGTACGCCAAGCGCTCGGGCGGATAATCGATGTCCAACGGCACGTACGCCGCACCGCTCTTGAGCACGGCGAGGAAGCTCACCAGCATTTCCAGCGAACGCGGCAATGCCACGCCGATCACCACTTCCGGACCGGCGCCGTGGGCGATCAGGCACTGCGCGAGTCGATTGGCCTGCCGCTCCAGCTCTGCGTAGGTCAGGCTTTCGCCAGCGCATTGCACTGCGATCGCGTCGGGCTGCTGTTGCGCATGACGGCTGATCAGCTCCGGCAACAGGCGAGGCTCATGGCGGTGCGCCGGCTCGGCACTCCAGGTCTGCGCCGCTTGCCATTGTTCGGCGGACAGACGCTGCAAGTTGCCCAGCCGCTCATACGGCGCGGCCATCATCGCCGCGAGGGTGTTTTCCAGGGTCAGGCGAATGCCTTCTACCGCCTCGGCGCTGAAGTGGCTTCGCAGGTACAGGTACTCGATCGACAACTCATCGCCGAGCATCACCGCAAGGTCCATCGGCACGTTGGTCACGCCGTGGCCGATTGATTTGCCGAAGGTCAGCTCGGTGTCGGTTTCTTCCTGCAAGCGTTCGTCGATCGGGAAGTTTTCGAACACCACGATGCTGTCGAACAGCGCCTGACCACCGAGGTTCGACCAGCGCTGCACATCGGCCAGCGGTGCCTGGGAGTAATCGCGAATGTCGAGGTTGTAGGCCTGCACTTCACCCAGCCAGTCGGCCAGACGCTGATCGGCCTGTGGGGTCTGAATGATCGGCAAGGTGTTGATGAACAGGCCGAGCATGTTGCCGACGTTCGGCAGACTTTCCGGACGCCCCGATACGGTGGCGCCGAAGGTCACCGTTTGCTGGCCGGTGTAGCGTTGCAACAGCAGCAGCCACGCGCCCTGGATCAGCGTGTTGGGGGTGATGCGCAGGTCGCGGCAGAACTCCAGCAGGCGTGAGGTTTGCGCTTTGTCCCAGTTCGAATAGATAGCATCGTGACCGGTAACGTCGGCGCTGTGACGCGGGTGCATCGCCTGACTCAGCGCGGTCGGTTCGTTGACCACCGCCAGACGCGCCTTCCAGAACAGCTCCTGGGCATCCTGATCCTGCGCCTGCAACCAGGCAATGAAGTCGCGATAGCGGCCGTTTTCGCCAGTCACCTCGCCCGTGGAGTAGTACTGCAAGACCTCGCCGAACAACCGCGAACTGCTCCAGCCGTCCATCAGGATGTGGTGGCTGGTCCAGATCATCTGGTACTGCTCGTCGCCCAGCTGCAGCAGGGTCACCCGCTGCAATCGTGCTTCAGCCAAGTCGAAGCCCAGCGCACGATCAGCGCTGGCGAACTCGGCAATCGCCGCCTCGCTGCAGTCCTGCTCACGCCAATCGAGCACCTGCATCTGCAGCGGCGCCTGGCGATGGACGACCTGCAGCGGTTTGGCCAGGCCGTCCTGCCAATGGAAACTGGTGCGCAGGATCGCCTGACGCACAATGATGAACTCCCAGGCCCGGCGGAAACGCTCAACGTCGAGGCCCTTGATCGGCAGGCTGACCTGTTGCACGTAAAGGCTGCTGCCGTTATCCGACAGGGTGTGGAAAAGCATGCCTTCCTGCATCGGCGACAGCGGATAGACGTCTTCGATCAGCTCCGCCGGCACCGGCAAGGCATCGAGCTGCGCCTGATCCAGTTGCGCCAACGGGTAGTCGGCAGCGCTGGCGGATTGCGCGTCTGCAAGCGAAACCACTGCGGCCAGTTTCTGCACCGTCTGCTGCTGGAACAGGTCTTTGGGCGTGAAGCAAATGCCCTGCTGACGCGCGCGGCTGACCAGTTGAATCGAGATGATCGAATCACCGCCGAGGGCGAAGAAATTGTCGGTCACGCCGACCTGCTCGATCTTCAGAATGTCCTGCCAGACCTCGGCCAGCTGCTGCTCCAGCGGCGTCGACGGCGCGACGTAATCGCGTTGTGCCTGGCTGGCATCCGGTGCCGGCAAAGCCTTGCGATCAAGTTTGCCGTTGGGTGTCAGGGGCAATTGTTCGAGGAACAGCCACTGCGCCGGCACCATGTAGTCCGGCAGATGCGCCTTGAGCGCGGCTTGCAACTCAGCACTCAGCGCGTCCAGTTGCGCGGGGCTTTGATCGGCCTCGGCCGGTACCACATAAGCCAGCAGTTGCTGGCCGCCAACGCCGTCGACCGCCAGCACCACGCCTTCGCGCACGCTGGCCTGGGCCAGCAGACGCGCTTCGATTTCACCCAGTTCAATACGGAAGCCGCGCACCTTGACCTGATGGTCGATGCGGCCGACGTATTCGATTCGGCCGTCATCCAGCCAGCGCGTCAGGTCGCCAGTGCGGTACATGCGCTCGCCGTTACTCGCCAACGGGTTGGGCACGAAACGTTCTGCAGTCAGGCCCGGGCGCAACAGATAGCCACGGGTGATGCCCTCACCGGCCAGATACAGCTCCGCTGCGATGCCGACCGGCGCTTGCTGCAATTGCTCGTCGAGCAGGTACGCAGTGGTATTGCGCAATGGCCGGCCGATATTGGCCTGGCCACCGAGTTCGCGGCGGGTCCAGGTCGAATACGTGGTGTCTTCGGAAGGCCCGTACAGGTCGTAAACGTGGGCGACCGAAGTTTCGCGGTACAAGGTGTCGACCAGCGCCTGCTTGAGCGGCTCGCCGGCCAGATTGATGATGCGCACGCCCAGCGGGATCTGGCCGATGCGTTGCAACGCGGCAATCGCCGACGGCACGGTGTTGATCAGGCGCACCTGATCACGCTCGGGCAAGTCCGGCAGCTCCAGGGCATTGCGCGCCATGACCATGGATCCGCCGCGCGCCAGGGTGACGAAAATCTCCCACACCGACAAGTCGAAGCACACCGACGTCGAGGCCAGCACGCCTTGCAGATCGTCCTCGCTGTAGACCTCGGCGGACCAATCAATCAGCGCCTGTACGTTGCGATGGGCGATGGCCACGCCTTTCGGTTTGCCGGTGGAACCGGAGGTGTAAATCACGTAGGCAAGATTGGCCGAATCGGCGCGCGCCGGCAGGTTGTCCGGTGCCTGCGCGGCGAACGCCTCGCCACCGGCCTCGACCAGCACCACGTGTGCTTCGCTGGACGGCAGTTGCACCAGCAACGCATGCTGGGTCAGCAGGACTTTCGCCTGACTGTCATCGAGCATATAGGCCACGCGGTCGGCCGGGTAGTCCGGGTCCAGCGGCACGTAGGTGCCGCCGGCCTTGAGCACTGCCATCAGGGCGATCACCAGTTCCGCCGAACGCGGCAGCGCCACGCCAACGCGCACTTCGGCGGTGACACCCAGCGTCACCAGATGCCGGGCCAACTGGTTTGCCCGCCGGTTCAATTCGCCGTAGCTCAGGGCCACGCCGGCATGACTCAACGCCAGTGCCTGCGGATGTGCTGCGACCCTTGCTTCAAAGCTCTGCGAGATCAAGCGCTCGGCCGGATAAGCCGCGTGATTGTCGTTCCACTGCGCCAGCGTCTGCCGTTCGGCCAGCGGCAGCAGACCGATCTCGCCAAGTGCCCGCTGCGGCGCTGCGATAAATTGCTCGAGCACTTCACGCAAATGCGCCGCCAGAGCGAGCACGCAGCGCTCGGCAAAGTGCTCGGTGAGGTAGTTGAAATCGAGGTTGAGCACTTCGCTGGCGCCGGCAATCAGGGTCAGACCGTAGTTGGTCTGCTCGCGATGCTCCAGACCGGAAAAACGCAGCCCGCCCGGATTGGCCTCCAGCGCTTCGGACACCGGATAGTTCTCGAACACCAGCAAGGTGTCGAACAGCGCTTCGCCACTCAACGCCGCCAGACGCTGAATGTCCTGCAACGGCGTCTGTTCGTAGTCGCGCAACAGCAGGTTCTTGTCCTGCACGCTGCGCACCCAATCGCCAACGCTGAGGGTGGCCTGCGGGCTGGCGATCACCGGCAAGGTGTTGATGAACAGGCCCAGTTGCTCCTCGATGCCCGGCAAATCCACCGGACGCCCGGATACCGTGGCACCAAACGCAACGGTGGCCTGCCCGGTGTAGCGCTGCAACACCAGCAGCCACGCGGCCTGCACCAGACTGTTGAGGGTCACCTGTTGCTGACGGGAGAAGCTGTTCAGACGCTGGGTCAACGCTTCATCGAAATGCAGACGATGCATCCGTTTGCCCGGCCCCGGCACGGTGCGTCCGTGACAAGCCGACGCCAGTCGGGTCGGCTCGTCGAGTTCGGCCAGTTGCCCGCGCCAGAAGTCCTGCGCGGCTGCCTTGTCCTGGCCTTGCAGCCAGACCAGAAAATCGCGGTAGCGGCCCTGTGCGCTCGGCACCGGCTGGCCGGCGTAATCCTGCAGCACCTCGCCGAACATCCGCGAGTTGCTCCAGCCATCCATGAGAATGTGGTGACAGGTGAAAATCAGTCGATGGCGATCGTCGGCAGTGCGCAACAGGCACAGGCGCAGCAGCGGCGGATTCTGCAGATCGAAGCCGCGCTCGCGGTCGGCCTGCGCCCGCGCCTCAAGCACCGCCGGCAGATCAGCGGCATCGCGTACATCAACTTCCGGCATTTCCAGGGTCAGTTGGCGATTGATCACCTGCAACGGCGCGTCAAGGCCATCTCGGCCCCAGATGAAACCGGCGCGCAGCACTTCGTGGCGATCGACCACCCTCTGCCAGGCTTGCTGAAACCGCGCAACGTCGAGGCCGTCGATGTCCAGCAGCATCTGATAGACGTAGGCGCTGGCGTCGGCGTCGTACAGGCTGTGGAACAGAATGCCCTGCTGCATCGGCGCCAGCGGATAAATGTCCTCGATGCGCTGGGCGGCGATCGGCAGGCTGTCCAGATGCGCCTGGGACAAACCGGCCAGGGGCACATCGGACGGAGTCAGCCCCCCGGAATGACTAAGGCAGTGGTCGATCAATTCGCTCAGCGCCACTTCGTAGGCGCGGGCCAGCGCGGCGATGGTCGTCTCTTCGAAGACGTCACTGCTGTAGGTCCAGGTCAGGCTCAACTGGCCCTGATAAACCCGGCCATCGATGGTCAGCCAGTTGGCCATCGGCGCGTTTGCGTCCTGACCGGCGCCCTTGTCTTCGGTGGCAGGCCGCCACAAGGCGTCTTCATCGAAGTTGTTATCGAACTGGCCGAGGTAGTTGAACGTCACCTGCGGTTGCGCCAGTTCACGCAGTGCCGCTTGTGCTTCGGCGGTGCCGAGATAACGCAGCAAGCCATAGCCGATGCCCTTGTTGGGGATCGCGCGCAGTTGCTCCTTGATGCCTTTGATCGAGCTTTCCAGACTTGCATGTGGCGTCAGGCGCACCGGGAACATGCTGGTGAACCAACCCACGGTGCGGCTCAAATCGATGTCATCGAAGAGGTCTTCGCGGCCATGGCCTTCGAGCTGCACCAACGCGCTGTCGCTAGCGGTCCACTCGCAGAGCACCCGCGCCAGTGCGGTCAGCAGCAGGTCGTTGACTTGAGTGCGGTAGACCGCCGGGGCCTGTTGTAGCAGCTGGCGAGTGCGTTCGGCGTCCAGCCGCGTGTCGACGCTGCGTTCGAAGCGGTTGTTCAATTGGCCCTGCGGATTATCCAGCGGCAAACCGAGCGGCGCGTCGCGCAACTGCTCGCGCCAGTAGCTCAGTTCGCTGCCCAGCGCCGCGCTGCGCGCATGCTCTTCCAGGCGCAAACCCCAGCCCTTGAACGCGCTGGTCTTGGCCGGCAGGTGCACGCGCTGTCCGCTGCTGATCTGCTGATAGGCGCTTTGCAGGTCTTCGAGCAGGATTCGCCACGACACGCCATCGACCACCAAGTGATGAATCACCAGCAGCAGACGCTGACTGGCGTCCGGCAAATCGATCAGCGCCGCGCGGATCAGCGGGCCGTTGTGCAGGTCGAGGCTGCGTTGCAGGTCCAGGCACAGCGCTGGCAACGCCGCGCTGTCGTCCAGCGTGAAAGTGCGTAACAACGCTTGTGGCTGATTCGCCGCGCCGTGGCTTTGCTGCCAGCCCTGCTCGGTTTGGCGATAACGCAGACGCAAGGCGTCATGCTGCTTTTGCACCTGCGCCAGGGCCTGTTGCAGCGCCGCGGCTTGCAGGGTTTTCGCCGGGGTCAGGAGGATCGACTGGTTCCAGTGATGCCGCGCCGGGATGTCACTGTGGAAGAAATACTGCTGGATCGGCGTCAGCGGCGCGTCGCCAAGCACTTCGCCCTGCTCCGTCTGCACCGCGTCGCTCTGCTGCGCAACGGTGGCCAGACGCTGCACGGTCTGATGCTGAAAAATGTCCTTGGGCGTAAAGCGAATGCCGGCCTGCCGCGCGCGGCTGACCACCTGAATCGAGATGATCGAGTCGCCGCCCAGCTCGAAGAAATTGTCGTGAAGCCCGACCCGTTCGACCTTGAGCACGTCCTGCCAAATCTCCGCCAGACGCTGTTCCAGTTCGCTGCGCGGCGCGGCGTAGGCCTCTTGCACCTGCGCAACGTCCGGCTGCGGCAGTTGTTTGCGATCGAGCTTGCCGTTGGCGGTCAGCGGCAGTCGGTCGAGGAACGCCCAACTGACCGGGACCATATAATCCGGCAGGGTTTCGCGCAGGTGCGCCTTGATCGAATCGCGAAGCGCGCCCTGCTCGTCCGCGTTCAATGTCTCAACCGGCACGACCCAAGTCGCCAGTTGCTGGCCGCTGAGGCCGTCCACCGCCAGCACCACCGCTTCGCGCACCTGTATATGCTTGAGCAGTTGCGCTTCGATTTCACCGAGCTCGATGCGGAAACCACGGATCTTCACTTGGTGGTCGATACGGCCGATGTACTCGATCACTCCGTCGCCGCGCAGCCGTGCGAGGTCGCCGGTACGGTACAGACGCTGGCCGGCCTTGCGGTTGAACGGGTCGGGCACGAAGCGCGTGGCGCTCATGCCGGCCTGATTCAGATAACCACGGGCCAGACCGGCGCCAGCGATGTACAACTCACCGATGCAGCCTTGCGGCACCAGGTTGAGCGAGCTGTCGAGCAAGTACCACGACAGGTCGACAATCGGCGCGCCGATCGGGCTGCTGTGATTGCTCTGCAGATCCGCCAGCGACAACGGCCGGTAGGTCACGTGCACGGTGGTTTCGGTGATGCCGTACATGTTGATCAGCGTCGGCGTGCGGTCGCCAAAACGCTCGAACCACGGACGCAGATTCTGTACTTCCAGCGCCTCGCCGCCGAACACCACGTAACGCAGGGCATTGCTGCGCGCAGATTCACAGGCAACCTGCATCAACGGCTTGAATGCCGACGGCGTCTGGTTCAACACCGTGACGTTTTCATCGCACAGCAGCGTGTAGAAATCCTCCGGCGAACGGCTGACATCGTGCGGCACCACCACCAGTTTGCCGCCGTACAACAGTGCGCCGAAAATCTCCCACACCGAAAAGTCGAACGCGTAGGAATGGAACAGCGTCCAGCTGTCCTGCGGGCCAAAATCGAACCAGTGCTCGGTGGCGCTGAACAGGCGCATCACGTTGCCGTGCGGCAGTAGCGCGCCCTTGGGTTTGCCGGTGGAACCGGAGGTGTAGATGACGTAGGCCAGATTGTCCGGCGTGGTCAGGCATGGCGGGTTGCTTGCGATGCCGTGTTCCGGCGTTTGATCCAGATCGAGGCAGATCAGCCCCGGCGGCAGCGGCAATTGCCCGAGCAAATGCCCCTGGGTCAACAGCAATTGAATACCGCTGTCGTCGATCATGTAGCTCAAACGGTCATCCGGGTAGCTCGGGTCCAGCGGCACATAGCCGCCGCCCGCTTTCAGCACCGCGAGAATGGCGACAATCATCTCCAGCGAACGCTCCCCCGCCACGCCGACGCGCACATCCGGGCCGACGCCGTGCTCGAGCAGCGTATGCGCCCACAGGTTGGCGCGGCGATTGAGCTCGGCGTAAGTCAGGCGTTGCCCGGCACAGCTCACCGCCACCGCATCGGCATGCCGCTCGGCCTGGAGCTCGATGGCTTGCTGGATGCACTGGGTCAGCGGTTGTTCAATCAGCGGCGGATTCCATTGCGCCAACAGCTGTTGCTGCTGGCCGGCGTCGATCATCGACAATTGGCCGATGCGCTGGCTCGGCTCGGCGACGATCGCTTGCAACAGCGCGGTCCAGTGCTGCGCCAGGCGCTCGATGGTCGCTGCGTCGAACAGGTCAGTGGCGTACTTGAGCACCGCTTCGATGCCGTGCGCCTGTTCGGTGGTGTTGAGGGTCAGGTCGAATTGCGCAGTCTGGCTCTGCCACTCCAGCGGTTCGATGTTCAGGCCGTTCAGGCGCGTGGCGACGCTCGCACGGCGCTCGGCCTGGTGGTTGAACATCACCTGGAACAGCGGACTGTGGCTGAGGCTGCGGCCCGGTTCCAGCGCTTCGACCAGTTGCTCGAAGGGCAAATCCTGATGCGCCTGCGCCTCCTGCGCCGTCTGTTTGACCTGACGCAGCAGTTCGATAAACGGCAGCTCTGCGTCGATGTCCGCCTTGAGCACCTGGGTGTTGACGAAGAAGCCGATCAGGCGCTCGATTTCCACCCGGCCACGGTTGGCCACCGGCACGCCGACTCGGATGTCGCTTTGCCCGCTGTAGCGCTGCAGCAAGGCCTGAAACGAAGCCAGCAGCAACACGAACAGGGTGACGTTTTCCTGCCGGGCAAACGCCTTGAGGGCATTGCTCAGCGCCGGATCAAGAATCAGGTTATGGCTGGCGCCGGCAAAGCTTTGATCGACCGCGCGCGGGCGATCCAGCGGCAGTTCCAGCACCGGTTGTTCGCCGCCGAGCTTTTCCTGCCAGTAGGCCAGTTGGCGCTCCTGCTCACCGGCCTCCATCCACTGGCGCTGCCACAAGGCGTAATCGGCGTATTGAATCGGCAGGGCCGGCAGACCGGCGTCGTGACCGAGGTTGAACCCGGCATAGAGCTGCACCAGTTCCTCGATCATCACTTGCAGCGACCAGCCATCGGAAACGATGTGATGCAGGGTCAGCACCAACACATGCTCATCCGGGTTGACCTGCAGCAGCGCGGCACGCAGCAACGGTCCGTGCTGCAGGTCGAAAGTCTTTTGGCTCTGGGTCTGAACGAAAGCCTCGATCGAGTGCTCCGGGTCATGCGCCAGATCAGTGCTCAGGTGATGAATATCGAGGGTAAAAGGTCCTGCGGGCAGGACCACTTGCAAGGGTTGCGCGCTGTCTTGAGAGAACACCGTGCGCAAGGTTTCGTGGCGTTCGATCAGCGCCGCAATGCTGCGTTCCAGTGCCGGCACATCCAGCGGCCCTTGCAAGCGCAGGGCCGTCGGAATGTTGTAGGCCGCGCTGTGCGGTGCCCACTGCCAGAGGAACCACTGGCGCTGCTGAGCGTAGGACAGCAGCAACGGCTCTTCAGCCGTGCGCTTGAAAACCGGGGCAATGTCAAAGAGGTTGACGCCTTTCTGCTTGAGCAGAACCGCCAGAGCCTTTCTTTGCTTAGCCGAAAGTTGTCCTACCGACTCGATTAACTCTTGCACGCGTTTTTCCCTCTCAAGAAATCAGTTTTTCCAGATCATCGAGGGATAGACGTTTGAGGGCCTCCAGTGATTTAGCCAATTCATCCTGAACGGGCGACATTTCGACGCGCAGCGCTTCGATCCGCACGCAGAAATCCTTGAGCGTGTCGGTCTCGAACAACGCCTTGAGCGGCACCTTGTCGCCCAGACGTTCCTGCACCCGGGTCACCACCAGCGTCGCCAGTAACGAATGGCCGCCGAGCTGGAAGAAGTTGTCCGCCAGCCCTACCCGCTCGACTTCCAGCACCTCCTGCCAGATCGTCGCCACCTCCCATTGCAGATCGCTTTGCGGCGCCTGGTATTGCTCTTGCGTCGGGCTCTCGCCCAACGCCATCAGCGCCTTGCGATCGAGCTTGCCGTTGGGCGTCAGCGGGATCGCGTCGATCAGGTGCAGGTGCCCCGGCACCATGTGCGCCGGCAAGCGACTGGCCAAGGCATTGCGCACCCGCTCGGCCAGCGTCGACCGCTCGCTGTCCGGCGCGGCGACGAGGTAGGCATGCAGGTGTTTGCCTGCGGCGCCGTCCTGCGCCAGTACCACCGCCTCACGGATATCGTCGAGTTCCAGCAGGCGTGCTTCGATCTCGCTGAGTTCGATGCGGAAGCCGCGAATCTTCACCTGATGGTCGGCGCGACCGATGTACTCGATGTTGCCATCGTCGCCCTGGCGCACCAGATCGCCGGTGCGGTACAGGCGCTCGCCATTGCTCGCGTAAGGATTCGGCACAAAGCGTTCGGCGGTCAGCGCGGCACGACGCAGATAGCCGCGCGTCACCCCGGCACCCGCTAAGTACAGCTCGGCCGCCACGCCCTCGGGCAGCACCTGCAACTGACTGTCGAGCAGGTGCGCCACGGTGTTGTCCAGTGGCCGGCCAATGTTCGCCCGGCCCTTTGGCGTGCGCAGGGTGAAGGTCGAATAAGTGGTGTCTTCCGACGGCCCATACAGGTCGTAGACCTGCCGCACCTGGGTGCTGGCATAGAGGCTGTCGACCAGACTCTGTTTGAGCGGTTCGCCGGCCAGATTGATGGTGCCGACCGAAGCCGGAATCTGCCCGGCGCGCTGCAACGCGGCAATCGCCGACGGCACGGTATTGATCAGCGTAACCTGATTGCGCGCCGGCAAATCCGCCAGCGCCAGGGCGTTGTCGGCCAATACCAGACAGCCTCCGCAGGCCAGCGTGACGAAAATTTCCCACACCGACAGGTCGAAGCAGATCGAAGTCGAAGCCAGCACACCGCGTAATTGTTCTTCGCGATAGACCCCAGCCGACCATTGAATCAGCGCCGACAGATTGCCGTGGCTGATCGCTACGCCTTTCGGTTTGCCGGTGGAGCCGGAGGTATAGATCACGTACGCCAGATTTTCGGCCGCGAGGTTAACCAGTGGCGCAGTGGCCGGGCATTCGCTGGCGACGTTCTCGTCCACCAGCAGCACCTGCGCACTCAAGGTTTCGGGCAGCATCGCCAATGCCGCTGGCTCAGTGAGCAGCACCGCCGCGCGGCTGTCGTCGAGCATGTGCAGCAAACGTTCCTGCGGGTAATCCGGGTCGAGCGGTACGTAGGCGCCACCGGCCTTGAGGATCGCCAGCAAGCCGACCAGCATCTGCGGCGTGCGGCGCATGCACACGCCTACGCGCACTTCCGGCCCGACGCCCATGCCTTGCAGCTTGTGCGCCAGACGATTGGCCCGGGTATCGAGGTCTTGGTAAGCGATGGACTGCTCAGCGAACAGCACCGCGTTCGCCTGTGGCTGTCGCTGCACTTGCGCGGCGATGTGCGCCAGCACTGTGCGTTGATCCGGCGTGGTAACCGGCGCCTTGCCCCACTCGATCGCTTGTTGCCGTTGTGGCTCGGCGAGCAGTTGCAGCGCGCCCAGCGGCTGTGTGGCGTCGGCGAGGAACTGCTCGAGCAGACCTTGCAGTTGCCCGCTCAACGCGCGGATCGCTTGAGCGTCGAAACTCGCCTGATCGTAACTCACACCCAGACTCAGCTCGCGGCCGGTGACCGCCACCAGCGTCAGCGGATAGTTGGTCTGCTCCTGCCGGCGGATTGCCGAGAACTTCAGACCCGTCTGTGGACCCTGCGCCAGCGCTTGCGCCATCGGGTAGTTTTCGAACACCAGAATGCTGTCGAACAACGCCCCGGCGCCCGTACCGGCCCAGCGCTGAATGTCATACAGCGGCGTGTGTTCGTGCTCGCGCAAGGCCAGGTTGAGCGCCTGCACCTGTTGCAGCCATTGATTCACAGCGATCTCGGCCGACGGCGCTGCCACCACCGGCAAGGTGTTGATGAACAGGCCGATCTGCTGCTCGACACCCGGCAAATCCGTCGGCCGCCCGGCGACAGTCGCGCCGAACGTCACATGATCCTGGCCCGTATAACGCTGCAACAGCAGCAGCCACGCCGCTTGCACCAGCGTGTTGAGCGTGACTTTCTGCTCGCGGGCAAAGCGGTTCAGTTCGGCGGTCAGCGGTTCGCTGAACACATGCTCGTGATCGGCATAGCCGCTGGCCGCGTGCCTGACGGGTATGGCGCTGGCCAGTCGCGTCGGCTCTTCGAGATCCGCCAGCGCCGTGCTCCAGAACTGCCGACTGGCTTGCTGATCGCGCTGGCCGAGCCACTCGATGTAATCGCGATAACGCCCCTGCCCTGCGCTCGGCACGATGCCGGCGTAGCGCTGCAACACTTCGCCAAACAACTGTGAAGTGCTCCAGCCGTCCATCAGGATGTGATGGCAGGTGTAGATCAGGTGATGAGTGTGCTCATCGATGTGCACCAACGTCACGCGCAACAGCGGTGCGTCGAGCAGATCGAAGCCGTTATGCAGGTCTTCAGTGGCGAGATGATCAAGTGCTGAATCAAGGCCAGCGCGACCGCGCCAGTCCTGCACCTGCCACGGCATCTGCACACGGCTGCGTACCACCTGCACCGGCGCGGCGGCATCCTGCGGCCAGACGAACGCCGTACGCAGAATATCGTGAGCATCAACAGTCTGCTGCCAGGCCTGGCGGAAGCGCTCGGCGTCGAGCTGCTCGACGTCGACGCGCAGCTGATTGGTGTAGGCCGGGCTGTCCGGCTCGTTGCGGCTGTGGAACAGAATGCCTTGCTGCATCGGCGACAGCGGGTACAGATCGACGATGTCACGCGGCGCCATCGGCAGCGCCGACAGCTGCGCCTGGGTCAGGTTGGCGAGTTTGAAGTCCGACGGTGTCACGCCACCGGCCGCGCTGTCGCAGCAATGTTCGATCAAGCGTTGCAGTTCGCGGCGATAAGCCTCGGCCAGCGCCTCGATGGTCTCGGCGCGGTACATGCCGCTGCCGAAGGTCCAGGTCAGTTCCAGCTCTCCGCCGAGAACCTGTCCGTCGACGCTCAGCCAATTGCCCAGCGGCGCTTGCCCATCCTGATTGGCGCCGGTGCTGTCAGCGCTTGGCAGGAACAACGCGCCTTGCTCGGCGCTGAACGCGCCGTCGAACTGACCGAGGTAATTGAAGGTCACCCGTGGTTGCGCCAGCGTCTGCAACTCGGCTGCACGCGTGAGGTAACGCAGCACGCCATAACCGATGCCTTTGCCCGGCACGGCGCGCAGTTGCTCCTTGATCGCGCACAGCGACGCAGCGGGATTGGCCTGCGGAGTCAGGCGCACCGGGTACAGGCTGCTGAACCAGCCGACCGTGCGGCTCAGGTCGATGTCGTCGAACAGGTCTTCACGACCATGGCCTTCGAGCTGGATCAACACCGACGGTTGCTCGCTCCAGTCACACAACACCCGCGCCAATGCGGTCAGCAACAGGTCGTTGATTTGCGTGCGGTAGGCCGCCGGGGCGACTTTCAGCAGCTTGTCGGTCAATGTCTGGCTCAGGCGCGTACTGGCGCGAGCGGCCTGGGCGCGGGTCTGGCTGTCTACGGCGAAATCTTGTGGCAGTGCCGCGTCTTCAGCCGCCAGGGTCTGGCGCCAATAATCGCGTTCGCCGGCAAGCGCTTTACTCTGCGCATAACGATGCAACTGCTCGGCCCAGTTGTGCAGCGAACTGCTCTGGCTTGGCAACATCGGCGCCGTCCCCGCCGCCAATGCCTGGTAAGCCTGCTGCAAGTCTTCGAGCAGAATGCGCCACGACACGCCATCGACCACCAGGTGATGAATGACCAGCAACAAGCGCTGCTCGGCATTCGGCAGAGTGACCAGCACCGCGCGCAGCAACTGCCCGCGTTGCAGATCAAGGCTGCGCTGCGCCGCGTCGGCCACGGCCGGCAAGGCATCGAGACTGTCCAGTTCGCGCAGCCAAAGCAGTTCGGCATCGCGCTGAGTCTGCGGCAACGCCTGCCAGCTATCGCCCGACTGCACAAAGCTCAAGGCCAGCGCTTCGTGCTGCTCGACCAGCGCCGCCAGCGCCTTACGCAAATGTACGGTGTCCAGCGCCAGGGTCGGTTGCAGCATCACTGACTGGTTCCAGTGCTGGCGCTGGGCAATCGGCGTGTCGAAGAAGCGCATCTGGATCGGCAGCAACGGCAACGGCCCGCGCGCCACTGGTGCGGCGACGGCAGCCGGTTTGGCTTCGATCAGTTTGGCCACAGCGGCCAGTTGGCCGATGGTCTGTTTTTCGAACAACTGCTTGGGGCTGAGCTTGATGCCCTGGCGCTTGGCCCGGGCGATGATCTGCAAGCTGAGGATCGAATCGCCACCCAGTTCGAAGAAGTTATCGCTGCTGCCGACTCTTTCGAGCTTGAGCACCTCAGCCCATATCGCGGCCAGTTTTTCCTCGATCTCACCGACCGGCGCGACGAACTGCTGGCTGACCACGCCGGGCACTGGCAAGGCACGCTTGTCGAGTTTGCCGTTGGCGGTCAGCGGCAGCTTTTCCAGCAACAGCAACTGCGCCGGCACCATGTAATCCGGCAGCCGCGCCTGCAACTGCTCGCGCAGTTCCTGCGCCTGCACCTTCGCGCCCACCGCCGGCACGCACCATGCCAGCAGTTGCAGGCGCGCCGGGTCGTCATCCAGTGGCAGCGCGAGCACGGCGGCTTCGCTGACGCCATCGAGGCTGAGCAACACCCGCGCGACTTCCGCAGGCTCCACACGGTAGCCGCGCACTTTGACCTGATCGTCGGCACGACCGATGAATTCCAGCGCCTGCTCGCGATTGCGCCGGACCCGGTCGCCACTGCGGTACACCCGCGCGCCGGGGTTCCCAAACGGATCAGGCAGGAAACGCTCAGCGGTGAGCCCCGGCTGATTCAGGTAGCCTAGGGCAACGCTGTCGCCGCCGATGTACAGCTCACCGGCGACCTGATCGGCCACTGGGTTGAGCACATCGTCGAGCACATAGACATGAGCACCGACCAGCGCTGTGCCGATTGGAACACTGCGCGCCTGGGCGGCGAGTTCTTCGACCTCGTGGGTCAGCACGCCCACGGTGGTTTCGCTCGGGCCATAGTGGTTGATCAGACGACAGCCCGGTTTCAGTTGCTGCACACGCTCGACCAGCGCCGGCGAACAGGCTTCGCCGCCGACGATCAGTGCGTGTTCCGGCAGCACATCGGCAGGCTTGGCCGCCTGCAACAGTGCGGCGAGATGCCCGGGGACGATTTTCAGCACGCCAACGCGATGGCAGGCCATGTATTCGGCAAAGCGATCCGGGTCGAAGCCGAGTTCTTCCGGCAGCACATGCAGCAGTCGGCCCGAGCACAACGCACCGAACAGCACGGTGAAGCCAAGGTCGGCGGCGATGGTCGAGACCAGCGCCATGCTCGCCTCCGGCGCCGGCGCCAGACGCTCGAGTATGCCGCGCACGTAACTGCCCAGCGCGCCGTGGCTGACCAGCACGCCCTTGGGTTGCCCGGTGGAACCGGAGGTGTGAATCACGTAGACCGGCGACTGCGCATACAGCGTCAGTTCAGGCGCGGACGTCGGCAGTGACTGCCATTGCCCCGGTGCAAACTCCAGACCCTGACAGCCCTCACCCGCCAATTCGCTGAGCCGTGCGTCGCCTTCAGCACCGATCATCGCCCGCGCCTGCGCAGCGCCGAGCATCTGTTGCAGGCGCGCGCTTGGCGCCTTGACGTCGAGCGGCATGTACACAGCGCCAGCCTTGAGAATCGCCAACAGGCAAGTCAGCCAGTCCAGCGAACGTTCCAGCAGCACCGCCACCGGATCGCCGACATTGACGCCCTGCGCACGCAAATAATGGGCGAGACGATTGGCTTGTTCATCCAGCGCCTGGAACGTCATTGTCTTCTGCAAATCACGAGCCGCCAGCGCCTGCGGCTGCCGCGCCACTTCACGCGCCCAGTGTTGCAACACCGTCAACGCCGGTTCGCGGTGAATGGCAAGCGCAGCAGGCCGTGGTGTGGCAACTGTGTGCAATGGCGCCTGCGGCGAGTCGAGCAACTGGGTAAACAGATCCAGCAACATCGGCACAAAACCGGCGACCGTTTCCGCCCGATAGAGATCGCTGGCGTAGGTCATCTGGCCGTGGATCAGCGCGCCGTCGTCGGTGATATCCAAGGCCAGATCGAAATGCGTGCCGTCCTTGGCCAGCGGGTATTCACTGACGGTCAGGCCGGGCAAGGCCATCGAGCGTTGTTTCTGCATGCCGACGTTCTGGTTGAACTTGGCTTGAAACAGCGGGTTGTGGCCCAGGGTGCGTTCGGCGACCAATTCGTCGACGAGTTGCTCGAACGGCAATTCCTGATGCGCCTGCGCACCGAACGCCGCTTCACGCACCTGCGCGAGCAAATCGGCGAAACTGCCGCGCTCATCGACCTGGCAACGCAGCACCTGGGTGTTGACGAAGAAACCGATCAGTCCCTCGACTTCGGCGCGGCCACGGTTGGCATTCGGCACGCCGACACGAATGTCGCGCTCGCCGGCCAGACGCGAAAGGAACAGCGAGAACCCGGCCAGCACCAGCATGAACAGGCTGATGCCCTGGCTGCGCGCAAAAACGTTGAGCTGTTGCGACAGGTCGGTGCCGAAATCAAAGCTCAGGGTCTGTCCTGCAAAGCTTTGCGTCAGCGGTCGGGCAAAGTCCGGCGCCACTTCCAGCAGCGGATGTTCGTCGCCCAATTGCTGACGCCAGTAGTCGAGCTGGCGTTCACCCTCGCCGGCCTCCAGCCAGCGCCGCTGCCAGATCGCATAGTCGGCGTATTGCAACGGCAGCGCCGGCAATTGCGGCTCGCGCTGCAGGCTGAACGCCTGATAGCACTGGACGAATTCCTTGACCATGACGTCCATCGACCAGCCATCGGAGACGATGTGATGCATGCTCACCACCAGCACGAACTCATCGTCGGCCAAAGCAAACAGGCTGGCGCGCAACAGCGGGCCGTGGCGCAGATCGAACGGTTGCGCGGTCACGTCTTGCACGTGTTGCGCGAGCAGTTCTTCGCGCTCTTGCGCGGCGGTGCCGGTCAGATCGAAGCGTTGCAGCGCAATACTTTGCTGCTCGAGAATCAGCTGATGCGCTTGATCGCCGTCGGTGTGAAACACCGTGCGCAACACTTCATGGCGCGCCAGCAGATGATCGAACGAGCGGCTCAGGGCCGACTCATCCAGCCGGCCTTTCAGACGCAAGCCAGCGGCCATATTGTATGCGGCGCTGTGCGGTTCCAGTTGCCAGAGAAACAGCAGGCGCTGCTGGGCGAACGACAGGGGAATCTGCGCGCAGTCGTGGCGGCTGACCGGCAGCGGCAACAGGCTGAAATCCTTGCCCTCCTCGCGCAGCTTGGCGAGAAACAGCCGACGCTGTTCCAGCGGCAGGCCGACGAACCTTTTTGCAATACGTTCCGCCATCGTGCCGCTCATACTTCTTCTCCTTGCAAAGCATTCATGAACTGATCCAGGTCGGACCAGTCGTCGTCGCCGCTCGTCTCGGCCAGTTGCCCGAGCACCTCGGCGAGATCCGCCAGCAGCGGTTTTTCGAACAGGCTGCGCAGCGGCAGCACCACGCCCATCTGCTCCTTGACCCGGGCAATCACCTGCGCGGCCAGCAACGAATGGCCGCCCAGTTCAAAAAAGTGATCGTCCAGGCCCACACGCGGCACGTGCAGCACCTCGGCCCAGACCTGCGCCAGACACTGCTCGGCTGGCGATTGCGGGGCGCGGTAATCGCCCTGCAACTGCGCCGGATCCGGCGTCGGCAAGGCCTTGCGGTCGAGCTTGCCACTCGGTGTCAGCGGCAGATTCGCCAGCAACAGCAGATGCCCCGGCACCATGTAATCCGGCAGGCTGGCTTGCAGCGCGGCGCGGGTCTGCTGACGGAACGCCGTTTGCGTTGCCGCGCTGGCAAGCACCGCAGGTTCTGTCACAACGTAGGCGACCAGTTGCGCACCGCCGGCGAACGGCACCGCCATCACCACTGCTTCGCGAACGCCCGAACATTGCTGCAAGCGCGATTCGATCTCGCCCAGTTCGATGCGAAAGCCACGAATCTTCACTTGATGATCGGCCCGGCCGACATACTCCAGCGCGCCATCGCCGCGCAGCCGCGCACGGTCGCCGGTGCGGTACAGGCGCTGGCCGTCGGCGAACGGGTCGGCAATGAAACGCTCGGCGCTGAGGCTCGGTTGGCGCTGATAACCGCGCGCCAGACCTGGCCCACCGATGTACAACTCGCCCACCGCGCCTTGCGGCAGCAGGTTCAGATCATCGTCGAGCACGTACAGACGCCGTGCTGCCAGTCCTTTGCCGATCGGCATCCCACGCCACGACACGTCCTGTGCGGTCAGCGCGGTGCAGTCATGAATCGTCGAGACCACCGTGGCCTCGGTCGGGCCGTAGGTATTGAGCAGGCGCACATGGCCGAGCCCGGCCTGCTTCCACAGACGCAAGCCGTCCACCGCCATGGCTTCACCGCCGACGTGAATCTGCCGCAGCGCGCCGAAACTGGCCGGCGGTTTCGCCGCATATTCCTGCACCAGCCAATACCAGTAGGCCGCTGGCAGATCAGCCAGGGTAATGCCGTGATCGATGATGACCTGATGCAGCGTCGCGCTGTCCCACAACGGCGCATCGCGCATGACCACGCTGGCGCCGTGGCACAGCGGCGGGAAAAACTGCTCGACGAAACCGTCGAAGCTGCTGGTGGCGAATTGCAGAACCCGGTCGCCTTCGCGCAGATCGCTGTAGTCGATGGCGCGGGCGATGAACTCGCTCAGCGCGCCATGACTGACCGCCACGCCTTTCGGCCGCCCGGTGGAGCCAGAGGTGTAGATCACGTACGCGAGGTTGTCAGCCTCGACAGTGACCGGCAGGTTGTCGCTCTGCCCGCTGGTGGGCAATTGCTCCAGACACAGGCACTCGATGCCGTCGAGCGGCGGCAGGCTGGCGAGGCTTTGTTGGTCGCTGAGCAATAGTTTCAAACCACTGTCAGCGAGCACATGGCGCAAGCGTTCGGCCGGGGTCTGCGGATCCAGCGGCACATAGGCACCACCGGCCTTGAGCACGGCAAGCAGCGCCACCGCCAGTTCCAGTGAACGTCCCAGCGCGACGCCGACCAGCACGTCCGGGCCGACACCCTGTGCGCGCAACTGATGGGCCAAGCGATTGCTGCGGCTGTTGAGCTCCTCGTAGCTGAATGCCCGTGAAGGCGCGGTGGCCAACAGCACCGCCGGCATTTGCGCAGTGCGAGCGACCTGCGCTTCGAACAAGCTTTGCACGCTGATAAAGCGAGGCGCTGGCGCTGTGGCCTGGATCAACCCGTGGCGTTCGCTGTCGGCGAGCATCGCCACTTCGCCGATCAACTGCTGCGGATCACGGCACACCGACTGGAGAATGTTGCGCCAATGTCCGGCCAGCGCGGCGATGGTGGCGGCGTCGAAAATATCCGTGGCGTAAGTGAAGGCGGCAAACAGTTGCTCGCCCTCCTCGCGGGTGTCGAGCATCAGATCACTGGTGGCCGCGTGTTGCCGGCCGCTGCCGGCCAGTTGTTCCTCGCTCAGATAGCCCACGCGCAAGCCTGAAGCGAGTTGCGCCTGATGCAAATCGGTAACCAGCGGCTGATGGTTGAACATCACTTGAAACAGCGGATTGTGGCTCTGGCTGCGCGCCGGTTGCAGGGCTTCGATCAAGGCGTCGAACGGCAGATCCTGATGGGCTTGGGCCCCGAGGGCGGCCTGGCGCAGGTTCTGCAGCAACTCGGTGAAGGGCGTTTGTGCGGTGACCACGCTGCGCAGAATCTGCGTGTTGACGAAGAAGCCGATCAGGCCCTCGGTTTCACTGCGGGTGCGGTTGGCGATCAGCCCGCCGACACGAATATCGGTCTGGCCGCTGTAGCGATGCAACAGGGTCTTGAACGTTGCCAGCAACACCACGAACAAGGTCACGCCCTGACGCTGGGCAAGGCTTTTCAGTTCTTCGCGCAGGGCTGCGTCGATCACCGCTTCCAGGCGTGCGCCTTGATGGCTGGCTTGCGCCGGATAAGCGCGGTCGGTGGGCAATTCCAGCACAGGATGTTCGTCGCCCAGTTGCGTGCGCCAGTAGTCCAGTTGCCGCTCGCGCTCACCGGCCTCCAGCCAGCTGCGTTGCCACAGTGCGTAGTCGCGGTAATGCACGGTCAAGGGCGCCAGCGTCGGTTCACGCCCGGCCACCAACGCGTCGTAAGTGCGCATGAATTCGTCGATCAGAATGTTCATCGACCAGCCGTCGGCGATGATGTGGTGCAGGGTCAGCAGCAGCACGTGTTCCTGCGCGGCCAGGCGCAACAGCCGCAGACTCAGCAGCGGGCCGTTCTGCAGGTCGAAGGCCTGGGTCGCCTCGGCCATCATGTGCTGCTGCGCCAGCGGCCAGCGCTGGGTTTCGGGTAACGCGCTCAGGTCAGTCACGGGCAACTTCAGTGGCTTTGGTTCGGCCACACGCTGGAAGGCACGCTCGCCGTCCTGGCCGAAGGTGGTGCGCAAACATTCGTGGCGCGCCGCCAGACGGCTGAAGGCCTGTTCCAGTGCCTCGACTTGCAATTCACCATCCAGACGCACCGCCATCGGCAGGTTGTAGGCGGCGCTGGTCGGCTCCAGTTGCCAGAGAAACCACATGCGCTGCTGCGCGTAAGACAGGCCATCACGCTCGGCGATGCCGTCGCAGGCGGTCATTGGAAGCTGCGCAAAATCGATGCCCTCGCGGGCCATGCCGGCGAGGAACAGACGGCGTTTGTCCTGGGGCAATTCGATAAAGCGGCGGGCTAGTTTCTGTGCGTCTGCGGCATTCATGCGTGAAGTCCTTGCTGATCGGCGGCGTGACCTGGAGACCCGGTCGTATCAACAAGAACGAATGGCCCGCGCGATGATTTAGCGCGCCAGCGGCAATCACGGCCCGACGGTACAAAGGCCAGACAGACAAATGCCGAAGCCGGTACAGGCCCGGATTCGGCATTTGAGTTGAAGAGTGGCGAAGCGCCTAACGCACGTCCTGCAAATGCCCCTCGGCCATCGCCACGATGACTTTGCGCGGCCCTTCGAACGGTGAGCGCGCGTGAGCCGAGAGCATGTTGTCGAGCATCAGCACATCGCCCTCCTGCCAGGGGAAACTGATCGCACAGTCGTCGAGCACCGCACGAATCTGCGCCAGCACTTCGTCTTCGATCGGCGAGCCGTCGCCGTAGTAGACATTACGTGGCAGGTCTTCTTCTTCGTCGACGATGTCGAGCAAGCTTTCGCGCACGTCCGCTGGCAGGTTGGAGATGTGAAACAGGTGCGCCTGATTGAACCAGACGTGGTCGCCGGTCACCGGGTGCACCGCCACCGCCTGACAGGTCTGCCGCGTGCGCAGCTCACCGTCGTCCTTCCATTCGCAGACAATGCCGTGTGCCTTGCAGTAGGCCTCGACGACTTCGCGGTCTTCGGTGTTGAACACATCTTCCCAAGCGACATCTAGGCCATTGCCGAAGTTGCGCACATACATCAGGCCTTTACTGACGAAACGCTCGCGGATCGCCACGGGGATGCGCCGGTAGACTTCGCGGCTGTCGGCAATCGGCGTCTCGCCTCCGGACCTGGCAGCGATCATGCTGTAGAACCAGATCTTCATCGGCCAGTCGCGGGAATAGGCCTGCTCGTTGTGCAGCGGAATGCTTTGGTGCGCCGGGTATTCGGTGGAGGTGTACACGCCTTGAGTGACGTTGGTACGCGGCGTCGAGCCGAACTCGTAGTTGAGCAGCGGATGGCCGAAACTCGCGGCAAACTGGCGAAACTGCTCGGCGCCGTCGAGGCGGAAGCCGCGAAACAGCACGCCACCGTCGCGCAGCAGATGCTCGTCGACCAAGGCCTTCAATTCATCGAATACCGCCAACAGATCGGTGTCGGCATCGCCCGCCTCGACCAGCAGCGGCAAACGTCCGCGCTGCGGCAGCAACGGCCGCACGGAAAACCCCAGAGCAACAGCCATGACCGGCCTCCTGAAAATGATAGATGAGTCGCGTCTCAAAACGCCGGTTGTGCGGCCTGCGCAAGGCGCCGGTGATGCACTTCCAGATGGGTCTTGATCGTGCGAATGACCCGCGCTTCATGTTCATGAATGAAGAAATGCCCGCCGGTCATCATGTCCACCGAGAAACTGCCCAGGGTCTCTTTGCTCCAGCCGATCAGTTGTTCGGTGGTGGCGCGGTCTTCCTTGCCACCGAGCACGTGCACCGGGCAATTGAGCAAGGGCCGCTCGGCAGGCGTGAAGCGCCCGCACATCATGAAGTCGGCGCGCAGCACCGGCAGGGTCAGGCTCATCAGCTCTTTATTGGCGAGGACTTCTTCGCTGGTGCCCTGAAAGGTGCGCAACTGTTCGATGAGTTCTTCATCACTGCGCGGTTCGGCAAAGCCACGGTCGTAGTCGCTGCGCATGGTCGGTGCGGCGGTGCCGGAGGCGAACAGCGCCAGCGGCTCCGGCACACCCAGTTCGCGAAAGGCATGGGCCATTTCGCAGGCGAGCAATGCACCGAGGCTATGCCCGAACAACGCATACGGGCCTTGCAGCCCCGCTTTGTGCTCGCGCGCCAGTTGCCGCGCCAGTGCGCGCATGTCGGTTTGCAGCGGTTCATCGAACCGCGCGCCACGTCCCGGCAGTTCCACCGGTTGCAATTGCAGCCACGTCGGCAGTTGACGCCGCCAGCGGCTGTAAACCATGGCGCTGGCGCCCGAATAGGGCAGGCACAGCAATGTCAGCTTGGTCACCGCGCTTTCCTTGAAAAATGTGTCTGCAAGAAAGACGGATCACTGGCCGGACAAATTAGTCGCCCGGTCGCTAAATTCCCCCGCCAGCCGCTCGTTGCCTGTTCAGGAAAAAAACAACAATCGCGAGGGAATCACCGTGGACCTGCAGAGCATTCTGGGCAAGTTGTTCGCCAACGCCGGCGCGGTCGGCATCGAGGGGGTTTTCCAGTTCATCTTCAGTGGGCAACAGGCGTACTGGTATGACATCAAGACCAGCCAGCGCACGGCAGCCGGGCGCCACCCCAGCCCGGACGTGACCATCGAAGTCGCGGAAAAGGACTTTTTGGGGATCATGGCCGGCGTGGTCAATGTCGAGGAACTGTTCGCCAGCGGTCGCCTGAAGATCGGTGGCAACATGGGCCTGGCGACGATGTTGCCGCAGATCATCGACCACGCTCGCCAGGGTGGCGGCACGGTGGAAAAGGTCGATATGAACAAGCGCTACCCGACGCCGCCACGCTTCAGCGAAAAGCTCACTGCCGCGCTGCCTCGCCAGACCAGCGTCGAACGCCGTACGCGCGCCGAGTTCAGCCGGCACGAATTCGAAACCCGTTATTTGCCCAACGGCATTCCGTTGGTGATCAGCAATGCCCTGCACGACTGGCCATTGTTCAGCCTGAGCCGCGAGGAATCGCTGGTGCATTTCGCTGAACTGCAGGGCATTACCCGCCATGGCGATTATGTGAAGAAGACCTTTTCCACCGAGCGTGATTTTCGCTCCACTTCGATGGCCGAGTTCATCGCCTCGCTGGACAGCCCGGCGGTCAAAGGCGCGGATGGCGAGCCGCCGGCGTACATGGGCAACAACATCCTGCCGGCGCAATTGTTGCAGCAGATCCAGTACCCGCCCTACTTCGACACGTCGCTGTTCATCCCGCCACGGATCTGGATCGGCCCCAAGGGCACGTTGACGCCGTTGCACCGCGATGACACCGACAACCTCTTCGCCCAGGTCTGGGGGCAGAAGAAATTCACCCTCGCCGCGCCGCATCACCGCGAAGCGCTGGGCACTTGGTCGACCGCGCCCAAGGGAGGCCTGGATGGCTGCGATTTCAACCCGGACGCGCCGGACTATGAACGTTTCCCGGCAGCGCGGGAGGTGACGTTTTTGCGGGTGACGCTGGAGGCTGGCGATCTGCTGTTTTTGCCAGAGGGCTGGTTCCATCAGGTGGAGTCGGTGTCGACGTCGCTGTCAGTCAACTTCTGGGTCGACTCAGGACGCGGCTGGTAACCCCATTTCCTGTAGGAGCGTAGGAGCTGACGAGTGCAACGAGGCTGCGATCTTTTGATCTTGATCTTGATCTTCAAAATCCAAAGCCAAAGTCAAAGTCAAAAGATCGCAGCCTCGTTGCACTCGTCAGCTCCTACCATTTCAAGTGACGGAAACTTTGAAACGCTGAAATCAGCACCACTGCCCCCGCCGCAATCGCCAGCCAGAATCCGCTACGCGCGCCAAACGCATCCACCAGCGCGCCGGAGCCAGCAGCGCCGATCGCCACGCCGATGCTCAGCCCGGTCACCAGCCAGGTCAGGCCCTCGGTCAGTTTGGCCGGTGGCACGATGCGTTCGATCAACGCCATCGCCACAATCAACGTCGGTGAAAAGAACAACCCGGCGATGAATACCGCGATCGACAAGCCGAGAATATTGCTCGCCAATAACAGCGGCAGCGTGGTCACCGCCGTCGCCACGCCGCCGTAGAGAAACAGGCGCGGCAACGGCAGCTTCGAACGCATCGCACCGAAGGCGATGCCGGCCAGGCATGAGCCAATCGCGTATACCGACAAGACTATACTCGCCGCTGCGGGCTGGCCCTGATGTTGAGCGAAAGCGACGCTGACCACATCGATGACCCCGACGATCACGCCCATCGCCAGCATCAACGCCAGCAGCCATTGCACGTCGGTCGAGCGAATGATCGAGCCCTGATGCTGCGACTCCTGCGCGTGCACCGCTGGCTCGGTGCTGCGCTGAGCGACAAACGCCGTCACGCCGATGGCCAGGGCCAACAGCGCCGCCAGCGGCCCGGCCTCGGGAAACACCGCAACGGATAGCCCCACCGACAGCGGCGGCCCGACGATAAAACACACTTCGTCGAGCACCGACTCCAGCGCATACGCCGTCTGCAATTGCGGCTGGCCACGGTAGATCTCGGTCCAGCGCGCCCGCACCATCGCCGACATGCTCGGCATGCACCCGGCCAGCGCGGCGAAGACGAACAACGTCCAGTCCGGCGCCTGCACACGCGTGCACAGCAGCAACATCAATAACCCGCCGCCACCGGTCAGCGCTGCAATTGGCAGCACCCGCCCCTGCCCATAACGGTCCACCAACCGCGATACCTGCGGCGCGCAAAACGCCGTGGCCAAGGCAAACATCGCCGCCACCGCACCCGCCAGCGCATAACCACCGTTCAACTGCGCGAGCATGGTGATCAGGCCGATGCCGGTCATGGAAATCGGCATGCGCGCCAGCATCCCGGCCAGCACAAACGCACGGGCACCGGGGGCGGTGAACAATTCGCGGTAGGGATTTGCCATTGATTGCAGCCTCATCAGGGGCGGCCAAGTTGCCATAGCGACGGGTGACGTGGAAGCGACGAATTGTTGGTGGAATGTGAAGGTGTACAACTCTGCACTCTGCGCTTCAATCCTCCAATTGAGCATCCCGCCAACCCCTGAAATCACATAACCATCTGTCGGAAATCGCGCTGACCTGTCAGATCTGACAGGTGCCTTTTCTTGTCCCTGGAGTTCTCATAACGCCTTCGCTCAACTGCGGGGTTCTCCCGGACGAACAGGCAACTGCTCTTGGGCACCATCCGCTAGCGCACACGCTCGGGAGCCCCGCCATGGAAGAACAGCTGATTCTCGTCTCACCAACGGATCGCCAGATCGGCGTAGCCCCCAAGATGCAGGTGCATCACCAAGGGCTGCGTCATCGTGCGTTTTCGATTCTGCTGTTTGATCCACAAGGACGGCTGCTGATGCAGCAACGCGCGTTCGGCAAATATCATTCCGGCGGATTATGGACCAACACCTGCTGCGGGCATCCACGCAAAGGCGAACAAACGGCGGTGGCTGCCAACCGCCGATTGCAGGAAGAAATGGGCATGACCTGCAAACTGCAGAAAGTTGCCTCGATGCTCTACCACGAACACGTCTCCGATCAACTTATCGAGCATGAATTCGACCATGTGTTTGCCGGCATCAGTCACACCGATCCGGTAGCCAATCCCGAGGAAGCCGAAAGTTGGCAGTGGCTGTCGCTGGAGGAGGTCGCCGAGCAGATCGAACACACACCCGACATGTTCACGATCTGGTTTCGCCTGATGGTCGAGCAGTTCGGGATAGAAGGTGTCCGGCAGTGGTTCGAGTCCGTCCGCAAAGCTTCAGCGGCACGATCAATGCCAAGCCTTTCTGGTGCGAAGACAGGATCATCCTGGGCCGTCCCGCCGCTGAATTGTCCGGCGCCGTTTCGGGTCGACGGGGCGCTGGCCAGGGGGGTGGATGATCTGCTCATGCCATGGATCGAGAAGGTCGGGATATTTCCGGGCCAACTCGACAAAGTCCGCGCCATGGGTTTCGGTCGCTTCGCCATGCTCTGTCATACCGACACCGATGAGCCCGATCGGCTGTTGCTCGCGGCGCAATGTTTCGCCGCGTTGTTCGCCGTGGACGACTACTACTGCGACGATGAGCGAACCGGGTCCGAACCCAGAATGGTCGGGCCGCGCCTTTCCCTGGCGCTGGCGGCGCTGGAACCGGTTTACCTGAGCGCACGGTTCCGCCCGGGGCTCGAGCAGGCCTTGAGCGTCGATCCGGTGCTGGTCGCGCTGCGTGCCTATCTGAGGCGGGTCGAGACTTTCGCGACCGCGGCGCAGGTTGCTCGCGTACGCCATGAAATCATCGCCATGTTCGTCACCATGACCGCCGAAGCGGCCTGGCGGATCGAAGGGCTCACGCCCGCGCTCTGGGAATATCTGGCTCAGCGTCAGATCAACAGTTTCCTGCCGTGTCTGTCGCTGATCGACATCATCGGTGGGTATGAATTGCCCGCCAATGTCTACAGCGCACCCGAGGTGCGCAAGGTCACGACGCTGGCCGCCAGCGCCACGATCATTGCCAATGATCTTTTTTCCGCGCTGAAGGAACAGCAGGCCGGTATCGGCGATTTCAATCTGCCTATGTTGCTGATCCAAGAACAGGGCTGCTCCCCCGCGCAGGCCATGGCGCAAAGTGCTGCCGTTCACGATGACATCATGCATCTGTACGAGGCGGCGGAACGGGCGGTATTGCCGCACGCCTCGCCGCTGCTCAAACGCTATCTGCGCGGAATCAAGAGCTGGCTGGCCGGCAACGTCGAATGGCATCGCAGCAGTGGCCGCTATCAGGTCTGAAGCGGCGAACTTTTCATGGTTGCAGATGAACTCTCGCCGCAGGCCATCAGTCAGCTACTTAAGTCTCTTGAACCAAGGCGCGAATCGTCATGCAGATTTCCCTCGCTCATCAGGTGGCGCTGGTCACGGGTGCCAGCTCCGGCATAGGCCATGCCGCCGCCAAAGCACTGGCCGCCGCCGGCGCTGCGGTCGTAATCAACTACAACAGCAGCGCTGAACCTGCGGAAGAACTGGCCGCGCAAATTAACGCCGAAGGCGGTAAGGCGATCGCCATCGGCGCGGATGTTTCAAAAGAAGAAGATGTCGAGCGGCTGTTCGCCGAGACCGTCGAAGCCTTCGGCTCGCTGGACATTCTGGTGGCCAATTCCGGCCTGCAAAAAGACGCTGCCGCCGTGGACATGACCCTCGACGACTGGAACACGGTGATCGGCGTCAACCTCACCGGGCAGTTCCTCTGCGCGCGGGCGGCGTTGCGGATTTTCCAGCGTCAGGGCGTGCGCGAAGGCGTGTCGCGCGCGGCGGGCAAGATCATTCACATGAGCTCGGTGCACCAGCGCATTCCATGGGCCGGGCATGTCAATTACGCGGCGTCCAAGGGCGGCGTCGATCAGTTGATGCAGAGCCTCGCTCAGGAAGTCAGCCACCAGCGCATCCGTATCAACAGCATCGCGCCCGGTGCGATCAGCACGGCCATCAACACAGAAGCCACTGAAGGCGCGGCCGGCGACAAACTTCTTGAGCTGATTCCCTACGGACGCATTGGCGATGTCGAGGACGTTGCCAACGCAGTGGTTTTCCTCGCTTCCGATGTGTCTGACTACATCGTCGGCACCACCCTGTTCATCGATGGCGGGATGAGCCTCTATCCGGAGTTTCGCGGCAATGGCTGAGCCTGAAGTGGAACAACAAAGTCCCATCGGTGCCCACGGCATCATCGGCGACATGCGCAGCGCCGCACTGGTCAACGACAAGGGCAGCGTGGATTTTTTCTGCTGGCCGGAGTTCGACAGCCCGACGATTTTCTGCTCGCTGCTCGACACCCCTGAAGCAGGGATTTTCCAGCTCGCGCCGGACTTGCCGGATGCGCGCCGGGAACAGATTTATCTGCCCGACACCAACGTCTTGCAGACCCGTTGGCTGAGCGAACACGCGGTGGTGGAAATCACCGATCTGTTGCCCATCGGTGACGATGTCGACGCCCTGCCCCTGCTGATGCGCCGGGTGCGCGTGGTCAGCGGCTCGGCGACGTTCAACCTGCGTTGCGCGGTGCGCCACGACTATGGTCGCGCCGACACCCGGGCAGAGATGGACGCACAGGACGTGACGTTCCACGCCGCTGGCCAGCCGTCGATACGCCTGGCTTCAGATCAGGCACTGCAGATCGACGCGCAAGCGGCCGTCGCGCAATTCACCCTCGAGCACAATGAAACCGCCGCCTTCATGCTCGGCGGCAGCGATGATCCGCGCTTTGCCGAAGGCGCCGCCGAATTGTGCATGGAGCGCACCTTGAAGTACTGGCGCGGTTGGATCGGCCAATCCAACTATCGCGGACGCTGGCGAGAAATCGTCAACCGCTCCGCCCTCGCCCTGAAACTGCTGACCTCACGCCGCCACGGTGCAATCCTCGCCGCTGCCACTTTCGGCCTGCCGGAAACTCCCGGCGGCGAGCGCAATTGGGATTACCGCTACACGTGGATCCGCGATGCTTCGTTCACCGTGTATGCGTTTATGCGCCTGGGCTTCGTCGATGAGGCCAACCACTACATGCAGTGGCTGCGCGGACGGGTCAGCGATTGCTGTGGCAAACCGATGAAACTCAACATCCTCTATGCCATCGACGGCCAGCAGGAATTGCCGGAAACCGAACTCGCGCACCTGTCCGGCCACGGCGGCGCGCAACCGGTGCGCATTGGCAACGGCGCTTATGATCAGATCCAGCTGGATATCTTCGGTGAGCTGATGGATGCGGTGTATCTGGTCAACAAATACGGTGACGCGATTTCCCACGAAGGCTGGCGGCACGTCGGCGAAGTGGTCGATCAGGTCTGCGAGACGTGGCAGAGCGAAGATGTCGGCATCTGGGAGATGCGCGGTGAAACCCATCATTTCCTGCACTCGCGGCTGATGTGCTGGGTGGCGCTGGACCGCGCCATCCGTCTGGCTTCCAAGCGTTCGCTGCCGGCGCCGTTCGCCCGTTGGGATAACACCCGGCAAGCGATCTACACCGACATCTGGGACAACTTCTGGAACGAAGAACGCGGGCATTTCGTCCAGTACAAGGGCGGCACCGCACTGGATGGCTCGATGCTGCTGATGCCGCTGGTGCGCTTCGTCAGCGCCAAGGATCCGCGCTGGCTGTCGACCCTCGAAGCGATCGAAAAAACCCTGGTGCGCGACGGCATGGTCTATCGCTATCGCAACGAAGACGCCAACATCGATGGCCTCAGCGGCACCGAAGGCGCGTTCGCCGCGTGCTCGTTCTGGTATGTCGAATGCCTGGCCCGCGCCGGCCAGGTGGAAAAAGCCCACCTGGAGTTCGAGCAATTGCTGCGATATGCCAATCCGCTTGGGCTGTACGCCGAAGAGTTCGACAGCCATGGGCGGCACCTGGGCAACACACCGCAAGCGCTGACGCATCTGGCGCTGATCAGTGCAGCGAGTTTTCTTGATCGCAAGTTGAGTGGCGAGAAGAGTTCCTGGCAGCCGTAGGGCTGTTTTTTCGTCAGCGCATGTCAGACCGATCCCTGACTGGACGGGATTTTTCCACAACGGGCCTGCCCGCCAGCCAACGGGAACAGGCCCATACCCAACGTGAAACCTGCACGGCGGTTACGTCTGGCGACAGTCTGTGTAAAAACCGCACCTGCAAAAACCACTCACGTCACGTTGAAACGCCTCCCGCAACGTACGCTTACACCCCGAAATACCTTGTTGCCAGCCGAAACATCCACACCTACCATCCAAAGCAACGGGCACAGCGGAGCTGTCCAACCACACCCGAATTCAAGGAAGCGGAATGCCTCATCACGTCCAGCGCACCATCGACTCCCCTCCTCGCACCGGGCTGAGCCGCACCCAGCTCTGGGAAGCCGCCGACAAGGGCTTGATCAAATGCTGGGAAATCGGCCGCCAGCGCGCCGAACGCTTTCCCGAACTGGCCCAGCGCTGCCTGGCCGGTGAATTGCCGGTGCTGGGCTGGAAGGGTGGCGTGAGTCGCAGCCTGAAGAAAAACGAGAAGTACGGCTCACTGAAATATCTGGCGCAGTGGCAGGGTCTGCGCGGTGAGGATCTGGATATTGATCTGGCGCAGGAGCGTTCGCTGATGTGTTCGCGGACGAAGATGAAGGTGACGTTTACGCCGGATCGGACGAAGTATTTCAATCAGATTGCGGAGCTTGAGGCTTAGCCGTGCGGAAGTCCGGGTGGTAGCAATCCGGATACAGGGCACAGACGCCATACTGGGCGTCCAGATCGGCCATGTGCTGGTAGAACTGCTCGATTTCCCAAAACGTTTCATCCGCAACGGTCATCAGGTAGAAGTAACTGAGCTGATGATCATTGGGCAGCACCAATGGAAACTCTGCCAGCGCGTCCATCCTCGGGGCATTGGCCAGCGCCGCGAGCATTGGCGTCGGTGCCAGGGATAATTGCTCGAAGTACTTTTGCTTGTATGCCGCCAGACCGATGGCTTCACCTTTTGCTCTGGCATCGATAAGTTGCGCAAGGTTTGCCCGGCGCTGCTCCCAGTACGCCGCCGGCAGGTCTACATTCATTTGTTGCTTATGGCTGGCCAATGCCTCATCGGCGCTGAGCTGGCGTTGCGGTTCGCCCGGCACGGTGGCGGATCGTGCGTCCAACTCCTTGAAGGACAGCATGATCGTCGACTTGGCAAACATGCGCTCCATCAGTTCACGGCGCTGCGGGGTGTCCGGCAATGCCGGTGGCGGCGATGCGCAACCGGTCAGCATCACGACAAGTGCCAACATAACAAGCAGCGTTTTGAGTGACATGTATCGTCCTTGAAGCCAGTCGACAGAATGAGCTGCGCAGTCTATCCGATGGTCTAGGGTTTGGAAGACGTTTGCACGGAGTTGACAGTCATGATTCAGTCAGTCCTTACGCCTTTTCTGACCATTGCCTACGAACAGCACGGTCCGAACAACGGCGCCCCGGTGATTCTGCTCCACGGCTTCCCCTATTCCCCGCGCGCCTTCGACGAAGTCGCCCCGGCGCTGGCCGCGCGAGGCTACCGCGTCATCGTGCCGTACTTGCGCGGTTACGGGCCGACCCGGTTCAACAGTGCGCAAACCCTGCGCTCCGGCCAGCAAGCTGCGATGGCGCAGGACTTGCTCGATCTGATGGATGCGCTGGGTATCGAACAGGCCATGCTTTGCGGGTATGACTGGGGCGGTCGGGCGGCGTGTATTGTCGCGGCGTTGTTTCCGGCGCGAGTGCGCGGGCTGGTCAGCGGCGACGGCTACCTCGTGCAGGACATCGCCCATGCGAACCAGCCGTTGGACCCGGAAGACGAGCATCGGCTCTGGTATCAGTACTACTTCCACACGCCCCGTGGCGTCGAGGGCCTTAAGCAGAATCGCCGGGAGTTGTGTCAGTTGCTTTGGCGGCTGTGGTCGCCGACATGGGCGCGAAAGGATGAACGCTATCCGCTGACCGCTGGCGCTTTTGATAATCCTGATTTTGTCGACGTGGTGATTCATTCCTATCGGCATCGCTTCGGCTACGCCCCGGGCGATCCAGCCTTGGAGTGGATGGAGGAAGCGCTGGCCACACAGCCGGTGATCAGCGTGCCGAGCATTTCGCTGTGCGGTGGCGATGATGGCGTCGGCCCGCCTTCGCTGATTGATGAAGATGCCGAACATTTCAGCGGCTTCTATGAGCGGCGCGTGCTGGCGGGTGTCGGCCACAACATTCCCGAAGAAGCGCCGCAGGAAACCCTCAAGGCGATACTGGATCTGTTGCAACGCTAACCGAAAACCGCTCGCGATAAGCCTGCGGTGTCACGCCAATGGCACGGAGAAAACTGCGCCGCAGCGTTTCTTCGCTGCCAAACCCGCAATTGGCGGCGATGCGTTTCACCGGCAGGCCGGTATCGCTGAGCAGTCGTCGAGCGGTTTCCACGCGGATCAATTCGATCGCCCGCGCCGGGGTCTGGCCGGTGTCGGCACGGTAGTGGCGGATAAAACTGCGTTCGCTCATGCCGGCCTGTTCGGCGAGGGTCGGGACGCCGAGGTCGCAGGTCAGGTTCTCGGCGATCCAGGCGTGCAGTTCATCGAAGCGGTTGCCCTGTTGTTGCAGCGCCAGCGTCACGCTGAACTGCGACTGCCCGCCCGGGCGTTTCAGGAAGACGACCAGGTGCCGGGCGACGTCGAGGGCGATGTCGCGGCCGAGGTCTTCTTCGACCATGGCCAGCGCCAGATCGATGCCGGCCGTGACCCCGGCCGAGGTCCACACCGGGCCGTCGTTGATGAAAATCGGATTGGCTTCCACGTGCAGATTCGGATGCTGCGCGGCCAGTTGCTCGCAGCGCGTCCAGTGGGTGACCACGCGGCGACCATCGAGCCAGCCGCTGGCCGCGAGCAGAAAGGCCCCGGTGCACACCGAAGCCACGCGCCGGCAATGAGTGCCGTGCTCGCGCACCCAGTCGACCAGTTGCGAGTCTTCGGCGGCGGGATAAATGCCCCAGCCACCGGCGATGATCAAGGTATCGCTGGGCGTTTGCGGCAACGGTTCGGCCAGCACCGCCAGGCCAGCCGACGACATCACCGCCCCGCCGCCGCTGGCGATCACGCTCGGCGCATAGGGCACCGACATGCCGCGCTGGCGGGCCAGATCGTTGGCCGAGGCGAACACCTGCAACGGCCCGGTGACATCGAGAATCTGCATGTTGGCGAACGCGAGGACGTGAATGGCTTTAGGCATTTGGCGTAATTCGTGGGGTGATTGGCGTATGCGCCAGAACCTACGCGCCTACAGTGAAGTCGTCCACTTCTTTCAACGGAGTAAGAACGATGACGCTGCAGATCGGTTTTCTGTTATTCCCGCAGGTCCAGCAACTCGACCTCACCGGCCCTTACGACGTCCTCGCCTCGTTGCCCGGCGTGCAGGTCCACCTGATCTGGAAGGACCTGATGCCGGTGACGTCCAGCACCGGCCTGCTGCTGAAACCGACTACGACCTTTGAGGATTGCCCGGATCTGGATGTGATCTGCGTGCCCGGCGGCAGTGGCGTCGGGCCGCTGATGGAAGATCAGCAGACGCTGGATTTCATCAAACGCCAGGCCGCCCAGGCGCGTTATGTGAGCTCGGTGTGCACCGGCTCGCTGGTGCTCGGCGCTGCTGGGCTACTGAAGGGCAAGCGCGCGACTACGCACTGGGCCTATCACCAGTTGCTGCCGACGCTGGGCGCGATTGCGGTGAAAGATCGGGTGGTGCGCGACGGCAATCTGTTTACCGGCGGAGGGATCACCGCCGGGATTGATTTTGCCTTGGTGCTGGCGGCGGAACTGGTCGATGCCGACACGGCGCAACTGGTGCAGTTGCAACTGGAATATGCCCCGGCGCCGCCGTTCAATGCCGGCAGCCCGGACGTGGCACCGAGTGAAGTTGTCGATGAAGCGCGGTTACGCGCGGCGCCTTCGTTGAAGCTGCGCACCGAGATTACTGAACGCGCAGCGGCCAAACTGGGCCTGCGCTGATCTTCAGCCGAATGCAAAACCTGTGGGAGCGAGCCTGCTCGCGAAAGCGGAGTGTCAGTCGCCAGTGACGTCATCTGGAAAACCGCTTTCGCGAGCAGGCTCGCTCCCACATTTGATTTGTGTCTGGCATCACTGCCACACCTTCACTTGTCCCACCTCCCTCGCCCGTGTAGAAAGCCCCTTCCAGAATTTCGCACAAGGACTTTCGATGAAGGCGCTGCCCTGGCTCTATCTCGCGCTGCTCGGCCTCGGTTACGGATTGGCCCTGAGCTACGGCCAGCTCGGTTGGCTGGCATTGATCTCCGTGGGGCTTTTGCTGTTCGCCGCATTCGCCGTGCGTCAGCAACAAGTACCGTTTGCGCGCTGGCTTGGCCATGGCCTGTTCATCGTTTTGGCGGTGGCACTGGCGCTGCACTGGCTGCCGGGCTTCGCCAACGGCCGGGTGATCAATCCGCAACGTTTGACTGACAACGCCGTGCCGTTCGCGATGTACCTCAATCTCGACAAACCGCTGGTGGGCTTCTGGTTGCTGCTGGTTTGTCCGTGGATTGTCGCGCGGCGTTCGTTGCGCCTGACGGTCTATGCCACCGCCCTCGCCCTGACGCTGTGCGCGATTCTCGCCCTCGGCGGCGCATTGTTGCTCGGCGTAATCGCCTGGGCGCCGAAGTGGCCGGATCAGGCCTGGCTGTGGGTGCTGAACAATCTGCTGCTGGTGACGCTGGTCGAGGAAGCCCTGTTTCGCGGCTATATACAGGGCGGACTCAGCCGTCGCCTCAAGCACCTGCCCTACGGCGACAACCTCGCGCTGCTGTTGGCCTCGCTGTTGTTTGGTCTGGTGCATGCCGGCGCTGGCTGGACCTGGGTGTTGCTGGCGGGACTGGCCGGGGTCGGCTATGGTCTGGCCTACCGTTTCGGCGGCCTGGGCGCGGCGATCGCCACCCATTTCGGCCTGAACCTGTTGCACTTCGGCCTGTTCACTTATCCGATGCTGGCCAGTTGACGCAAGCGCGGTTTTGCGACGGCGTACTTAAATCTGAAAAAAAACTTCAATAAAAACCTGTCGGCGCCGACAACCATTCAAAGCCTTGCGGATTGAAAAACCATGCGTAACAACCAGCCCATTACACAACGCGAGCGGACCTTTCCAGCTCAGCAACGGTTGATTTCCACCACCGATGCCAAGGGCGTGATCACCTACTGCAACGACGACTTTGTCGAGATCAGCGGGTTTTCGCGGGAGGAACTGATCCGTGCACCGCACAATCTGGTCCGTCACCCTGACGTGCCGTCGGCGGTGTTCTCGCACATGTGGGGCACATTGAAACAAGGCTTGCCATGGATGGGCATCGTCAAGAATCGCTGCAAGTCCGGTGACCACTATTGGGTTAACGCCTATGTCACACCGGTGTTCGACGGCAATCAGGTGATCGGTTACGAGTCGGTGCGCGTCAAGCCCACCGCCGAACAGATCCGCCGCGCCGAAGCGCTCTACCAACGCATCAACCAGGGCAAGTCGGCGATTCCTTCGACGGACAAATGGCTGCCGCTCCTGCAGGACTGGCTGCCGTTCATTCTGGTCAGCCAACTGAGCTTCATGATCGGCGCGACGCTGAACTCGCAGTGGGGCTTTGCCCTCGCCGCCGGTTTGTCGGTGCCGCTGGGCCTGATGGGCCTGCAATGGCAGCAACGCGGGCTCAAGCGCCTGCTGCGCCTGGCCGAACAGACCACCTCCGACCCGCTGATCGCGCAGATGTACACCGACAGCCGTGGCGCCCAGGCGCGTCTGGAAATGTCGATCCTCAGCCAGGAAGCACGCCTGAAAACCTGCCTGACCCGCCTGCAGGACACCGCCGAACACTTGACTGATCAGGCCAAGCAGTCCGACGCCTTGGCGCACAACAGCTCGACCGGCCTGGAACGCCAGCGCGTGGAAACCGAACAGGTCGCCACCGCCGTCAACCAGATGGCCGCCACCACCCAGGAAGTCGCCAGCCACGTACAGCGCACTGCTGACGCCACCCAGGAAGCCAACCGCCTGACCGGGCGTGGCCGCGACATCGCCGGGGAAACCCGCGAAGCGATCCAGCGCCTGTCGGTGGTCGTCGGCGAAACCGGCGTGACCGTGACGCAACTGGCCAAGGACAGCGACGAAATCGGCGGTGTGGTCGACGTGATCAAAGGCATCGCCGACCAGACCAACCTCCTCGCCCTCAACGCTGCCATCGAGGCTGCACGTGCCGGTGAAATGGGCCGTGGTTTTGCGGTCGTGGCTGACGAAGTCCGTCAACTGGCGCAACGCACCAGCGAATCCACCGGGCAGATTCACGCCCTGATCGCCAAGTTGCAGCAGACTGCCTCCAGCGCCGTGCAAACCATGGAAGCCGGGCATCGCCAGGCTGAAGAAGGCGTGGCGCGGGTCCTGGAAGCGGATCAAGCACTGGTCGGCATCAGCGAAGCGGTGGCCAACATCACCGACATGACAACGCAGATCGCCGCCGCGACCGAAGAGCAAAGTGCCGTGGCTGAAGAGATCAGCCGTAACATCAGCAATATCTCGGAACTGGCGGATCAGACGTCCGAGCAAGCGCATAACTCGGCGTTGCTGAGTGAAGAGCTGACGAAGACGGCCAACACGCAGTATTCGTTGGTGGCGCGGTTTAACCGCTGATTGCTCTAGCAGGATAAAAAAACCGGACAGCTAAAGCTTCCGGTTTTTTTATTACCTGAAACAAAAAAATAAGCAAAAAGCACATTCTGCGAACTATGTCTAGCTGACAACTCTGACAGTAGACAACATTTTAGAAACTGAATATCTATGAATTACCGTCCGATCAATCGACGGGATCCCCCTACGAGACAGAAGGATTTCATCGTGAACTTCAGAGATTTTTATAACAAAAATAACATCCCGCAGATAAATAACTTCGAAACAGAGGACAACGAATTTCAGTGGCAGATCGATTCTTTATCAACCGAAGCCCAAAGAACATTATTCTATAACTCAAGCACGACAACTGATAACTCATGGATATTTTACGGCTCCGTAGGCACCGTTGATTCAGAGGATCTTTTTGGTTTTATGCTCGCAGTGCCGTATATCAACGAGGACATCCTGGAAGGCACTTATACGCTTGCAGCGGGCTTGTACTGTGACCACAGACATTCAATAAAGAAGGGCGAACTTAAAGGCTGGCGAGTTATCGCGGCGGGTGATGCGACACTGAGCATTAAGCTGGATCCTGTAAAAGGGACTGTTGAAGGCGAATTCGAAGCGACATTTGCAAAAACAAAACCCGACGAAACCCCCGAACAAATAAGACCCAAAGGTACTTTCAATTTAAAAAGAGATGATCTGAAAGCCAAACAATATTTTGAGGCATTGCCGGATACTGTTTGATATACCGCAAAGAAATAGCGGGAAGTTGGCCTGTGATTTTGGTGTTGTCTGGGATGCCGCTTTCGCGAGCAAGCTCGCCCCCCCCCATTTGGACCGGGTGCATCAGTAAGAGGCCGGTTGGTCGTCAGGCCAACATCGCGAGCAGGCTCACCCTACATCCGATATGCGGTGACCACAGATATGTGCCCGACGACGATCCCCTGTGGGAGCGAGCCTGCTCGCGAAGAGGCCATAAAAGCCAGCGAACTTATTGAGGCAGCTTCAGTTTGTCCAGTAACCGATTGACCAACAGTTCGTTCAGCATGATCACCTGTTGCAGCGCCAGCAGCGGTTTGCGCTCCGGGCCGCCTATCGAGTTGGCGATGTTACCGGCCATGGCATGGGCGTATGAAAGCGACTCGCAGGCCTCGACCAACAGGGTTTCGTCATCCAGCGTGGGGTCGACAACGTAGATCGGGCGATATTTCGGTGAACTTGGCGGGGCTGCCAGGTCTTCAGGTTTGAGGTAGTAATCGAGGGCGCGGTCGGTGGCTTCCTGGATTTTTTGCGGGTCTAGTGCGCGGTCGTGGGAGGGTGGCGGGTTGGGGGTTACTTTGAACATAGATGAAGCTCCTACTTAGAAAAATAAGGAGTCATCACTCTCGCTACCAAACGAGGGTGGCGACCATACGCAGGTTGGTAGACCGGTCTAAGCAGGAAACCCGGCGCTCCCGAAGGAGCCCCACGCATGGCCACCATAAATCGAGTCTCTACAGAGACTGCATATGGCGTCATGACGCTTAGAGACGGGCTACCAAACCCGATCACTGCCTTTTGTCAGTGACCGAGAAACGATATAGCCAACCTCATAGCCGCGTAAGCCGGCGGATTCTGGCGTAGGCGTAGGCAATAGCGCAAGAAGTTGTAGCCGGGATGGCGTAACGGATCGTGTAGTTTAAACGTGGCTATTTGATGATGTTTAAGTGCAGGGATTGCCTCTGACAGGCAGGTGGTTTGAGGTCGTCTGGAAGGGAGCTTTCGCGAGCAGGCTCGCTCCCACATTTGGATCGGGTACATCAGTGGGGGATTGGTCGACTTGGAGGCTGCCATCGCTGGCAAGCCAGCTCCCACAGGGATTGAGTCCGGCCGGTAGATAGTGGTCGGCTGTCAGGCCGCCTTCGCGAGCAAGCTCGCTCCCACAGAAAAGCAAAACAGCGCAGCTGCCCGCGGCAAAGCCGCACCACTCAACAATGAGCGTTAGCTCGAGTGCTCTCCCACAGGGATTGAGCCCGGCCGGTGGATAATGGTCGGCTGTCAGGCCGCCTTCGCGAGCAGGCTCGCTCCCACAAAAAGCAGAAAAGCAAAGCAGCGCAGCTGCCCGCGGCGAAGCCGCCCCACTCAACAATGAGCGCAAGCTCGAGTGCTCTTGATCTTGATCCACCGGCGACGTCGGAAGGCTGAGTGGAGGGATTGATCCGGGGGTGGGAGCGTAGCGACCGTCTGGCGCAGCCAGACACAGCGGAAGGAGGTGCAGCGAAGCAAACCGGAGCCGCTGCGCCCGGATCGATCCCGGAGCGAAGGAACCCGAGCTTGCGAGGGCCGAACGTAGGAGCTAGCGTTTTTTGCTTACTTTTTTCGGCGCTTGTAAAAAAGTAAGTCGCCGTCAGGCGAAACCGCCAGCCGCAGCTCCCGAAGCAACGGATATGCCCCCAAGAGCAAGATCAAAAGCTACCCCCCCCCAGATCAAACCCTCTTCCCCAAGGGGGCGAGGGGGAAAGGGAGCTGATCTTCATGCAACGCAAAATCCGGCCCGACTCAAAATCAGTCACGGAGAAATTCAGCCACCCTCTGCGCAGCACCCGCCAAATGATCGGAGTGCGTAAACCCAGAAACCTTCAGCGGCTTCAAATCATGATCCCCCGCCACCAACCAAAACACCTCAATCCCCGGCGCTAACGAATACCCCTCAACCGCCTCGCGATTCCCCAGAGCATCCCGCTCCCCCTGCACAATCAACGCTCGCGTGCGCAACGAAGCCAAATGCTCAACCCGAGGCTTCTCCGGCTTCCCCACCGCATAAAACGGATACCCCAGACACACCAACGCATCCACCCCCAACTCATCCGCCACCAGACTCGCCATCCGCCCGCCCATCGACTTGCCGCCAACAGCCAAAACCCCAGCGACATGACGCCGCACAAGCGCAAACACCTCCCGCCAACATTCCTGCAACTTGCCAGCAGGATTCGGCGGCCGCTTCACCCCATCCACCCGCCGCTGCGCCATATACGGAAACTCAAACCGCAACACGTTGACCCCAAGCCCGGCAAGGCGCCCAGCCATGTCGTTCATCCACTCGCTATCCATCGGCGCCCCCGCCCCGTGGGCCAGAATCAGCGTTGCCGAAGCCTCACCAACAGCGGCATCCCAAAGCCACCCATGATCGAGCACACACTGCGCCCATTGATCCCCGTCAATACTGGCCTTGTGCTGTTTGTCCATGCTTGCCTCGCTTTTAGTCTGCCTATAACTCCAGGCGAAGGATTCGCGTCGTTTGCGCGCGCTCACTTCGGCTGAACCGTGGATGGGGAACCATGAACACTTCTATCAGTACCGCCTACAACTACAAGGTGGTCCGCCAATTCGCCATTATGACGGTGGTGTGGGGCATCGTCGGCATGGGCCTCGGGGTTTTTCTCGCGGCGCAATTGGTCTGGCCGGAACTCAACTTCAATCTGCCCTGGACCAGTTTCGGCCGTCTGCGCCCGCTGCACACCAACGCGGTGATCTTCGCCTTCGGTGGCTGCGCGCTGTTCGCCAGCTCTTTTTATTCGGTGCAACGCACCTGCCAGACGCAACTGTTCGCGCCGCAAATCGCCGCGTTCTGCTTCTGGGGCTGGCAGCTGGTGATCCTGTTGGCGGCGATCAGCCTGCCGCTGGGTTACACCAGCTCCAAGGAATACGCGGAACTGGAATGGCCGATCGACATCCTGATCACCATCGTCTGGGTCGCCTACGCGATCGTGTTCTTCGGCACGATCATGCAGCGCAAGACCAAGCACATCTATGTGGGCAACTGGTTCTTCGGCGCGTTCATCATCACCGTGGCGATCCTGCACATCGTCAACAACCTTGAATTGCCGGTGAGTTTCACCAAGTCCTACTCGGTGTACGCAGGTGCAACCGACGCCATGGTGCAGTGGTGGTACGGCCACAACGCTGTGGGCTTTTTCCTCACCGCCGGCTTCCTCGGCATGATGTATTACTTCGTGCCGAAACAGGCCGAGCGTCCGGTGTATTCATATCGCCTGTCGATCGTGCACTTCTGGGCCTTGATCACCCTGTACATCTGGGCCGGCCCGCACCACTTGCACTACACCGCGCTGCCGGACTGGGCACAGTCGCTGGGGATGGTGATGTCGCTGATCCTGCTGGCACCGAGCTGGGGCGGCATGATCAACGGCATGATGACCCTCTCGGGCGCGTGGCATAAGTTGCGCAGCGACCCGATCCTGCGCTTCCTCGTGGTGTCGCTGGCGTTCTACGGCATGTCGACCTTCGAAGGGCCGATGATGGCGATCAAGACGGTAAACGCCCTCTCCCACTACACCGACTGGACCATCGGCCACGTTCACGCCGGCGCCCTCGGCTGGGTGGCGATGATTTCGATCGGCGCGCTGTACCACATGATCCCGAAAATCTTCGGCAAGGCGCAGATGCACAGCGTCGGCCTGATCAATGCGCATTTCTGGCTGGCGACCATCGGCACCGTGCTCTACATCGCCTCGATGTGGGTCAACGGTATCGCCCAGGGCCTGATGTGGCGCGCAGTCAACGAGGACGGCACGCTGACCTATTCCTTCGTCGAAACCCTGGTGGCCAGTCATCCGGGCTTTGTCGTGCGACTGATCGGCGGGGCGATTTTCTTAAGCGGCATGTTGCTGATGGCCTACAACACCTGGCGCACCGTGCGGGCCTCGCAGCCTGCTGATGTCGTTGCTGCCGCGCAGATGGCCTGAGGAGTCCGCCATGAAACACGAAACGATTGAAAAGAACGTCGGCCTGCTGATGCTGCTGATGGTGTTCGCCGTGAGCATCGGCGGCCTGACCCAGATCGTCCCGCTGTTCTTCCAGGACGTCACCAACAAACCGGTGGAGGGCATGAAGCCCTATACCGCGCTGCAACTGGAAGGTCGCGATATCTATATCCGCGAAGGCTGCGTCGGTTGCCACTCGCAGATGATCCGTCCGTTCCGCGCCGAAACCGAACGCTACGGGCACTACTCGGTTGCGGGCGAAAGCGTTTGGGATCACCCGTTCCTGTGGGGCTCGAAACGTACCGGTCCGGACCTCGCCCGGGTCGGCGCGCGTTACTCGGATGACTGGCACCGCGCGCACTTGTACAACCCGCGCAACGTCGTGCCGGAGTCGAAGATGCCGGCCTACCCGTGGCTGGTCACCCAAGCGGTCGACAGCAGCCATACCGAAACCAAGCTGAAAACCATGCGTACCCTCGGCGTGCCGTATACCGATGACGACATCAGCGGCGCAGTCGCCAGCCTCAAGGGCAAGACCGAAATGGACGCCCTCGTTTCCTATCTGCAAGTGCTCGGCACTGCAATCAAGAGCAAGAGGTGAGCCATGGTCATTGAGATGAGCACTGGCCTGATCCGCGGTTTGGGCACGGTTGTCGTGTTTGTAGCGTTCGTCGGCCTGACCTTGTGGGTGTTCAATCGCAAGCGCACCCCGGAATTCGCCGAAGCACGCCTGCTGCCGTTCGCCGACGAGCCACTACCCGAAACAATTTCAGCCCCTGAAACAAGGAGTACCCGGCCATGACCACCTTCTGGAGTACGTGGATCTGCGTACTGACCATTGGCAGCCTGATCGGCCTGACCTGGCTGCTGATCGGCACCCGTCGGGGCGAGACCAAGGGCAGCGTCGACCAGACCATGGGCCACAGCTTCGACGGCATCGAGGAGTACGACAACCCGCTGCCGCAGTGGTGGTTCATGCTGTTCGCCGGCACGTTGGTGTTCTCGGTGGGTTATCTGATTCTCTATCCGGGCCTGGGCAACTGGAAAGGCATCCTGCCCGGCTATGAGGATGGCTGGACCGGCGTGCACGAATGGGAAAAGGAAATGAACAAGGCGGACGCCCGGTTCGGGCCGATCTTCGCCAAATTCGCCGCCATGCCCCTGGAAGAAGTGGCCAAGGATCCGCAGGCGCTGAAAATGGGCGGTCGTCTGTTCGCCTCCAATTGCTCGGTGTGCCACGGCTCGGATGCCAAGGGTGCGTTCGGCTTCCCTAACCTCGCCGACAGCGACTGGCGCTGGGGCGGCGATGCCGAGACGATCAAGACCACCATCATGGGCGGCCGCATGGCGGCCATGCCGGCCTGGGGCGAAGTGCTCGGTGAGGCCGGGGTGAAAAACGTTGCCGCCTACGTGCGCCACGAACTCGCCGGCCTGCCGCTACCTGCCGACAGCAAGGCAGACCTGCAAGCCGGGCAGCAGGCGTTCAGCACCACGTGCGTGGCTTGCCACGGCGCAACTGGCCAAGGCACCCCTGCCATGGGCGCACCGAATCTTACCCACCCGGCCGGCTTCATTTATGGCACCAGCCTGACCCAACTGGAGCAGACCATTCGCCATGGTCGTCAGGGGCATATGCCGGCGCAGAATGAATTGCTGGGCAACGATAAAGTGCAATTGCTAGCCGCTTATGTGTACAGCCTTAGCCACGGATTGAACACAGCAAAACTGATAACTGAAGACAACAAAAAATAGCAATTGCGTACACCACTGCCGCAGCTTTCTCGCTGCGGCAGTTTCCCGCCCCTTTGCGACGCATTGTCGCACCCCTTGGATCCTCTCCTTTCGGAACCCCGGATTCGGGTCTACGCTTCATCGAAGCGGACCGGCTGAAGTCGGTTTCCAGATCAATCCCGAACGATGCGCGCCCTGAACCGGTTGATGGATTCGCCGCAAACGCAGGTAGATAACGGCCGTTACGCCGATCGCCCGCAATTTCCCGATCACGACCTGTGAACGGGCACCGTTGACGGCGATTCGGATTGCGGGCTTTTTACGCGCACTGCGACATTTTGTCAGAGGCCATTTTTGACCCTACGCGGCGCATGGAAAGGCCGCAGAATCAGCGTTGGAAAGCATTGACCCAGGTCATGGCGCGTTGCAATGACCCCCTGCTTTATACATACTTGCGGCCGATTTTATCCCTATAAAAATACCCAAACCGTGGAACCTTAGAATGAGCACAGCAATCAGTCCGACTGCTTATAACTATAAGGTAGTCCGCCAGTTCGCCATCATGACGGTGGTCTGGGGGATCCTTGGCATGGGGCTCGGTGTCTTCATCGCCTCGCAACTGGTCTGGCCGGAACTGAACTTCGGTCTGCCGTGGACGAGCTTTGGACGCTTGCGCCCGTTGCACACAAACCTGGTGATTTTCGCCTTCGGCGGTTGTGCACTGTTTGCCACTTCCTACTATGTCGTGCAGCGAACCTGCCAGACGCGACTGATTTCCGACAGCCTCGCGGCCTTCACCTTCTGGGGCTGGCAAGCGGTCATCGTCGGCGCCATCATCACCTTGCCGCTGGGTTACACCACTACCAAGGAATACGCCGAGCTGGAATGGCCGATCGCGATTCTGCTGGCGATTGTCTGGGTCACTTACGGTCTGGTGTTCTTCGGCACCATCACCAAGCGCAAAACCAAGCACATCTACGTTGGTAACTGGTTCTACGGCGCGTTCATCGTGGTCACCGCGATGCTGCACATCGTCAACCACATGTCGCTGCCAGTCAGCCTGTTCAAGTCGTATTCGGCCTACTCCGGTGCCACTGACGCGATGATCCAGTGGTGGTACGGCCACAACGCGGTGGGTTTCTTCCTGACCACCGGTTTCCTCGGGATGATGTACTACTTCGTGCCGAAACAGGCCGAACGCCCGATCTACTCCTATCGTCTGTCGATCGTGCACTTCTGGGCGCTGATCACCCTGTACATCTGGGCCGGCCCGCACCACCTGCACTACACCGCCCTGCCGGACTGGGCACAATCGCTGGGCATGGCGATGTCGATCATCCTCTTGGCGCCAAGCTGGGGCGGCATGATCAACGGCATGATGACCTTGTCGGGCGCCTGGCATAAGTTGCGCACCGACCCGATCCTGCGCTTCCTCGTGGTGTCGCTGGCGTTCTACGGCATGTCGACCTTCGAAGGGCCGATGATGGCGATCAAGACCGTCAACTCGCTCTCGCATTACACCGACTGGACCATCGGCCACGTACACGCCGGCGCCCTCGGTTGGGTAGCGATGATCTCGATCGGCGCGATCTACCACATGATCCCGAAACTGTTCGGCCGGGCGCAGATGCACAGCACTGGGCTGATCAATGCGCACTTCTGGCTTGCGACCATCGGTACCGTGCTCTACATCGCGTCGATGTGGGTCAACGGCATCACCCAGGGCCTGATGTGGCGTGCAATCAACGATGACGGCACCCTCACCTACTCGTTCGTCGAAGCGCTGCAGGCCAGCCACCCGGGCTTCATCGTCCGTGCGCTGGGCGGTGCTTTCTTTGCCAGCGGCATGCTGCTGATGGCTTACAACGTTTACCGCACCGTTCGTGCGTCGGATCCGGTTGAAGCCGAAGCCGCCGCCAAGATTGCCGTCGTTGGAGCTCACTGATGAAGCATGAAGCTGTCGAGAAGAATATTGGCCTGCTGGCCTTCTTCATGGTCATCGCCGTCAGCGTCGGTGGCCTGACCCAAATCGTTCCGCTGTTCTTCCAGGACGTCACCAACAAGCCGGTCGAGGGCATGAAGCCGCGCTCGGCGCTGGAACTGGAAGGCCGCGACGTGTACATCGCCAACGGTTGTGTCGGCTGCCACTCGCAGATGATCCGCCCGTTCCGCGCTGAAACCGAACGCTATGGCCACTATTCGGTTGCCGGTGAAAGCGTCTGGGACCACCCGTTCCTGTGGGGTTCCAAACGCACCGGTCCGGACCTGGCCCGCGTGGGCGGTCGTTACTCCGATGACTGGCAACGTGCGCACTTGTACAACCCGCGCAACGTGGTCCCCGAGTCGAAAATGCCGGCTTACCCGTTCCTCGTGGAAAACAAGCTCGACGGCAAGGAAACCGCGAAAAAAATGGAAGTCTTGCGCACCCTCGGCGTGCCTTACACCGACGAAGACATCGCCGGTGCACAGGATGCCGTGAAGGGCAAAACCGAAATGGACGCGCTGGTGGCCTATCTGCAAGGCCTGGGCACCATCATCAAAAGCAAACGGTGAATCTGATGGATATCGGGATGATTCGAGGCCTGGGCACCGTGGTCGTGATGGTGGCCTTCATCGGTCTGGCCTTGTGGGTGTTCAGCCCCAAGCGCAAGTCGGAATTCGACGACGCGACCATGCTGCCTTTTGCCGATGATCCCGAAGCCATCAAGCACGTCGAGCAAGCTTCTAGGAGTAACAAAGAATGACTACATTCTGGAGTCTGTACGTCACAGTCCTCAGTCTCGGTACGATCTTCGCTCTGACCTGGCTGCTGCTGTCGACCCGCAAGGGCCAGCGCAGCGAACAGACGGACGAGACGGTCGGCCACTCCTTCGACGGGATCGAGGAGTACGACAACCCGCTGCCGAAATGGTGGTTCATGCTGTTCGTCGGCACCATCATTTTTGCCCTGGGTTATCTGGTGCTGTACCCGGGTCTGGGCAACTGGAAAGGTCTGCTGCCGGGCTACAACTATCTGGATACCGAGAAGCAGACCGCGTTCGCCAACGGCCAGACCGGCTGGACCGGCGTCCACGAGTGGGAAAAGGAAATGGCCCGCTCGGACGCTCGCTTCGGTCCGATTTTCGCCAAGTTCGCAGCGATGCCGATCGAAGAAGTCGCCAAGGATCCGCAAGCACTGAAGATGGGCGGCCGTCTGTTCGCGTCCAACTGCTCGGTGTGCCATGGTTCCGACGCCAAGGGCGCCTATGGCTTCCCCAACCTGACCGACGCCGACTGGCGCTGGGGCGGTGAGCCGGAAACCATCAAGACCACCATCATGGGCGGCCGTCATGCGGTGATGCCGGCCTGGGCGGAAGTGATCGGCGAGCAAGGCGTGGCTGACGTAGCGGCCTTCGTGGTGACCAACCTCGACGGGCGCAAACTGCCGGAAGGCACCAAGGCCGACCCGGCCAACGGCCAGAAACTCTTCGCCGCCAACTGCGTGGCTTGCCACGGCCCTGCCGGTAAAGGCACGCCGGCCATGGGCGCGCCTGACCTGACCCATCCGGGCGCATTCATCTACGGCTCGAGTTTCGCGCAACTGCAGCAGACCATCCGCTACGGCCGTCAGGGCCAGATGCCTGCGCAGGAACAACTGCAGGGCAATGACAAGGTGCACCTGCTGGCGGCGTATGTTTACAGCCTGTCTCACGGTGAAAAAGCACCGGAGGCGAAGGCTGAGTAAGGCCAACGCTTGAAGCAAAAAAGGCCCCGCCAATGGGAATTGGCGGGGCCTTTTTTCATGCTGGCATTCACGATTCGAAACGCTTGCTCGATGGACCTGAGCTGAGATGCACGGTAGGTTTTTTTTCGCCCCGCTAAGCCATATCGGCTCCACTTCAAGGATGAAGCCCCAATGTCGAAAGATGACCAAAGCACACTGCAAAATCAGCCTCAACCCGGCTCTACCCATTGGGCAGGGTTCGAACGAACTGTGAAACCGTTACTCGAGGTATCGCAGCAAACCATGAACAGCCCCGGTAACGGTGGCGGACTCGACGGCCTCGGCGGCGGTAGGTTGCTCTGACAAGGGCAGCAAAAAACACCGAATTTACGCCCCATATCCAGCGCCTCACGCCTTGGCGGGAGGCGCCTTCGCCGGTGCCCTTATGAAAGTGACAAACCGATTGTCCTCGAACTGACTGATGAATACCCCGCCCTATCAGCGGCGGGGCTTTTGTCAGGGGCGTTGGGCGAAGATTGAATGCACCACAGTGGTGTCGATCAACGTTCGATTGCGCCATTGGTTGTTCTTCACTAGGTACACCTGGAGTTGCTTGCGATCCTCAGTGAAACTGGCAATCAGATAGGTTTGCTGAGAGGTACTGCCACTCAGGTACATGGGCACGTTACCTTGCTGATAGGCATCACCTCCGTCCTCGTGCAAATGGCCGGCAAAAATCGCTGTCACTCGATATTTGTTAACCATGTCGTAGAAGCGTTTCTGTTGCGCCTGGGTTCCCATGTGGTTCAACGGTTTATGCATGTTGATGATGATGGCGTAGCCCGACGCTCGCGCCAGCCTGAGATCCGTCTCGAGCCAGTCCAGTGCATCGTTGATTTCGAACGTCGTCGGGTTCAATGGATGAGCAATGCGGGCGGTATAGGTCGGTTCGTTGTTGAGCTGAACCATATGCACTTCGCCGATATTTTTCGAATAGGCGAGACTGCCGGAATAGGTCTTGCTCAGAAAGCCACTGGTAATCTTCAGATCAAAGTTATCGACCTTACCTTCATGATGCTCTTTGAACTCGACGATACTTCCTGCCGCACAGCTATTGCTAAAGCAATCATCGACATTGTTTTCATAGTCGTGATTACCAAGGCCGTAGAGATATTCGCCCTTGAAATGTTTATCCAGCAGATCCTTCATGAACGAGCGCTGCCAGCCATGCCCAAATGCGGTTATATCACCATTGATCATCAAGGGAACCTGCGCTTGAGAGCCGTGTTGATTTCTGAATTCGGCAATGCTCGCAAGTTGGGTTTCCACCAGCCATTTCGAGCGCTCTTTGAATTCGGAATCGGATTCGGGTATGCGGCGATCGGTCTTGTCCGTCCACGGATATTGAGTATCCGAAGCAAACACCATGTGTTTCGGCATGTCAGTGGTGGCCTGAGCGGTAATAGCCGAAGCTAACATCCAGGCACCCACAAAGATGCTCTTGAGATTATTAAAATTCATGCTTTTAAATTCCATTTAAGTTAACTATCAATACGCAAAAGAATTTCGCGAGAGCAAAACTTATGCGAACACAGCTAAAACTTCAAAGCATTCATAAACAACAATCAAGTTTATATGTTTCAGACCCAACAACTTGCAACAGGCAGCCAATTCAATCTATGGCTCTTGTAGCCGAAGTGGCAACGACGGACGATTTGTCGTTCAACTTGCGACATCGACGGTTGTTGCTTGGACAAGCGATTGAAAAGATGAACTAGCCGCTTCGGCAAAACCGTCCATACTCAACAAGTCAATTGATCTGCGTCAGGCTTTTGCGCAATCGCTACACCATCCGCATTTTTTACCCAACGCGACCAAAGGTCGCACCCTTGAGCCAGAGCGGCAGGCGTATCATCACGCTACTGCAACAGCCCTTTTTGACTTCGGTTGGCACGTATCGACCGAGGCATTTTTCCACTGCCGTGGGATGCAATGATGAGCAATCAGATTCCGGTACACGACGTCACGCCGCCGAGCAAGAACGCGAACAACAGCGTCGATCTTTATGCCTCACGAGAAAAAATCTACACCCGTGCCTTCACCGGCCTGTTCCGCAATCTGCGGATGCTCGGCGGTGCGGCGTTGTTTCTGCTGTATTTCGGCACGGTGTGGCTGAACTGGGGCGGTCACCAGGCGGTGTGGTGGAACCTGCCGGAGCGCAAGTTCTTCATCTTCGGCGCGACATTCTGGCCACAGGATTTCATCCTGCTCTCGGGGCTGTTGATCATTGCCGCGTTCGGCCTGTTCTTCATCACTGTCTATGCCGGGCGCGTCTGGTGTGGTTATACCTGCCCGCAGAGTGTGTGGACGTGGATTTTCATGTGGTGCGAAAAGGTCACCGAAGGCGACCGCAACCAGCGGATCAAGCTCGACAAGGCGCCGATGAGCGCCAACAAATTCCTGCGCAAGCTGGCCAAGCACTCGCTGTGGCTGCTGATCGGTTTTGTCACCGGCATGACCTTTGTCGGTTACTTCTCGCCGATCCGCGAACTGGTCATCGAATTCTTCACCGGTCAGGCCGATGGCTGGTCGTATTTCTGGGTCGGTTTTTTCACCCTCGCCACGTACGGCAATGCCGGCTGGTTGCGTGAGCAGGTGTGCATCTACATGTGCCCGTATGCGCGCTTCCAGAGCGTGATGTTCGACAAGGACACGCTGATCGTTTCCTACGACCCGCGCCGTGGTGAAAGCCGTGGGCCGCGCAAGAAAGGCATCGATTACAAGGCGCTGGGGCTGGGCGATTGCATTGACTGCACGATGTGCGTGCAGGTCTGCCCGACCGGCATCGACATCCGCGATGGCCTGCAGATCGAGTGCATCGGCTGCGCTGCGTGCATCGATGCCTGCGACAGCATCATGGACAAGATGGATTACCCGCGCGGGCTGATCAGCTACACCACCGAACACAACCTCTCCGGGCAGAAAACCCATAAACTGCGACCGCGCCTGATCGGCTATGCCGTGGTGCTGCTGGCGATGATCAGCCTGTTGGTCGCTGCGTTCTTCATGCGTTCGCTGGTCGGTTTCGACGTCAGCAAAGACCGCGTGCTGTACCGCGAAAACGCTGAAGGCCGGATCGAAAACGTCTACAGCCTGAAGATCATGAACAAGGATCAGCGCGACCACACTTACCTGCTGCAAGCCGAGGGCCTGCCGGACCTGCGCCTGCAAGGCAAGCGCGAGATCAAGGTGGCCGCCGGCGATATCGTCAGCATGCCGGTCGAGTTGTCCAGCGCACCGGAACAACTGCCATCGAGCACCAACGAGGTGAAATTCATCCTCAAGGACGCCGATGACAACAGCGTCCACGTTGAAGCCAAGAGCCGATTCATCGGCCCACAAATCCGTTGAGAGAATTTTGAACATGCCCGCTGCAAACGCCGCAAGTCCCTGGTACAAGCACCTCTGGCCGTGGATCATCATCGCGATTCTGGCCTGCTCGGTGGCCTTGACCCTGTCGATGGTGACCATCGCGGTGAACAACCCGGACAACCTGGTCAACGACAACTATTACGAAGCGGGCAAAGGCATCAACCGTTCACTGGATCGCGAGCTGCTGGCGCAAACCCTGAAGCTGCGTGCGGCGGTGCATCTGGATGACGTGACCGGTGAAGTCGATCTGCGCTTGAACGGTGACAGCCAGCCGCAGACCCTGGAACTGAACCTGATCTCGCCGACCCAGCCGGAAAAGGATCGCAAGATTGTTTTGACCCGCAGTGGCAGCGAGAGCGGGCGCTACATCGGCCAGTTGAGCGACAAGGTTGAAGGGCGACGGTTTGTCGAGTTGCTTGGCAGCCAGGATGAGCACGTGTGGCGCATGTTTGAAGAAGAACTGGTCAGCCATGACAAGGAGCTGCTGCTGGGTGATGAGCCATTGCAGGGTGCGGAAGACCTGAAAAAATAAGCCTTTTACTCTGATCGTTCCCACGCTCTGCGTGGGAACGCAGCCAGGGACGCTCCGCGTCCCAGCCGAAGCGGACGCGGAGCGTCCGGGGAGGCATTCCCACGCGGAGCGTGGGAACGATCATCGGAACGCGCACCATGACCAGCCCAACCCCCTGCTACCACTGCGCCCTGCCCGTCCCGTCCGGCAGCCGCTTCACCGCCGTCGTCCTCGGGCAGGCCCGCGAGTTCTGCTGCCCGGGCTGTCAGGCGGTGGCCGAAGCCATCGTCGCCGGTGGTCTGGAAAGCTATTACCAGCACCGCAGCGAAGCCTCGGCCAATCCCGAAGCGCTGCCGGTGCAACTGAGCGATGAACTGGCGCTGTACGACCGCGCCGACGTGCAGCAACCGTTCGTGCGCCACGAAGGCGATCTGGCCGAAACCACCCTGTTGATGGAAGGCATCAGTTGCGCCGCTTGCGGCTGGCTGATCGAGAAACACCTGCGGACCCTGCCCGCCGTCGCCGAAGCGCGGTTGAACCTGTCCAACCATCGCTTGCACGTACGTTGGGCCGACTCACAATTGCCGCTGAGCCAGATCCTCGCCGAGCTGCGCCACATTGGTTACGCTGCACACCCGTACCAGGCCGACCGCGCCAGCGAACAACTGGTCAGCGAGAATCGTCTGGCCCTGCGCCAACTCGGCGTCGCCGGTCTGCTGTGGTTTCAGGCGATGATGGCGACCATGGCCACTTGGCCGGAATTCAACATCGATCTGAGCCCGGAGCTGCACACAATCCTGCGCTGGGTCGCGCTGTTTCTCACCACACCCATCGTGTTCTACAGCTGCGCGCCGTTCTTCAAAGGCGCGATGCGCGATTTGCGCACCCGACACCTGACCATGGACGTTTCAGTTTCACTGGCGATCGGCAGTGCTTACATCGCCGGAATCTGGACGTCGATCACCGGGGTCGGCGAGCTGTACTTCGATGCGGTCGGCATGTTCGCGCTGTTTTTGCTCGCCGGGCGTTATCTGGAACGCCGCGCCCGCGAACGCACCGCTGCCGCCACTGCGCAACTGGTCAACCTGTTGCCGGCCTCGTGCCTGCGCCTGGATAGCGATGGCCAGAGCGAACGCATCCTGCTCAGCGAGTTGCGCGTGGGCGAGCGGATTCTGGTGCAGCCGGGCTCGATTCTGCCGGCTGACGGCAAGATCATCGACGGCCAGTCGAGCATCGACGAATCGCTGCTGACCGGCGAATACCTGCCACAGCCACGCACGCTCGGTGATGCGGTCACTGCGGGCACGCTCAACGTCGAAGGCGCATTGACCGTCGAAGTGCAGGCGCTGGGACAGGACACGCGTCTCTCCGCGATCGTGCGCCTTCTCGATCGCGCTCAGGCGGAGAAACCGCGTCTGGCGGAAATCGCCGACCGCGCCGCGCAATGGTTTTTGCTGCTGTCGCTGATTGCTGCGGCAGTGATCGGCCTGCTGTGGTGGCAGCTGGACCCAGCGCGGGCGTTCTGGATCGTCCTCGCCATGTTGGTGGCGACCTGCCCCTGCGCGCTGTCGCTGGCGACGCCGACCGCCCTCACCGCCGCCACCGGCACCCTGCACAAACTCGGCCTGCTGCTGACCCGCGGTCATGTGCTGGAAGGCTTGAACCAGATCGACACGGTGATCTTCGACAAGACCGGCACGCTCACTGAAGGTCGCTTGGTGCTGCGCTCGATTCGCCCGCTCGGCAGGCTCGACAGCGAGCAATGCCTGAGCCTCGCCGCTGCGCTGGAAAACCGTTCGGAACACCCGATCGCTCGCGCTTTCGGCCGTGCGCCGCTGGCCGCCGAGGACGTACACAGCACACCGGGGCTGGGCCTGGAAGGCGTGGTCGGTGAGCAACGCTTGCGCATCGGTCAGGCCGAATTTGCCTGCGCCCTGAGCGGCGCGGCACTGCCGTCAATGCCTGATGAAGCCGGACAATGGTTGCTGCTCGCTGACACCCACGGGCCGCTGGCGTGGCTGGTGCTCGATGATCGTCTGCGTGACGACGCTCCCGCTCTGCTCGCGGCCTGCAAGGCGCGGGGCTGGCGCACCTTGTTGTTGTCCGGCGACAGTTCGCCGATGGTCGCCAGTGTCGCCGCCGAACTGGGCATCGACGAGGCCCGTGGCGGCTTGCGCCCCGATGACAAACTGCAAGTGCTGCAACAACTGCACAAGGAAGGACGCAAAGTGTTGATGCTTGGTGACGGCGTCAACGACGTGCCGGTACTGGCTGCGGCCGATATCAGCGTGGCCATGGGCTCGGCCACCGATCTGGCGAAAACCAGCGCCGATGCGGTGTTGCTGTCCAACCGCCTCGACGCCCTGGTGCAAGCATTTACACTGGCGCGACGCACGCGCCGGGTAATCATCGAAAACCTGCTGTGGGCAGCGCTGTACAATGGCCTCATGTTGCCGTTCGCCGCCCTCGGCTGGATCACTCCGGTGTGGGCGGCGGTCGGCATGTCGATCAGTTCGCTGACCGTGGTGCTCAACGCCCTGCGCCTGACTCGCCTGCCGAGCGCGCCGGCCGCCGGCAGCACGCCCCAAACCCGTCCGCTGCCGGCCTGAGCCGCGCGGGCCTGGAGTTACCGATGCCAGCTCTCTATGTGATGATTCCCGCTGCCTTGCTGATCGTCGCCATCGCCGTGTACATCTTCTTCTGGGCGGTGGACAGCGGTCAGTACGATGACCTCGACGGCCCGGCGCACAGCATCCTTTTTGACGATCAGGATCCGAACCACACCGCTGCGGTGGACGAAGCCAACGCCGGCAAACCGGACGACAAGGCGCCGCCCCATGCTTGAACTGGCGCCCCTGCTGGTCTCGGCGCTGATTCTCGGCCTGCTTGGTGGCGGCCATTGTCTGGGCATGTGCGGCGGCCTGATGGGCGCGCTGACCCTGGCGATTCCCAAAGAGCAGCGCAGCCGGCGCTTTCGTCTGTTGCTGGCGTATAACCTCGGGCGGATTCTCAGTTATGCCACGGCGGGATTGCTCATCGGCCTCGCCGGCTGGGCCGTCGCCAACAGCCCGGCGGCGCTGTTCATGCGCGTACTGGCCGGGTTGCTGCTGATTGCCATGGGCTTGTACCTGGCCGGTTGGTGGAGCGGGTTGACGCGTATCGAAGCGCTCGGGCGTGGTTTGTGGCGCTTTATTCAACCGGTGGCGAATCGCTTGCTGCCGGTTTCCAGCCTGCCACGTGCCTTGCTGCTCGGTGCGCTGTGGGGATGGCTGCCGTGCGGGCTGGTTTACAGCACCTTGCTGTGGAGCGCGAGTCAGGGCAATGCGCTGGACAGTGCGTTGCTGATGCTCGCTTTCGGCCTCGGCACCTGGCCGGTGCTGCTCGCCACCGGGCTGGCGGCTGAACGGGTGACCGCGATCTTGCGCAAACGCAGCGTGCGCATGGCGGGCGGGTTGTTGGTGATTCTGTTCGGCTTATGGACCCTTCCCGGCCCGCATCAGCATTGGCTTATGGGCCATTAAGTGTGTGGCGCGGCCTTCGCGAGCAGGCTCGCTCCCACAGGTCTTGAGTACGCTGCAAATCCAATGTGGGAGCGAGCCTGCTCGCGAAGACGCCCGCACGAACAACACAAATCCTCGCCGTTGATGCAAATCAAGATGCCCTGTAACGCCCTCCCCTAGACTCGCCACACTGCCAGCCTATCCGGGGGAATGCCCGCATGCTCGACGCCATTCGTTGGGACTCTGATCTGATCCGCCGCTACGATCTGGCGGGGCCACGCTACACCTCGTACCCGACCGCCGTGCAATTTCACGGTCAGGTCGGCACTTTCGACCTGTTCCACGCCCTGCGCGACAGCCGCAAGGCGCAGCGGCCGCTGTCGCTGTACGTGCATGTGCCGTTCTGCGCGAACATTTGCTACTACTGCGCCTGCAACAAGGTCATCACCAAGGATCGCGGCCGTGCGCAGCCGTATCTGCAACGGCTCGAGCAGGAAATCCAGTTGATTGCCTGTCACCTCGACTCGGCGCAAACCGTCGAGCAACTGCATTTCGGTGGCGGCACACCGACCTTTCTCAGCCACGACGAGTTGCGTCAGTTGATGGCGCACCTGCGCAAGCATTTCAATCTGCTCAACGATGACTCGGGCGATTACGGCATTGAAATCGACCCGCGCGAAGCCGACTGGTCGACCATGGGCCTGCTGCGCGAACTGGGTTTCAACCGGGTCAGCATTGGCCTGCAGGATCTTGACCCGGCGGTGCAGCGTGCGGTCAATCGCCTGCAAAGTCTGGAAGAAACCCGCGCGGTGATCGATGCGGCGCGAACCCTGCAATTTCGCTCGATCAACATTGATCTGATCTACGGCCTGCCAAAGCAGACACCGGACAATTTCGCCCGCACCGTCGAGGAAGTGATCAGTCTGCAACCGGATCGCCTCTCGGTATTCAACTACGCGCACCTGCCGGAACGCTTCATGCCGCAACGGCGGATCAACAGCAGCGACTTGCCGAGCCCGGCGCACAAGCTGGAAATGCTCCAGCGCACCATTGAGCAACTGACCGCTGCCGGCTACCGCTACATCGGCATGGACCACTTCGCCTTGCCTGATGACGAACTGGCCATCGCTCAGGAAGAGCAGACCCTGCAACGCAATTTCCAGGGTTACACCACCCACGGCCATTGCGACCTGATTGGTCTGGGCGTGTCGGCGATCAGCCAGATTGGTGATTTGTACTGCCAGAACAGCAGCGACCTCAACGCGTATCAGAACAGCCTGGCCAGCGCGCAGCTGGCGACCAGTCGCGGCCTGGTGTGCAACGCCGACGACCGCTTGCGCCGTGCAGTCATTCAGCAGCTGATCTGCAATTTCAAACTTGAGTTCGCCGAGATCGAGCAGCAGTTCAACATCGATTTTCAAGGCTACTTCGGCGCGCTGTGGCCGCAGTTGCAAGGTATGGCCGAGGATGGCCTGATCAGGCTCGAGCGCGAGCGCATCGAGGTGCTGCCGGCTGGCCGATTGCTGGTGCGCTCGGTGTGCATGGTTTTCGATGCGTACCTGGAGCAGCAGAACCGCCAGCGTTTCTCGCGAGTGATTTAAGGCTTGGTCAGCAACGAGCCGACCTTGAGGTTCTGATCAGGGTTGAGCGCCGACTGGTTCATGACTTTCGACAAGGAAAGGTTGGCGGTGATCAGGCCGCTGTTGAGGGCGGCGATGGCGCCACGTAATGCGGCGAGCTTGTTGATCTTTTCCTCGTTGGAGAGGGTTCTGTCTGACATGACCGCCGCCATGCGGGCTTTTTTCTCGATGATTTCTTTTTGGATCTTGCGAATCATCTTCAGCAACTGCTGGATGTTCTCCGGCAAGCCACTGTTGTCGATGTCACTGTTTTCGCCGCCGACAGCGGCGGATTTGGCGATGGCCGCGCCGGACAGCGACACTTTGACGCCCTCGACCAAAGTCGGGGTTGCCGTATTCGACAAGGCGTCGTCGCGGTCGATTGCAGCGTCGGGACCGGTTACCTCCGGCGAAGCAGCAATACCGCTGCTACCGGGGCTTAGCGTGCCAATGGCGGTCATCTGGGCCTTCCTTGGATGAGTACTGATAGTGGGTTATCGGCCGCAGCTGCTGCGGCTTTATGTCTGTAGGACAACGCCGCCGCGTGCTGGCCTGAATGTCCTTCCGTGGGTTACCCTTACGGCTTATGTGTGTTTTCCCACAAGGATTGAAGAAATGTCCGAGCCAGTCAAACTGCGCGCTCACAACCAGGCCCACTGCAAGGATTGCAGCCTGGCCCCGCTCTGCCTGCCACTTTCTCTGAATCTGGAAGACATGGATGCGCTCGACGAAATCGTTAAACGCGGCCGCCCGCTGAAGAAGGGCGAGTTCCTGTTCCGCCAGGGCGACACCTTTGATTCCGTTTATGCAGTCCGCTCCGGCGCGCTGAAAACCTTCAGCCTGAGCGATGCCGGCGAAGAACAGCTGACCGGCTTCCACCTGCCGAGCGAACTGGTTGGCCTGTCGGGCATGGACACCGAAAAACACCCGGTCTCGGCCCAGGCGCTGGAAACCACTTCGGTCTGCGAAATTCCCTTCGAACGCCTCGACGAACTCGCGCTGCAATTACCACAACTGCGCCGCCAGTTGATGCGGGTGATGAGCCGCGAGATTCGCGACGATCAGCAAATGATGCTGCTGCTGTCGAAGAAGACCGCCGACGAGCGCATCGCTACTTTTCTGGTCAACCTGTCAGCCCGCTTCCGCGCTCGCGGCTTCTCGGCCAACCAGTTCCGCCTGAGCATGTCGCGCAATGAAATCGGCAATTACCTGGGCCTGGCGGTGGAAACCGTGTCGCGGGTGTTCACCCGTTTCCAGCAGAACGAGCTGATTGCCGCCGAGGGCAAAGAGATTCACATCCTCGACCCGATCCAGCTGTGTGCGCTGGCCGGCGGCTCGATCGAAGGCTGATCACGACCCGCGGTTGAGCGAATCGTTTCAGCCGCGGGTATACTGCGCCGTTTGCAGCCCTGCCAGGACACCCCGATGGTCTTCGACTCCTTCGACATCAAATCCCTGATCCGCCCCGTGATCGACTTTCCGAAACCGGGCGTGATCTTTCGCGACATCACCCCATTGTTCCAGTCGCCGACGGCCCTGCGCCTGGTGATGGACAGCTTCGTCCACCGCTACGTCGAAGCCGACTTCACCCACATTGGCGCCATGGATGCCCGTGGCTTCCTGATCGGTTCGGTACTGGCCTATCAGTTGAACAAGCCGCTAGTGCTGTTCCGCAAGCAAGGCAAACTGCCGGCGGACGTGCTCGCCGAAGGTTATGCGACCGAGTACGGCGAAGCGTTTCTGGAAGTGCACGCCGACAGCCTGTGTGAAGGCGATTCGGTGGTGATGTTCGATGACCTGATCGCTACCGGCGGCACGCTGATCGCAGCAGCCAACCTGATTCGCCGCATGGGCGCGCGGGTGCATGAAGCGGCGGCGATCATTGACCTGCCAGAGCTGCAAGGTTCGCAGCGCTTGCAGGACATGGGCATCCCGACGTTTTGCCTGACGCAGTTTGCTTTGACCGATAAATAAGCAGCGTCTGACAGGCCGCTTTCGCGAGCAGGCTCGCTCCCACAGGGGAATGCATTTCAACTGTGGGAGCGAGCCTGCTCGCGAAGAGGCCTTCAACTCCACTGCAAAATCGAAAGCCCTATCTGCGTTCTGATGATCTCGTCCACCACTTCCCTGTCCCGCCGCGTCTTCTTTGATTGCCGGTGCTGACGATCAAACCTGCGAAACTTCAACTCAGCGACCCGGATCCGGCTTGATCGCGATATCAGGCACCGGCTGATAGAACGGCCCATAGTCCAACAACAATTCATCTCCCTTCTTGATATCCGAAAGCGCCACATAGAACGTCAGGTTTTTCCCGACCGAGATGGAGGTGACATTGTTCGACTTCCACACAGGTCCGTTTTTCAGTTGCGAAGTGTTGATCAGGCTCAAGGTATTGCCAGTGTGCAGCCCGCTCACCGTACGCCTCCCCGAACGTGTGCCGAAAATATACGTCAGCACGGCCTCTGAACCTTGCTTGCGTTGCTCTTGAAACAATGACGCCTCTGATGGATGGTATTTGCCCGCATAAGGTCCGAGCACTTCAAATTGGGGAATATCGCGCCGCGCGCAAACGCAAGCGCCGCGGGCCGGCCCATCATCATCCATTGCAGCGACCACTTTCAGGCATTCATCAAATCGGGACTGGTGTTGCCCCTCGGTACGCAGCCAGTCTTTGATCGACGCCTTGATCTGGGTCGACACCCGCTCTTTCGTTGCACTATCGAGGCCGTCAAGCAGACCATTCCAGTAGGCGATACGGATCTCATCAATGGGCCCTTCAAGTGACCGGGTCAAGCTGAGTCTCGGGTTCGCCGGATCCTGCAGAATCGGCAGCGTATTGTCGATCTGGTGGCGACGTAACGGTCGAGAACCTCCGGGCACGATTTCGACCACGTCGGGCTCGACTGCCGAGGACGGGCCGGGGATTTCTGCGTCCTGTGGCGGATCTTCGAATCTGCTCCGCCTGGCAGATTTCAGCGGAGGGTCGAGAGGGTCGGACGCCGGTCGTTTTCGTGTCGTATCCGCCTGCTCAGCGGCAGCGTGCTGTGCACGATCGAGGCGGCTCACAGCCGCCTCTTTCAGGGAACCGTCACCGTCGACAAACCGCCCCCAACTGACCGGATTGAACTGGTGTTGACGCATGAACTGCGCGGAAGTTACCGAGTTATCGGCCTTCCCGAGCTGCGTGCGCCATTGGCGTAAATGGTCATCGGTGATCAAGTTATAGGTGCGACCAGCCAGCCGGTTCAGCAGCGCCTCGCCGTCGGGTCCCAAGCTGCCATTTCGCCGCACATACGATCGGAATGTTCCGGGATTGAGATGGTGAAGACCGGCGTAACCTTGCAGGGTCATTGCATCACGAGCCTGCTGCGTCATGCCTTGCCAGCGACGAATGTTGACTTCGCTCACCTCATTGAAAGGCAAAGCAGCGAGACGATCACGCACAATCACGCCAGCAGCGCTCAACTGACCTTCGGGCTGCACGTAATACTCAAAGGTTTTGGGCGCGAGATTATGCCTGTGGGCAAATCCCTTGCGGGTAATTTCCAACTGTTCCTCGGGCGGTAACGCCTCCCAGGCCCGCAGGTGCTCAGCCGTGATGGTCTGTTTTTTCGCTCCCGCATCCGTTTCTGTTCCAACTGAAGGTGACGTGGTGTTTGCACCTGCCCGATCCAGACGTCGCCGCGTTTTATCTTTTAATGAACCATTGGCCTTGACGTAATTTGTCCAGTTTAGCGGGTTGAGTCTGTTGCGACTGACGAACTGCTCTGCTGTAACGGAGTTGTCCGCACTGGCAAACAGCGTGCTCCATTGACGTAGATGCTCATCAGTAATCGGGTTGTAGGTGCCTCCTCCTGCCTTGAACAGCAGAGCTTCACCCATTGATGTCACGCGCCCATCCGTCTGCAGGTAATTTTTAAGTGTGCTCGGATGGAGATGGTACTGACCGGCGAATCCCTCCAGGGTCGTTACGTCTCGCATTTGCGCCGTCATGCCTCGCCAGGTCTGGATGTGCATGGCGGTGACCTTATTGAAAGGCGTGCTCGCTGGGCGGTCACGCACAAGAACACCAGTGGTGCTTAGCTGGCCGTCAGGTTGTACGTAGTAGTCAAAGGTTTTCAGGCTGAGGTGGTGCTGTTGGGCAAAGCCCTGCGGGCCGAGTTTGCGCTGTTCCTCGGGCGCCAAGGCCTCCCAGGCGCGCAAATGCTCGCCAGTGATCACGTTCCTGCGTACACCGGGCGCCTGAACGGGAGGCAGCTGGTGGGAGGGCTGCGCACGTTGCAGACGTTGCGCGGTCGCCTCCCTCAAGGAACCATCGGGTTTGACCTGAAATTTCCACAGATTGGGATTCAGCCCGTGCTGACGCAGGAACGCCTCTTGAGTGACCGAGCCATCCGCTTGCGCCAGGAGCCTGCTCCACTGGCGTATATGCTCATCGGTAATCGTGTTGTAGGAACCTCCAGCGAATCTGAATAATAGGGATTCGCCGCTGGGCGTCAAAACACCGTTGGGCCGTATGTAAGTTCTGAACGTATTGAGATTGACATGGTGATGCGCGGCAAATCCGTCTGTGGTCATTGCATCCCGCGCCTGCTGAGTCATGTTTTGCCAGCTGCGGATGTGCACTTCGTTGATCTCATTGAAGGGGGCGTCAGCCGGACGATCACGCACCAGCACACCTGTAGCGCTCAACTGGCCGTCAGGCTGCACACAGTGCTCGAAGGTTTTTACGGACAAATGATGCTCCCGGGCAAATCCCTTTCGGGTCAGCCGCAGCTGTTCCTCGGATGACAAGGCCTGCCAGGTTTGCAGATCGGCAGCGGAAATTCTCTGTATGTTGCCTTGTCCCGTGCGGGCAGCTGCCGGGCTGGCCCGTGCGAGACGTCGCACGGCCGCCTCCTTCAACGAGCCATTGTGGTTGACGTATTTTGCCCAATGTCGTGGATCGAGCCTGTGCTGCATCTGGAACTGATTTGCCGTGAGTGAGTTGGCCGGTTGCTCGAGCATCACTTTCCACTGAACCAGATGAGCATCGGTAATTTTGTCATACGTGCCACCACCCGCCCGGAACATCAGCGATTCGCCCATAGGCCCGAGGCTGCCATCCAAACGGACATAACTTCTGAACGAACGCGGATTAAGGTGGTGATAAGCGGCAAACCCGTCCATGGTCATGGCATCACGCGCCAGCTGTGTCATGTTCTGCCAACTCTGGATCCGCGTTGCAGTGATCTCATTGAAAGGTGTTCCGGCGGCGCGGTCACGCAGGAGCACGCCGGTTTCACTCAGTTGGCCATCAGCGTTCACGTAATGTTCAAAGGTTTTTACGGAGAGGCGATTCTGCCGTGCGAAGCCCTGCCGGGTAAGTCTCGACTGCTCCTCGACTGGTAATGCCTCCCAGGTGCGCAAATGTTCGGCGGTTATTTCCCCCCCACCGGGCACACCCAGGCGTTGCCATTGGTCGCCCTGAAGATGCTGCACGAGCAGCTCGGTTTGCCGGTTTTCGTGATAGACCCGCGCCTGAAGAAAACCGTCTTCCGTACGCGCGATCTGCCGCACCTCGTAAACAGCGGCTCTCCCGCGGTGATCTGTATGACGAATGTGGGACAGGTGCCCGTCGGCTGCAACATACACACCTTGAGTGTTACGCGTGAGTCCGGCGATGCGTGACTCGGGAACGGCGAAACGACCGTAGCGCTTATGGCTCAGCGCCTGCGCCTGGCCGATGTGCGCAGTCGACACATGACCTGCAACAGCCTGAGTCGCGACGTTGAATTGGTCCAGCGCACTGCCGAAAGGCCTCATGGAATCGGCGTCAAAGGCATACCAATGTCCGCCCCTTAGGACCGCAGCGACCTCCAACTTCTGTCCCGCTACATTCAACCCCCCGATCGCCGCAGCGTCGTACTGTTTGCTCACCGCTTTCAAGACATCGTAACTGGCGGCCGCCCCCCTGAGTCTGTTGATCGCTCTGGCGCCTTTGGACACTACGTACAAGCCGCCAACGCCGACAAGTCTGGCCAAATCTCCCAATCCACTGACGGGATTGAGCATTTCTATGGCCGACACACCGATGACGTTGACCGACCTCAGTACCCTGGCTCCGGCAGAAACGGCAGTACGTCCGATCTTGAGAAGTTTTCCGGCAGTTGCAGCGCCAGCAGTGAGAAATCCGAATACGTCCACCAGCAGATCAAATGCTGCCTCGCCATAACTGCCGGCCTTAAGATTGACTATCGCAGAACGGAAAGGAATCAGGTTCAGCAGAAAATCGTTCAAGGGCCTGGGAGCGAAATACGCATCTAACGGGGTTTGCCCGCGTGCCAATTGTTTTATTGCAGGATCATCGAGATCAAGGTGCTGGAGAAATACATCGGCAATGCAACGGGCCCGAGCGCTGTGGAAGCTGTTCAACAGCGAGTCGTTCGAAGATCGCTCGTGATCGAGATCATTTCCGGTGTCTCTTGGTTTAAGCTCTTTGGTCGCAAAGTATTTGTTGGCATCTCTTGATTGCCTGCTCTTCGCTCTGTACAGGTTCGCCTGTGCAATCGTACCTTTCTCGAAATTGATCTCGTACGCTTGAAAGTTTCCGCGCAACTCGGTTCTGAGGAGCAGCCAAGGCTCTTTTTGTTCCGGACTATTATTGAAAAAACCGTCGGATGTATACGAAGTTTCCTGGAAGAAGGTGAGTTTTGCGAATTGCAGAGTCTTCCTGTCTGCCAATGGAAGCTGCGCGATCATGTGCCTGATCGTTGTAGCGACGGCAGATTTTTTTTCTCTGATTGCAGTGGCGAACTGCTCTTCGAAAACCGCCAGTACGCCAAATGTCGGATTATCGTTTACAGCGTCTAGCGGGAGGCGAGCGTCGCTTGACGTGAGGGGCCGCAGATTGGGCAGGTCCATCATCGCGTAATCTAGAAGCGAATGAGTCCCGGCGAATCCTCTTTGGCCGCTCTCCCCTCGATAGATATCTGTACTGAGCGCCTTCACTTCAAACAGCGCGCCTAGATCACCGAATCGGTTCTTCAGGATTGTCAGTGCGATTTCTCTGCGCGTTGGTAGCTCCCGGGTCAGTATGCTGGAGGCAGTAAGCCGCTCATCAAGTTGTGCGTTGAATGCGTTTCTCGCCGCTTCAAGCGTCGCGACCGTGTACGTATCATCGTTGGTTTTTTTTATCACTCCGTTGGCTATTGCCCAATCCAGTACCGAAACTGTCTGGGTGCGTTGAGTGGCGGCGGTATCGATCTCGCGAAATTGATCAGCATCACTCATGACCTGAGCGAACGTCATGTCGAGAACCTTGCCCGGGTGCAAAGCCTCTATCGTCATTGCCGCGATCGTCACGTTGGCCCAGGCCTGACTGCCGATGGTTACATTAGGAGGAATCTTCTGAATCAACAGAGACGGGGCAATTCTGGCAATCAGGATGCGGGCACCGACTTGTGCCATTGCGGCGCTGGTGCGACCTGTCGATCTCAAGTGCTCAGCAAGACCATCCACGACCGCGCGAGGAGCCTCTCCCCAATACTGTTCACTGGCCAGATCAAAACCAGCGATTTTATTGCGATCGGGGGCGAAGATTGATTCAGGATCCATCTGCAGAGCAATTCCGGCCAGCAGGTAATCCGTGACGCTGCTATCGCTTTCCATGCCCTGCATTTTATGTTGCAGCGCTTTGCCCATCAGCTGCCCTTGTGGAGAACCGACCAACGCTTCCAGCATCTTCGCCGGCTCATGCTGCGCCATTATGGGGATGGGGTCGAAATAGTTCAGGAACTCCAGTACACCGCCTTTGGTTTGCATGACCAGCGGCTGATCGCCCAAATGGTGTTGATGGCTCATTGTGACAAGACGCAAGCGGCGCTGCTCGTCCGTGCTCAAGGGAATCGACCATGACAACGCTCCTCCGAGATTGCCCAAGGGGCGCAACTCGGCGCTGGCGGTTTTGGCGAGGTCGGGAGGTAACGCAATATCCCCACTTGATCCCTCAAGGGTGGTCAATGACTCGACTTTGTCGGCTGGTGGGTGCGCGTGGTTATCAGATGTACTGGCCACAAACGGAAGATGTGTGGGCGCTGGGGTAATGCCGGTCATGAAAAATACCTGTCCTTGGTAAAAAGTCATCCTGCTGTACTGCTCTTGGGGAATGTAACTGCCGGTCCGTGATGCAGTCACCCCGCCTTCGCGGCGAATTTGATTCAAATTATCTTCGCAGTCCCTCCGGGCGAGCTTGCTCACAAGCAGCCCTCACGCTTTGATCAAAGCCCCATCTGCTTGCTGATGATTTCATTCATCACTTCCCGCGTTCCGCCGCCAATCGACAGAATGCGGTTATCCCGATACAGCCGCTCCACCAGGCTTTCACGCATGTAACCGAGCCCGCCAAGAATCTGCACCGCTTCGGTGGTGATCCGGTCCGAGGTGTCGGTGGCGAAGTTCTTCGCCATGGAAATCTCCTTGATCACGCTCTGCCCCGCCGCCATTTTCGCCGCTTGCCGGTAAGTGAACTCGCGCGACACTTCCAGCGCCGTGGCCATTTCGGCGAGGCGATGTTTGATCACCTGAAACTTGCCGATGGGCTTGCCGAACGCCTCACGCTCGCGCGCCCACTTCAGGCTCTCCTCCAGCGCCAATTGCGCAGTCATGTTGGCCATCAATGCCAGCGCCAGGCGTTCGCTCTGGAAATTGCCCATGATGCAGGCGAAGCCCATGTTCTCTCCGCCAATGAGGTTTCCTACAGGCACGCGGCAATCGTCAAAGAACAATTCAGCGGTGTCCGACGCCCACCAGCCCATTTTCTTCAGTTGCCGACCGACACTGAAACCCGGCGTGCCCTTCTCGATCAGCAACAGACTGATACCGCCGAACCCCGGCGCACCGGTACGCACCGCGACGGTGTAGAAATCCGCGCGCACACCGCTGGTGATAAAGGTCTTGCTGCCGCTGACCCGGAAGCAGTCGCCTTCACGCACGGCGCGGGTTTGCAGGTTGGCCACGTCGGAACCGCCACCGGGCTCGGTCACCGCCAGGGCGCTGATCTTTTCGCCGCTGAGCACTTGGGGGACGACCCGCTCTCGCACTTCAGGCCGCGCCCATTTGACGATCGGCGGCAAACCGATATCCAGCGAACCCAGCCCTGCCACCAGGCCACCAGAGCCACAGCGCATCAGCTCTTCACTGGCGGCGACCTTGGCGAACAGATCGCCCTCATGGCTGCCGCCAAGCGCTTCGGGATAACCGATACCGAGAATGCCCGCCGCACCGGCCTTGAGGTACAGCTCTCGGGGAAAGCTTTCGGCTTCTTCCCACTGATTGATGTCCGGCAGGATCTCGCGTTCGACGAAACGTCTGACGCTGTCGCGGACCAATTGATGACTGGGGTCGAAGTATTCCTGAAAGGCAGGCATGGGCGAGCTCCACGGAAGGGTTCGCCGAACTTAACCGAGCGCTTGCTTGGTATTCAAGATGCAGAAGATCAAAAGATCGCAGCCTTCGGCAGCTCCTACATTGAAATGCGTTCCCTGTAGGAGCTGCCGAAGGCTGCGATCTTTTGATTTTTAGAGGGAAATCGGTTTACGCCCGGCAAACGAATGCGCCAGCGTGCCGCCGTCGACCAGCTCCAGCTCACCGCCCAGCGGCACGCCGTGGGCAATCCGCGAGGCGACCAGGCCTTTGTTGTTGAGCAACTGCGCGATGTAGTGCGCCGTCGCCTCGCCTTCCACTGTCGGGTTGGTGGCGAGGATGACTTCGGTAAAGGTCCCCGCCTCTTCTATCCGCGCCATCAGTTGCGGAATACCGATCGCTTCCGGCCCCAGGCCATCCAGCGGCGACAAGTGCCCCTTGAGCACGAAATAGCGGCCACGGAAGCCGGTCTGCTCCACCGCATAAACGTCCATCGGCCCTTCGACCACGCAAAGCAGCGTGTCATCGCGGCGCGGGTCGGCGCATTGCGGGCACAGATCGTCTTCGGTCAGCGTGCGGCACTGGCGGCAATGGCCGACGCCTTCCATGGCCTGGCTCAAGGCCTGGGCCAGACGCGTACCGCCGCTGCGATCACGTTCGAGCAACTGCAACGCCATGCGCTGAGCGGTTTTCTGACCCACGCCTGGCAAGGTGCGCAGAGCGTCGATCAGTTGGCGAATCAAAGGGCTGAAGCTCATGGGTAAACAGTCCGACTAAACAACGAGACGCGGTTTATACCCGCGCCTCTGGCCAGCGTCAAATCCTCAGTCCTGGGCGACCCGGACCACCAGTTTGCCGAAGTTGCGCCCTTCCAGCAGACCGATGAACGCCTCGGGCGCCTGCTCCAGGCCTTCGACCACGTCCTCGCGGAATTTCACCTTGCCGTCGCGTACCCACGGCACCATGTGGCTGATGAATTCCGGCTGACGATCACCGTAATCGTCGAAGACGATGAAGCCCTGAATACGCACACGCTTGGTGAGCAAAGTGCGTTGCAGCATCGGCAGGCGATCCGGGCCGGTCGGCGCCTCGGCGGCGTTGTAGCCGGCGATCAGGCCGCACAACGGGATGCGCGCCTTGGGGTTGAGCAACGGCAAGACTGCGTCGAAGACATGGCCGCCGACGTTCTCATAATAAATGTCGATGCCGTTTGGACAGGCTTTGGCCAGCTGTTCGGCGAAGTCGTCGGCCTTGTGGTCGATGCAGGCATCAAAACCCAGCTCTTCGACCACGTATTTGCACTTCTCGGCCCCACCGGCCACACCGACCGCGCGCAGACCTTTGATCTTCGCCACTTGCCCGACCACCGAGCCGACGGCGCCGGACGCCGCAGCCACCACCAGGGTTTCGCCTTCTTTCGGCTGGCCGATGTCCATCAGGCCCATGTACGCGGTCATGCCCGGCATGCCCAGGACGCCGAGGGCCATCGACGGGCTCGGCAGGCCGGCCGGGATCGGCATGATGTTGCGACCGTCGCTGATGCTGTGGCTCTGCCAACCGGTGGCGCCAACCACCAGATCACCGGTGTGGAATTTCGGGTGATTGGACTGCTCGACCCGGCTGACCGCGCCGCCGGTCATGACTTCGCCGATTTGCACTGGCGCAGCGTAGGACGGAGCGTCGCTCATACGTCCGCGCATGTACGGGTCGAGCGACAGGTATAGGGTTTTCAGCAATACCTGGCCGTCCTGCAGATCCGGCAGCGCCTCGCGCTCCAGACGAAAGTTCTCCGGGGTCGGCGCGCCGGTCGGGCGCGAGGCGAGGACGAAGCGTTGATTGAGGGTGAGAGGGTCGGACATGTCAGCGTCTCCTGTGAATGGGGAATTCGGTGTATAGGGAGCAGACCTTGGTAGCGGTGGTGTGTTCGATGTTTCTTCAGTTGTGCCGAGGTGACTTCATTCGCGAGCAGGCTCGCTCCCACAGGGGAATGCATTCCAAATGTGGGAGCGAGCCTGCTCGCGAAGGCGTCAGTCCAGCCGGCATATGTCCATCAGGCAGAAACAAAAATGCCAGGCGCAATGCCTGGCATTTTGTGTAGCTCATCTGCCGCCCAAAGGCGAATCAGAACGGCAGTTTCATACCCGCTGGCAGGTTCATGCCGGCGGTCATGCTACCCATTTTTTCCTGGCTGTTGGCTTCGATCTTGCGCACGGCGTCGTTGACGGCGGCAGCGACCACGGCTTCCAGCATTTCTTTGTCGTCTTCGCTCAGGCCTTCGACCAGGCTTGGGTCGATGCTCACGCTTTTAACGTCGTGACGACCGGTCATCACCACGGTGACCATGTCGCCGCCGGCCTTGCCGGTGACTTCGGCGTTGGCCAGTTCTTCCTGCATCTTGGCCATTTTTTCCTGCATCTGCTGCGCCTGCTTCATCAGGCCGGCCATGCCACCTTTCATCATGGGAATCACCTCAAACGTACTTGGATAAAACAGCGCCCGGCCATCTTGGCCGAGCACCTTCAGTTATTAGCCTTGGGTGACCAAGGCGTCGACAGGTTCAATAGTATCGCTTCGCACCACCGCGCCGAACTGCTGAACCATCTGCTGGATGAACGGATCACCGTGGATCGATTCCTCCGCCTCACGCTGGCGATTGGCGCGGCGGCGCGAGGCGGCCTGGGCCGGGGTTTCCTGCTCGGGCTTGATCAGCTCGATGGTCAGGGTCAGCGTGCGCCCGTGGAATTGGTTCAACGCGTCGTTGAGACGACGCTGTTGCGTGGCGTTGAACAGGGCGCTGTGGGCCGGGTCAAGGTGCATCAGCCAGTGGTCGCCGTCGACCGCAATCAACGTGCAGTTGGCGGCGATGCTGCCGGTCATGCCGGAAATCGGCAGCTTCGGGAACAGCTCCAGCCATTGCAGGGCCAGGCCGGTGGCCGGTGCGGCGGCAGGTTCCGGCTCGGGCTCAGGCTCGGGATCGGCGGCGTGTTCGCTGGCCAGTTCGTCGAGATAGCTGTAGGCCGAATCCATGTCCGGCTCGATGTAGTCTTCATCCAGCGGCGGTTCGTCGTCCATGTCCATGCCCGGCGTAGCGGCATCAACCTCGGCGACGGACGGCTCGGGAATTGGCGCAGCGGCCCACTCCGGCGCATCCGGCACCACGCTGTCCGGGGTCGGCAGCGGCATCGGCGGCAGCTCGGGCTGCTCGCCAGCGGTTTCCAGCACTGGTTCGACGGCGGGTTGCTGAACGGGCGCAGGCTCGGCCTCGGCTTCCACCGGGTCGTTCCACGGCAGATCGACCACGGCTTCGACGGCGACTGGCTCAGGCTGCGGTTGTGCTTCGACAACCGGCGCCACAGGTTCTGGCTCGGCAACCGGCGCCGCTACCGGTGCGGGCGCAGGTGTGGGCGCAACAGCCGCAGCGACCACCGGCGCAGGCTTCGGCGCGGCAGCCACTGAGTTTGCGGAATCAACTGTGGCCTGGCTGATCCCCACTGGCTTTAGCGGTTGCCTCGGCGCATCCGCCGTATCCGCCGGGCGGAACGCGAGCATCCGCAGCAAGACCATTTCGAAGCCGCCGCGCGGATCCGGCGCCAGCGGCAAATCGCGGCGACCGATCAGGCCCATCTGGTAATAGAACTGCACATCTTCGGCCGGCAGTGCCTGGGCCAGGGCCAATACCCGATCACGGTCGCCGTGGCCATTGTCGACCCCTTCCGGCAGCGCCTGAGCGATGGCCACGCGGTGCAGCACGTTAAGAATTTCCGAGAGCACGCCGTTCCAGTCCGGGCCTTGCTCGGCCAGATGCCGCACGGCTTCGAGCAGCGCCTTGGCATCGCCTTCGATCAGCGCATGCAGCACGTCATAGACCTGACCGTGATCCAGCGTGCCGAGCATCGCGCGCACGTCGGTGGCGAGCACCTTGCCTTCACCGAACGCGATGGCCTGATCAGTCAGGCTCATGGCGTCACGCATCGAGCCGTCAGCAGCGCGGCCGAGCAGCCACAGTGCGTCGTCTTCGAACGGTACGTTTTCTGCGGTCAGCACGTGGGTCAAATGCTCGACCACACGCTCCGGCGTCATGTTTTTCAGGGAGAACTGCAGGCAGCGCGAAAGAATGGTTGCCGGAAGTTTCTGCGGATCGGTGGTCGCCAGGATGAACTTGACGTAGGGCGGCGGCTCTTCGAGGGTTTTCAGCAGCGCATTGAAGGAATGGCTGGACAGCATGTGCACTTCGTCGATCAGGTAGACCTTGAAGCGCCCACGGCTTGGCGCGTACTGCACGTTATCGAGCAGTTCGCGGGTGTCTTCGACCTTGGTGCGGCTGGCGGCGTCGATCTCGATCAGGTCGACAAAACGCCCTTCATCGATCTCGCGGCACACCGAACATTCGCCGCAGGGGCTGGAAGTGATACCTGTCTCGCAGTTCAGGCACTTGGCAATGATCCGCGCGATGGTGGTCTTGCCGACCCCGCGCGTCCCGGTGAACAGGTAGGCGTGGTGCAGCCGTTGGCTGTCCAAGGCATTGATCAGAGCCTTGAGCACATGGGTCTGGCCGACCATTTCGCGGAACGAGCGTGGACGCCATTTACGTGCAAGAACCTGATAACTCATCGAAAACCGTCGCAGCGAAGGAAGCAGAAGCGGCTAATGCTAGCGGAGCAAGGGCAAAATTGCATCCGGTGTCCTCGTCTAATATGGCTAAGCTGCATCAGCAGAGGCTTTTATCAGCTCGGGATGGGGAATTACCGGAGCGTCTATGCGGTGGGCCGTGGCGGCATTGCTGGGTATCAGCCTCAACGCGATGGCAGCGCAAGCGCCATTGCGCTTCGCCGTGCCGGACAGTTGGGCGATGCCGATGGTGCAACTGCAAGGCGGCAGACCGACCCAGGGCATCCTGCACGACGTCTTGCTCAGCTTGGCGACCCAGGTCGGCGCGCCGGCGCAATTCGTCGTCCTCCCGCGCGCGCGGGTACAGAGCGCCATGGAGCACGGCGACATCGACGTGCGCTGCTATGCCGCACAGTCGTGGCTGCCGAATCAGTCCGGCGATTACATCTGGAGCGTGCCGCTGTGGTTTCAGCGCGACCTGCTGATCAGCCGCAAGGAACAACCGGCGCAGATCAATCCCGCCCAGTTGCCGCGCCAGGCCATCGGCACCGTCCTCGGCTACAGCTACCCTACCCTGCAACCGCTGTTCGACGCCGACCAGTTGCAACGCGAAGATGCGCGCAATCAGGAACAGGTACTGGAAAAGCTCCTCGCCGGACGCTATCGCTATGCGGTGAGCAATCAGTGGACGCTGGACTGGATCAATCAGCGCCTCTTGCCGGAGCAGCAGCTGCAAGGGGTCGCGGTGCTGCAGGAACAGAATATCGGCTGCTATGTGAGGAACGACCCGAAGGTGCCGGTGCAGCGGATCCTGCGCACGTTGCTGCGGATGAAAATGTCCGGCGAGATCGACGACATTATCCGGTTGTACACCGGCGCCTCTTCAACCACACCCTAACCGCCTGTGGGAGCGAGCCTGCTCGCGAAAGCGGTATGTCAGGCGACACAGTTGTTGAACACGCCAACGCCTTCGCGAGCAGGCTCGCTCCCACAGGGTTGGCCGGGTCAATAACCGTGCGATTCGCGGAATTTCGGCTCGCGGCTGTGGTGATAATCGATCCACTCGACCACGTCGTAAGGCAGATAGAGCTGCTGCCGGGCACGGGACACGGCGATGTACACCGCGCAGATGCGCTGATCGAACTCGTAGGCATCCTTGAATTTCTCGTTACTGAGCAACGTCCGGGTCAACAGCACGCGCCTGAACTCCATGCCGCCAGCCCGCTCGGCCATCATCAACAGACAGGCTTTGCCCGGCTCGATGATCTTTTGGCTCAGTCGCGTCAGGTCGGCAATCATGAAGCCGTTCTGCAGTTGCGCTTCGATCCACAAAAACGCCTCGTCGAAACGGTTGGCCTCTCGCACCTGCTGCCAATCAGCCATGTCGCTGAAATACGGGTGCGGTCCTTTCCCGCTGGACCCGGCATTGTAGAAATCGCGCCGGAACAGCTCGATGGCGGTGGTCATGAAATGCTTGATGTCGTCCTGCGCTTCCCGGTCGGGGAAACTGAAAGCGCAATTGCAATCGTGCAGGTGGATAGCCCACATCATCGTGTCCCACGGTGAAGCGGTCAGCACCACGCAACCTTCGGGCGGCACGAAGGCTTGCGGGTAGTACTCGATATCGACATCGGCGTGACGAGCGCCTTCGAACGGCACTTTGCTCTTGTGCGTGTGGCGCGAGATCAGCGGATTGACCAGGCGCTCGACATTGCGCCCCGAGCGCACCGAATAGCAGATATCGCTCTGACGAACTTCACGCTTGCGCTTGGGCGCCTCGCCCGTGGCCTGCTGATACTCATCGCCGAGGGTGATCAGCACCTGCTGCCCGCGCTCGATGATTTGCAGCAGCGACGCCGGCACGTCCTGGCTTTCGTCGATGATCACATGGGTGTAGCGCGGCGGGACGCGGCAACCGGCGAGACTGGCGCGCTTGATCATGAGCAACGTCGGAAAACCGCTCTGGCTGGCCCAGGCCGGGTTGGCCTCCAGATACACCCACAGGCGACTGGAGTATTCCAGCAGCGCTTGCGAGTCTGCGCCGGTCAAGGGCTGCTGGAAGTGCGGCAAGTGTCTGGCGGACAGCGTGTGATCTCTTGAGGCGCAGTACAGCTTGAGCACGCGCAGACAAACTTCGAGGGTGCTCGGCCCGTCGTGGTGGCGAAAGCCGAAGATATTCAGTTCCTGCGCCAGCGCCTGTTTGCTCGGGAGACGCGCGGGCGTCCTGGCCATAGGCAACCGGGGACCAAGCAGCTGAGCCTGGGCGAAATCGAAAAAGGTCTGGCCAATTTCCGTGTCGTGGACCTGCACGATGTGCTTGCGCAGCGTCGCCAGTTTCGCCGGGGTGCGCGCCAGCACCAGAGTGCGTTTCGAGCGCAGGCATTCGATCAGCGCGCTGAGCATGTAGCTCTTGCCGATGCCCGCATAACCCTGCACGTGCAGGTCTTCGTCGAAGTTGGCACGGAAGGTTCGCAGCAGTTTGTCCTGCGCTGCGCTTAACCAGTGCTCGCGCTCACGTGGCGTGACCATTTGCTGGCGAAACGGGTTGTTCTGTTGCTGATGGCGGATCTTGTAGTCCACATCCCATTGCCCGCCGGGCAACAGAAATGCCTGCGCGGCGACTTCATCGGCCATGAGAAAGCGCAAGTTCAGGCCTTTGAGCGCATTGAGGCCGAAATACAATTTGCGCGAATCGAACAGACGCCGCGCCTCTGCAAGCAGTCCCGCCGATCCGGTGCGCCGAGAGGTGACAGACCAGTCAATGAGTCTGGCGAGAATCTTCTCCGCTGCGCTGGCGCTCAAATCCTGTTCCGTAGCCTGGGCGAGGTTCTGAATGACCAGCACTGCCGCCAGTTCCGGGTCGCTCAGGCGGGCCAGTGTCGCGTCACCCTCGGGCTGCAACAGCGCCGTACACGCATCATGGGTGATGGGCAGAAATACCGGGGTGGCCAAATCAAAATGTTCCGGGTGCATACAACCTCGCCGCCTGGGCTTTAATACAACACCAGATCAGTCCTGGTCATTCTCGTCGTGCATTTCCTGGGATTGCGGCAAGTTTCTCTCACTGCCGGACTCGGGGCTGATCCGCAGTTCGAAGGAGTAGCCGCCGAGCGTGCCGGACATGCCGCGTCGTTCAGTGCCGCTGGCCACCGCCCCCGCATCGATCTGCGCCTGCACTTCGTAGAGCGCCATTTCCAGCAGTTTGCGCAGGTGTTCAGGGTTTTGCGCGCTGGCATGCAGTTGCAGGTCGTACTGGCCGGCCACCGATTCAGTGATGACGGGCTGGCCCTGCACCGCGACCGGCTGCGCAGTTTCTTCAGCCGCATTGAACACGGTCGAAGCCGCCAGAATCGCGGCGTGCTCCTCATCCATCAGGTCGAGCACTCGCGACAGTTCCAGCGTGCGCTCGGGCTGATCCTCCATCTGCGCTTTGACTTCCAGACGCCGCATCTGCCATTCGCGCAGTTTTTCCCGGGTCAGATCGTCGATTTCACCCACTTGCCTTACCTCTCAATGCCAGGCGAGGGAGTATGCCACTGTTCGCTGCCGACAGCCGCACGGGCACCGGGATGCTGCGCGGCTGAGCCGCGCGTTTCTGATGGCGGATCAACGCCACTAGCCAAATCGCAGGCATAAAAAAACCGCAGTGGGCGAAACCCATGCAGTTCTGTCTGAAGCCTTCGGTGGTTCGTTAAGGTGGTGCCCCCACCAGCCACACCCCGGCACACAATGTTCCCGCTGTGGCTGCTTCCTTCCGGATCTGACCAGGTTCACGGGTAATCGTTGCGGGGGGACCGATGGGGTCACCATAACGATGCTTGCCTGTCGGCGAGCCGCGCCATTGTACCTGTCTGAGATGAAGTTACAACCGTTGGTTGCAGATAAATCATGAACAGGTTCAATGACATGCAAAACGAAAGGGCTTGGTAGTCGTGGGGCATCAGGCTCGACTCAATAAAACGGTCGCAACATGCAAACAGTCTGCAAGACCGACAGGACGTGCTCAAAACTGAGACTCTCTGATAAACCTCCGTCGGATGTCGACATCTGTCAACCGCTAATCGAACTAATACCTACCGCTCATCGGGACTGTCAGATATGACAGTAGATTCTCGATTTCGAGCGGTCTAGCTTGGATTTGCAAACAGCGACGCGCTTGTGCGAATCAGCAAACCATATCTTCTTTCAGGAAAATCCAATGAGCAACCAAGTGACCGCATCAAATAAACTTCCCTTCGCTTTACTAAGCATGGAGACCCTCGCTTTAGAGCCCGAACTATGGACGCGCACCAGCATTACAGATCCCACATGGAAAGAGGTCAGCTCATGGCAAGGTGGAAGCATGGGAACTCCCACCACGACAGAACTCAAAACAAACAATTACAACATGGAAAGCCCGTACATTTCAGATTCTACCAGCCTGATGTTGACAGGTGCCGACACGAACATAGTCGAAATCAAAAAAGATGCCAGCGCAGTGACCTACTCCTCAACAAGCCCGAAGATATTGATTGAGGAAAATTGGGGTTGGGACATTATGGCGTACGTCTCCCTTAGATTCGACGGGCAAAAGAACAAGGGCGAACCGAGAAAGAATGGAGAACACGGCGTCATTTATCTGACCGGCGCAGGAGAGGCATCTAGATCGAAGTCTGCTTTCGGCACAGACTTCTTCGAGATGCCAAACGACCGCTATTTCACGTTCGCAACCAACACCAGTATGTATTTCTCGTTTGAAGACAATCCAACCGCCGCAATTTATATGCTGCAAAACGACATACCCTTCAAAGTAGAAAACCGTATTTTAACGGGTTTCGCTTCACAGGGTGGCCGCTATGCACTTACCAACAACCAGAACACTCTTTACCCAGTAGGAATCACTACATTACTAATCCATGACGGATTCAAAGAGAACTTCGCCAGAATTCAGTTTGATCATGATATTTTAACAAAAAAAGTTAGGATCTCCATCACCAAACACACCGCCAAACTATGTGAATTGAGAGGACCAGAAATTGCATTTGCGATATAACTCAATCGGGCACAAACCTATCTACACCAATGCTTTAATAATAAGAAAAATTAACTAATTCAAACGTACTACAGGTAGTAAAGTTATTTCCAGGAAAATTTTGGCCCGGCCGTAGGGAAAACACGCTTCGTGAACGATGAAGTCTTCCTTCGGGCCTGATCAACCACCAAGAACGCAACCCGTGCCGCGATCTTCCCGCACTTATAGGGCCAGCACCTCATCCGCCCTGCCGCCGGCCTGCTGGATCACCAGATGAATGAAGTGCAACTTGGCGATCGCCGCCGCCGGCAGTACGAACGGGTAGAAATCCGGCTGGCCCATGCTGCGCGACAGTTCGTTGAGCATGCCGGCCAGTTCGATCCACGCATTGACGAACGACAGGAATGCCGTGCCGCCGGGGTGCTCCGGGTCGTACAGGGTGCTGGTGGGAAACGGCTGATAATCGAAGTCCATTTCCCGCGCGCTCATGCCGAAGCCCAGCGCCGTGTCGACCGCATCCATCATGTGCAGGTAATGCGCCCAGGTTTCCGCCCAGTCTTCCCACGGGTGCATGGTCGCGTAGGCACTGACGTAGTGCTGCGGCCAGTCCAGCGGTGCGCCTTGCTGGTAATGCCGGTCCAGCGCCTCGGCGTAACTGGCGCGTTCGTCGCCGAACAGGTTACGGAACGCGCCCAGCCAAGGGCCGTTGGCGATAAGGCGATCCCAGTAGTAGTGGCCGACCTCATGGCGAAAATGCCCGAGCAGCGTGCGGTAAGGTTCGTGCATCGCCGCCCTGACCTGCTCACGGTGAGCGTCGTCGGCCTCTTTGATGTCGAGGGTGATCAGGCCATTGGCGTGGCCGGTCATCGGCGCGTTGCCTTCCAGGTCGACACCGATGAAGTCGAACGCCAGCCCGATTTCTTCATCCGTGGTTTTCGGGATGACCGGCAAGCCGAGGGTGATCAGTTGCGCGACCAGTCGACGCTTGGCGATTTCGACCTTGCGCCAGCGTTCGGGATTTTCCGCGACGGAAAGGTCGGGAATGGTGCGGTTGAGGCTGCAAGCGATGCACAAGGTGTCGTGATCGTTGGCCGGCAGCAGCCAGTTGCACGCGGCGGGCATGTCGAGGTTGGCGCAGCGGCGGAACAGTCCGGCGTCGGGATCGGCGTCGAGCGTCCAGGTGCCCTCTTCCGGCCCCGGCTGCAGCGAGGTCAGGCGACTTTCTTCAGGTTGATAGCCAAGCAAGGCGTTACAGGCCAGGCACTGACTGTTGCGAAAGAACAGCGACTGGCCGCAACGGCACGGCCAGACTTTGCTGTTGCGCGAGGATCCGGCCACGAACGGCGCGATGATGCGGGAACTGAGCTGCTCGAAAAAGCGGTGCATGGCGATCTCTCCCTGGGACTGGCCAAGACTAGATCATCCTGAAGACAACATCGTTCCCACCCATAACCGCGGAGTCGGGTGATAGCACTATTGTGGTGAGGGGATTTATCCCCGCTCGACTGCGCAGCAGTCGCAAAAAACCGTACACGCGATACAGATGAAATGATCGGTCGCAGGGTTTTGGGGTCGCTGCGCAACCCAGCGGGGATAAATCCCCTCGCCACAGGTGTCCATCCGGAGAGGGGTAAATCCCCTCACCACAGGGGTTCATCCGGTCAGACAGGGATGCCGTGGGTTTTGAGGAAGGCGATAAACGCTTCCTCGTCCATGACCTTCACCCCCAGCTCATTGGCCTTGGTCAGTTTCGAGCCGGCACCCGGGCCTGCGACCACGCAATGGGTTTTCGCCGACACCGAACCGGCGACCTTGGCACCCAGGCTTTCCAGATGATCCTTGGCCACATCCCGGCTCATCAACTCGACCTTGCCGGTCAGCACCCAGGTTTCGCCGGACAGCGGCAGACCTTCGACGACTTTTTTCTCGCTCTGCCAATGCATGCCGAAATCGCGCAGCTGCTGCTCGGCCCGCTCGGCCAGTTGCCGATGCTCAGGCGAGGCGAAGAACTCGCGCACCGAGTTGGCCTGCTTCTCCGGCAATGCCTGGCGCATGTCCAGCCAGTCAGCGTTCATCACCGCTTCCAGCGAACCGAAGCGGTCGGCAAGTTTCTGCGCACCACCGGGGCCGACGAAGGGAATGTGCAGTTTGTCGAGCAGGCCGCCCAGGGTGGTACTGGCGGCGAATTCGGCGCCCAACTCGCCTTGATCCTGAATCTGCAAACCATGGCCGAGCAATTCGCTGATGACCTGCTGGTTGTGCGCGTCCTCAAAGAAACTGTGGATCTCGTGTGCCACTTCCAGGCCGACGTCCGGCAGGTAGGTCAGCACATGCGGCAAGGCCTGTTGCACGCGCTCCAGCGAACCCAGCGAACGCGCCAGCACCTTGGCCGTCTCTTCGCCGACATCGGGAATGCCGAGGGCGTAGATGAAACGTGCCAGGCTCGGTTGCTTGCTGTCTTCAATGGCTTTGAGAAGCTTGTTGCTCGATACCTCGGCAAAGCCTTCCAGATCGACGATGTCATCGAACTTCAGCGCATACAGATCGGCCGGCGAACTGACCAGACCTTCGTCGACCAGTTGCTCGACGCTCTTGTCGCCCAAGCCTTCGATGTCCATGGCCCGGCGCGAGACGAAGTGGATGATCGCCTGCTTCAATTGCGCACCACAGGCCAGTCGGCCGACGCAGCGATACACCGCGCCTTCGCTGAAGGTTTCCTTGCCCTTGCTGCGCTTGACCAGTTGCGTGCGTTCAACGTGGGAGCCGCACACCGGGCAGCTTTGAGGAATGGCGACCGGGCGCGCGTCATCGGGGCGACGCTCGGTGATCACTTGCACCACTTGCGGAATCACATCGCCGGCGCGGCGAATGATCACCGTGTCGCCGATCATCAGGCCCAGCCGCGCGACTTCGTCCATGTTGTGCAATGTGGCGTTGGCCACGGTGACGCCGGCGACCTTCACCGGTTTCAAACGCGCCACCGGAGTCACCGCACCGGTGCGGCCGACCTGGAATTCCACGTCGAGCAGCTCGGTAAGTTCTTCCATCGCCGGGAATTTGTGCGCGATCGCCCAGCGCGGCTCGCGGGCGCGGAAGCCCAGTTCACGCTGGTCGGCGATGCTGTTGACCTTGAACACCACACCATCGATTTCATAGGCCAGCGAGTTACGGCGCTCGCCGATGTCGCGGTAATACTCCAGGCACTCATCAATCCCCTTGGCCAGCCTCAGTTCGTGACTGATCGGCATGCCCCACTTCTGCAACTGCTGGAGGTTACCGATGTGGGTGTCGGAAATGTCATGGGAAACCTGACCGATGCCATAGCAGCAGAATTCCAGCGGACGATTGGCGGTGATCTTCGAATCGAGCTGGCGCAGGCTGCCTGCTGCCGCGTTGCGCGGGTTGGCGAAGGTCTTGCCGCCGATTTCCAGTTGCGAAGCATTGAGGCGCTCGAAACCGGCCTTGGACATGAACACTTCACCGCGCACTTCCAGCGTCGCCGGCCAGCCTTCGCCGTGCAACTTCAGCGGAATATTGCGCACGGTGCGCACGTTGACGCTGATGTCCTCGCCGGTGGTGCCATCGCCACGCGTGGCGCCGCGCACCAGCAGACCATCCTGATACAGCAGGCTGACCGCCAGGCCATCGAGCTTCGGCTCGCAGCTGTATTCCACCGCCGCGCCGCCACCGAACAGATCGCCGGCCGGCACGTCGAGGCCTTCGTTGACGCGGCGATCGAACTCGCGCATGTCGGATTCTTCAAAGGCGTTGCCGAGGCTGAGCATCGGGATTTCGTGGCGCACCTGAGTGAACGCAGTCAACGCCATGCTGCCGACGCGCTGGGTCGGCGAATCGCTTGTGATCAGTTCCGGGTTGGCCGCTTCCAGCGCCTTGAGCTCGTGGAACAAGCGGTCGTACTCGGCATCGGGAATGCTCGGCTCGTCGAGAACGTGATAGCGATAGTTGTGCTGATCCAGCTCAGCGCGCAGCTCTAGAATGCGGGTTTTGGCGGCGGTCATGGGTGTTCTCTCATAAAGCAAAAGAGCAGCCGAGGCTGCTCCAGTTTTATTCCATTATCGGCGGCCGTGCCAGAAGATCGCAGCCTCGTTGCACTCGTCAGCTCCTACAGTATCGCGATTCTCTGTAGGAGCTGCCGAAGGCTGCGATCTTTTGATTTGGCCTTAGCGCTTCTGGGTCAGGGCGCGGCGTTCGAATTCGACGATGCGCTGACGGTAATGCTCGATGGTCTGCGCAGTCAGTACGCTGCGCTGATCGTCTTTCAGTTCGCCGTTCAGTTCCTGGGACAGCTTGCGGGCTGCCGCGACCATCACGTCGAAAGCCTGCTTCGGATGACGCGGGCCTGGCAGACCGAGGAAGAAGCTCACCGCCGGAGTGCTGAAGTGGTCGATGTCATCCAGATCAAAGATGCCCGGCTTGACCGCATTGGCCATGGAAAACAGCACTTCGCCGTTGCCGGCCATGCTTTCGTGACGGTGGAAGATGTCCATCTCGCCGAAACGCAGGCCACTTTCGAGAATGTTCTGCAGCAGCGCAGGGCCTTTGAAGCCGGCCGGGTCGCGGCAGATCACGCTGATCACCAGGACTTCTTCGGCTTGCGGCTGATCTTTTTCCGCCACGGCCGCTGCAGGCTTGCTGTCTTCGGCGAAATCGTCATCGCGGCTGCTGAAGCTCGGGCCGCCGTCCAGATCGAGGTCGAGGTTCAAGTCGCCCTGCGCCGGACCGTTGCTGCCGCGCTTGCCACGTTTCGAACCGGATTCACGCGGCTCGCGGGCTTCGCGGTTGGGCATGCTCACCGACGGCAGATCGTGCTCGTCCAATTGCGGCTCTTTGTGCGTATCCAGGACGCGGGCCGGGCCCAACAGCTCGGCGCTGGTGTCCTCGTCCGGCAGATTGGACAGGCTCCGGTCGAGACGGAATTTCAGCTTTCCCTTGCCGCCGCGCATACGGCGCCAGCCATCGAAAAGAATACCGGCTATCACAATGATGCCGATGACGATCAGCCACTCGCGCAGACCGATTTCCATGTAATCCCGTGCCTCTATAAAAAATGCTGAAAAATAAGGGGTTTACACTGCGTAAACCGCTTTAAAACGTGGCGCCAACTCTATGTTCTGACAGGCGTTTTGCCCACGTATACGAAAAATTGACATTAAACTAGCACGATCAAAGGCTTCGCAGCTACAAGCTTTAAGCTCCAAGCCACAAGCCGTCCACTTGCAGCCTGGAGCTTGTAACCTGCTGCTGCGCCGCTAGGCGTCCACCATCGCCATCGCCTCCTCGACATCCACCGCCACCAGTCGCGAACAGCCCGGTTCATGCATCGTCACACCCATCAACTGCTCGGCCATTTCCATGGCGATCTTGTTGTGGGTGATGTAGATGAACTGCACGGTCTGCGACATCTCTTTGACCAAGCGTGCGTAGCGTCCAACGTTAGCGTCATCCAGCGGCGCGTCAACCTCATCGAGCATGCAGAACGGCGCCGGATTCAACTTGAAGATGGCAAAAACCAGGGCCAGTGCAGTCAGGGCTTTTTCGCCGCCGGAGAGCAAATGGATGGTGCTGTTCTTCTTCCCGGGCGGCTGCGCCATGATCGTCACCCCTGTATCGAGTAGATCTTCGCCCGTCAGTTCCAAATACGCGCGCCCGCCACCGAAAACTTTCGGGAAAAGTGCCTGCAAACCACCGTTGATCTGATCAAAGGTATCTTTGAAACGGTTGCGGGTTTCCTTATCGATTTTGCGGATGACGTTTTCCAGGGTCTCCAGCGCCTCGACCAGATCGGCGTCCTGCGCATCCAGATAACGTTTACGCTCCGATTGTTGCGTGTATTCATCGATGGCCGCGAGGTTGATCGCACCCAGGCGCTGAATTCGCGCGTTGATGCGTTCGAGTTCTTCTTCGGCCTCGCGTTCACTGGCTTGTGCGGTCAATGTGGCGAGCACGCCGTTGAGATCGTAGCCGTCCTCAAGCAATTGATCCTGCAACGCCTTGCGCCGTACGGTCAGCGCCTGCCATTCCATGCGTTGCTGTTCGAGCTGGCCGCGAATCAACTGCGATTGCTGCTCGGCCTGGGTGCGGCGTTTTTCCGCGTCGCGCAATTCACGATCGGCGTCTTCCAGGGCGATCTGCGCGGTCTTGAGTTCTTCATCGACGGTCATGCGCTTGTCGAGCAGTTCTTCGAGTTTCAGACGCAGCTCTTCCAGCGGCGCCTCACCCTCCTCCAGATTCAGACTCAACTGTTCGCGCTTTTCAGTCAGGCGCTCGGCCTGCATCTCCAGACGCTCCAGCGCCTGTCGCGTGGAGTCATGCTGGGCGCGCAACGAGCCGAGACGCACGGCCAGTTGATGGGCGTGATCCTTGTGCTGCCGGGCTTCCTGACGCACGCGATCAAGGCGCTCGCGCAGGCTGTCGCGCTGGGCCAGCAGCAACTCGCGCTGCTCGGTGTCGAGCGCCATGGCGTCCAGCGCTTCCTGCAATTGCATGCGCGCTTCGCCGACCTGCTCGTGCTCAAGCTCGCGCTGTTCGGCGAGTTCGACCAGTTCTTCATCGAGACGGGTGCGGCGCAATGTCAGCTGTTCGGCTTTGGCCTTGCCGGCGGACAACTGCGCTTTCAGTTCGCCTTGCTGGCGCGCTTCGTCCTGCAGCAAGCGGCGCAAGTGCTCACGGCCGTTTTCCTGCTGGCGCTGTTGCGCGCGCAGGGTTTGCAGGCGGGTCTCCATGGCCTCGACCGTGGCTTCGCGCTCTTCGCGCTCCAGTTGCAGGTCTTCGATTTCCTGGCCACGGGCGAGCATGCCGCTTTCCGCTTCGCTGGCGCGACGTACACGCAAGAAGTGCCGACCGACCCAATAGCCATCGCGACTGATCAGGCTCTGCCCGGCGCTCAACTGGCCGCGCAAGGCCAGCGCCTGTTCAAGGCTGTCGACCGGTTTGACTTGACCAAGCCACGGCGACAGATCGATCTGCGCCTCGACTTTGTCCAGCAGACTGCCGGCCACCCGCACGCCATCGCTGGCCGGGCTGAGCAGGCGCAAATCGCCTTGAGTGAAACCGGACAGATCAAAACCGCTGAAATCGTCGACCAGCACCGCTTGCAGGTCGGCGCCGAGCACGGTTTCCACCGCCAGTTCCCAACCTGCCTCGACCTTCAGGCCTTCGGCCAGACGCGGACGCTCGGCGAGGTTGTGTTCCTTTAACCATTCGGCGGTGCCGGTGCCCGGATCGAGCGCGGCTTGCTGCAAGGCTTCCAGCGACGCCAGACGACCGTTGAGCCGCTGCAGATCGCCCTGCGCCTGCTGCTGTGCGGTCAACGCTTGCTGTAATTCCTGACGCAGTTGTTCAAGCTTTTCGACTTGCGCTTCTTCGCTGGTCTGTAAATCTTCGAGGGTCGCTTCGGACTCGGCGAGCTGCTCGTTGAGCGCCATGATCGCAGCGTCTTCCGGGTCGGCGGACAGCAACGCGCGCTCTTCAGCGAGACGTTTCTGCCGGTCGGCCAAGCGCTCCATGCTGCTTTCCAGCTGCTGGATCCGCGACTGCTGGACTTCAGCCTGACGGCGTGGTTCGGCAGCGGTCAGGTTGAAAGCATCCCACTGCTCCTGCCAGCCGTGCATGGTGGTTTCGGCTTCTTCGAGGGCCGCAGCGGCTTCCTCGGCGGCGGCGCTGGTGACTTCCTGCTCGGGGGTGAGCATGTCCAGTTCTTCGCCGAGGGTCAGCAGCAACGTGCGGTCGTGGCCCAGGTGCGACTCGGTTTCCAGACGCGCGCGTTCGGCTTCTTTCAGATCGTCCTGCAACTGGCGTAACCGCTGCTGGCCATGCTGAATGCTCTGCTCGACCCGGGCGATGTCGCCGCCGACCGAATAGAAGCGGCCCTGCACCAGATTGAAGCGCTCGGACAGGTCGTGGTGACCGTCGCGCAGGCGTTCGATGGCCGCATCAGCGTTACGCTGTTCAGCAACCAACGCTTCGAAGCTGACTTCCTGGTTGCCGATGATCGACTCGCGCTGGCCGACCTGATCGTTGAGATCCTGCCAGCGCAGCGCCGACAGTTGCGCCTTGAGCTGACGCTCTTCGGCCTTGAGTTCCTGATACTTTTTCGCCGCCTCGGCCTGACGGTGCAGACGTTCGAGCTGGCGCTCCAGCTCTTCGCGCAGGTCGGTCAGGCGGGCGAGGTTCTCGTGAGTGCGGCGGATGCGGTTTTCAGTCTCGCGGCGGCGCTCTTTATATTTCGAGATGCCGGCGGCTTCTTCGATGAAGTTACGCAAGTCTTCGGGCTTGGATTCGATCAGCTTGGAGATCATCCCCTGTTCGATGATCGAGTAGCTGCGCGGGCCGAGGCCGGTGCCGAGGAAGATATCGGTGATGTCGCGCCGACGGCATTTGGTGCCGTTGAGGTAATAAGTGGTCTGGCTGTCGCGGGTGACTTTGCGGCGAATGGAAATTTCCGCGTAGGCAGCGTATTCGCCGAGCAGCGTGCCGTCGGAGTTGTCGAACACCAGTTCGATACTGGCCTGGCTCACCGGTTTACGGCTGGTCGAACCGTTGAAGATGACGTCGGTCATCGACTCGCCACGGAGGTTCTTCGCCGAACTTTCGCCCATCACCCAGCGCACGGCGTCGATGATGTTCGACTTGCCGCAACCGTTCGGCCCGACGACCGCCGCCATGTTACTGGGGAAGTTCACCGTGGTCGGGTCGACGAAGGATTTGAACCCCGCCAGTTTGATGCACTTCAGCCGCACGCTCAGGCAACCGTCAGCGCAGACACCACCAGATCGCAGCTGCGCTGGGCATACGCCGTGAGCACGATGCGGATCTGCGGCAAATCACGGGCAAGTACGGCGGCGAGCAAGCGTTCGAACAGTTCGAGGAATTCGCTCATTTCCGCCTTGCGCTGTTCGAGGGCGAGGAAATACGCGCGGCTCATCGCCGGCTGGAGGTTCTCGACGGTTTCTTGCAGGTACGGATTGTTGGCAAACGGATAGGCGGCGCGCATCACCGCAAAGCTGTCATCGACGAAGCTGCGGATATCGCCGCGTTCGTAATTGGCGGTCAGGCGCTGCTGGATCTGCACGAACGGCGCCATGTCCGACTGCACTTGCCAGCCATTGGCCACCGAATTGCCAAGCAGGATGTACAGCTCGCTCATCAGCGCGCACAGGCTCTGCACCTTGTGCGGCGTCAGCTCGGTAACGTGGGCGCCACGACGCGGCAGGATCGCGATCAGGTGACGGCGCTCGAGGATCAGCAAGGCTTCGCGGACCGAACCGCGGCTGACGTTGAGCGCCAGCGTGACCTTCTGTTCCTGGATGCGCTCTCCTGGCTTCATTTCGCCACGAATGATGCGTTCGGCGAGGTGGTGAGCGATTTGCTCGGCGAGGCTGTCCGGCGCCTTGAACGTCATGGTTGTCCTTCAAACTCTATCGATCTGCACAAGCGGCGCAGTGTAGCGCAAATGCACGGTCATGGCGGAGTGCCCACTCAGCGGTTTTTGGCACGAATCCCGCAAAAAAGCGCAGTGACCGATGAAGGTCAATACTGAATAGACACGCTGTTGATCGACGAAACGGATTTTCCTGACCTTTAAGTCAGAAAACCATTGACCGAAAAGTCAGACCTGCTAAATTCGGTTCACGTCGGTTAACAACAATAATGAGTCTGCGAGGCCTTCCGTGATCCAGTTTTTACTTAACCAGGAACTCCGTAGCGAGCACGCCCTGGACCCGAATCTGACTGTGCTCAATTACCTGCGTGAACACGTAGGCAAGCCCGGCACCAAAGAAGGTTGCGCCAGTGGCGACTGCGGCGCCTGCACCGTGGTGGTTGGGGAGTTGCAGACCGATGACAGCGGGCGTGAGCATATTCGCTATCGCAGCCTCAACTCGTGCCTGACTTTCGTTTCGTCATTGCACGGCAAGCAACTGATCAGCGTTGAAGACCTCAAGCACAAGGGCGAACTGCACAGCGTGCAGAAAGCCATGGTCGAGTGCCACGGTTCTCAGTGCGGCTTCTGCACCCCCGGTTTCGTCATGTCGTTGTTCGCCCTGCAAAAGAACAGCGACGCGCCGGATCAGGCCAAGGCTCACGAAGCGCTGGCCGGCAACCTCTGCCGCTGCACTGGCTACCGGCCGATTCTCGCCGCTGCCGAACAATCCTGCTGCGCCAAGCCAGCGGATCAGTTCGACGCCCGCGAAGCCGAAACCATTGCCCGCCTCAAGGCCATCGCGCCGACCGATATCGGCGAACTCAACAGCGGCGACAAGCGCTGCCTGGTGCCGCTGACCGTAGCCGATCTGGCCGACCTCTACGACGCTTATCCCCAAGCCCGCCTGCTCGCCGGCGGCACCGATCTGGCGCTGGAAGTCACCCAGTTCCACCGCACCCTGCCGGTGATGATCTACGTCGGCAACGTCGCCGAAATGAAGCGCATCGAAACCTTCGCCGACCGCATCGAGATCGGCGCCGCCACCGCCCTCTCCGACTGCTACGAAGCGTTGAATGCCGAGTACCCGGACTTCGGCGAACTGCTGCACCGCTTCGCCTCGTTGCAGATCCGCAATCAGGGCACCCTCGGCGGCAACATCGGCAACGCCTCGCCGATCGGTGACTCGCCACCGCTGCTGATCGCCCTCGGCGCGCAGATCGTGCTGTGCAAAGGCGAGACCCGCCGCACGCTGAACCTGGAAGATTACTTCATCGACTATCGCGTGACCGCGCGCCAGGAAAGCGAATTCATCGAGAAAATTATCGTTCCGCGTGCCAGCGCCGAGCAGTTGTTCCGCGCCTATAAAGTGTCGAAGCGTCTGGACGATGACATCTCCGCCGTCTGCGCTGCGTTCAATCTGCGCGTGGAAAACGGCGTGATCAGCGACGCTCGGGTGGCCTTCGGCGGCATGGCGGCGATTCCGAAACGCGCCGCGCACTGCGAAGCCGTGCTGCTTGGTCAGCCGTTCAATAACGCCGTGATCGAACGTGCGTGCGCCGCGCTGGCTGAAGACTTCACGCCACTCTCGGACTTCCGCGCCAGCAAGGAATATCGCCTGCTCAGCGCGCAGAACCTGCTGCGCAAATACTTCATCGAACTGCAAACACCGCACATCGAGACTCGGGTGACCGCTTATGTCTAACCATCACGCCGTAGAGAAGACCCAGGCTGAATTGGCCGAACTGTTCGCCAAGGATCTGACCACCGGTGTCGGCCGCAGCGTCAAGCACGACAGCGCCGCCAAGCATGTCTCCGGTGAAGCGCAGTACATCGATGATCGCCTGGAATTCCCCAACCAATTGCACCTGTATGCGCGCCTGTCGGACCGCGCCCACGCGAAAATCCTCAGCATCGACACGTCGCCGTGCTACGCCTTCGAAGGCGTGCGTATCGTCATCACCCACGAAGACGTGCCGGGCCTGAAAGACATCGGCCCGCTGATGCCGGGCGACCCACTGCTGGCCATCGATGACGTGCAGTTCGTCGGCCAGCCAGTGCTGGCGGTAGCGGCGAAAGATCTGGAAACCGCGCGCAAAGCGGCGATGGCGGCGATCATCGAATACGAGGATCTGGAACCGGTGCTCGACGTCGTCGAAGCCCTGCGCAAGCGCCATTTCGTGCTCGACAGCCACACTCACCAGCGCGGCGATTCGGCTTCGGCACTGGCCACGGCGGAACACCGTATTCAGGGCACGCTGCACATCGGCGGTCAGGAGCACTTCTATCTGGAGACACAAATCTCCTCGGTGATGCCTACCGAAGATGGCGGAATGATCGTCTACTGCTCGACGCAGAACCCGACCGAAGTGCAGAAACTGGTCGCCGAAGTGCTCGACGTGTCGATGAACAAGATCGTCGTCGACATGCGCCGCATGGGCGGTGGTTTCGGTGGCAAGGAAACCCAGGCCGCGAGCCCGGCGTGCCTGTGCGCGGTGGTCGCGCACCTCACCGGCCAACCGACCAAGATGCGCCTGCCGCGCGTCGAAGACATGCTGATGACCGGCAAGCGCCACCCGTTCTACGTTGAATACGACGTCGGCTTCGACAGCAGCGGCCGTCTGCACGGGATCAACATGGAGCTGGCCGGCAACTGCGGCTGCTCGCCGGACTTGTCTGCTTCGATCGTTGACCGGGCGATGTTCCACTCGGACAACTCCTACTACCTCGGCGATGCGACCATCAACGGTCACCGCTGCAAGACCAATACCGCCTCGAACACCGCTTATCGTGGTTTCGGTGGCCCGCAAGGCATGGTCGCCATCGAGGAAGTGATGGACGCGATTGCCCGGCACCTGAAGCTCGACCCGCTGGCGGTGCGCAAGGCCAACTACTACGGCAAGACCGAGCGCAACGTCACCCACTACTACCAGACCGTCGAGCACAACATGCTCGAAGAGATGACCGCCGAACTGGAAGAAAGCAGCCAGTACGCCGAGCGCCGCGAAGCGATCCGTCGCTACAACGCCAACAGCCCGATCCTCAAAAAAGGCCTGGCACTGACTCCGGTGAAATTCGGTATTTCCTTCACCGCCAGTTTCCTCAATCAGGCCGGTGCGCTGATCCACATCTACACCGACGGCAGCATCCACTTGAACCACGGCGGTACGGAAATGGGTCAGGGCCTGAATACCAAAGTCGCCCAGGTCGTGGCGGAAGTGTTCCAGGTCGAAATCGATCGTGTGCAGATCACTGCGACCAACACCGACAAAGTGCCGAACACCTCTCCGACCGCTGCTTCCAGCGGCGCCGACCTGAACGGCAAAGCCGCGCAGAACGCAGCACAGACCATCAAGCAACGCCTGGTCGAATTCGCCGCGCGGCACTACAAAGTCAGCGAAGAAGACGTCGAATTCCGCAACGGCCACGTGCGCGTGCGCGAGCAGATCCTGACCTTCGAAGCGCTGATCCAGCAGGCGTATTTCAATCAGGTCTCGCTGTCGAGCACTGGCTTCTACAAGACCCCGAAAATCTATTACGACCGCAGTCAGGCCCGTGGGCGTCCGTTCTATTACTTCGCCTTTGGCGCAGCCTGCTGCGAAGTGATCGTCGACACCCTGACCGGCGAGTACAAGATGCTGCGCACCGACATCCTGCACGACGTCGGCGCCTCGCTGAACCCGTCGATCGACATCGGTCAGGTCGAGGGCGGTTTCGTCCAGGGCATGGGCTGGCTGACCATGGAAGAGCTGGTCTGGAACAACAAAGGCAAGCTGATGACCAACGGCCCGGCCAGCTACAAGATTCCGGCGGTGGCGGACATGCCGCTGGATCTGCGGGTGAAGCTGGTGGAAAACCGCAAGAACCCGGAAGACACGGTGTTCCATTCCAAAGCCGTCGGTGAACCGCCGTTCATGCTCGGCATCGCCGCGTGGTGCGCAATCAAGGACGCGGTGGCGAGCCTCGGCGATTATCAGCATCAGCCGAAGATCGATGCGCCGGCCACGCCGGAGCGGGTGTTGTGGGGCTGCGAGCAGATGCGCCAGCTCAAAGCGGTGAAGGCTGTCGAAGCTGAAACCGAGCTGGCTCCGCTCTAGGACCGAGGCGCAGCCATTCGCGAGCAGGCTCGCTCCCACATTTGGAATGCATTGCCAATGTGGGAGCGAGCCTGCTCGCGAAGAGGCCGGCACAGACAACGAAGATGTCGAGGTGAACATGTACAACTGGATCGACGCCCTCGCCGACCTGCAGAATCAGGGCGAGCCCTGTGTGCTGGTGACGATCATCGAAGAACTTGGCTCGACGCCACGCAACGCCGGCTCGAAAATGGTCGTCAGTGCCGACCGCCTGTTCGACACCATTGGTGGCGGGCATCTGGAATTCAAAGCCATGCAGATCGCCCGCGAGATGCTCGCCAGCGGTAAGCAGGACACCCATCTGGAGCGCTTCAGCCTCGGCGCCAGCCTCGGCCAATGCTGCGGTGGCGCTACGGTGTTGCTGTTCGAACCGATGGGCCAGGTGCAGGCGCAGATTGCCGTATTCGGTGCCGGCCATGTCGGTCGCGCCCTCGTGCCGCTGCTGGCCAGCCTGCCCTGCCGGGTGCGCTGGATCGATTCGCGCGAGGCCGAGTTCCCTGAACACATCCCTCACGGCGTGCGTAAAATCGTCAGCGAAGAGCCGGTGGACGAAGTCGATGATCTGCCCGCCGGCAGCTACTGCATCGTCATGACCCACAACCATCAGCTCGATCTGGAGCTGACCGCGGCGATTCTCAAGCGTAACGATTTCACTTGGTTCGGCCTGATCGGCTCGAAAACCAAACGCGCCAAATTCGAACACCGTCTGCGTGATCGTGGTTTCGACCCGAGCGTGGTGCAGCGCATGCGCTGCCCGATGGGCATCGGCGAAGTCAAAGGCAAATTGCCTGTGGAAATCGCCATCTCCATCGCCGGCGAAATCATCGCCACTTACAACGCCAATTTCGGCCAGCACAGCGCCCGCGCCGAACCGATTGCCCGATTGCTGCCCGCCTCGCGCCGCAGCCAGTCCGCCAAACTCAAAGCCTCAAACTGATTAGAGAACCCTCATGCCTCTGACTCGCAAAGCCTACCGCGCCGCCATCCTGCACAGCATCGCCGACCCTGCCGAAGTCGGCATCGAAGCCTCCTATGAATATTTCGAGGATGGCCTGCTGGTGGTCGACGACGGCAAGATCAGCGCCCTCGGCCACGCCAGCGAACTGCTGCCGACACTGCCGGCGGATATCGAGATCAACCATTATCAGGATGCGCTGATCACCCCCGGCTTTATCGACACACACATTCACCTGCCGCAGACCGGCATGGTCGGCTCCTACGGCGAGCAATTGCTCGACTGGCTGAACACCTACACCTTTCCCTGCGAAAGCCAGTTTGGTGATAAGGCTCACGCCGACGAAGTGGCCGATATTTTCATCAAGGAACTGCTGCGCAACGGCACCACCACGGCGCTGGTGTTCGGCAGCGTGCACCCGCAATCGGTGAATTCGTTTTTCGAAGCGGCGGAAAAGCTTGATCTGCGCATGATCGCCGGCAAGGTGATGATGGACCGCAATGCCCCGGATTATCTGGTCGATACCGCCGAATCCAGCTACGTCGACAGCAAGGCGCTGATCGAGCGCTGGCACGGCAAGGGTCGCTTGCACTATGCGGTGACGCCGCGCTTCGCCCCCACCAGCACCCCGGAACAACTGACCTTGGCCGGGCAATTGCTGACGGAATATCCGGATCTGTACATGCAGACCCACATCAGCGAAAACCTCAAGGAAATCGAGTGGGTCAAGGAGCTGTTCCCGGAGCGCAAGGGTTACCTCGACGTCTACGATCACTACCAGTTGCTTGGCGAACGCTCGGTATTCGCCCACGGCGTGCATTTGTGTGACGAAGAATGCGCGCGACTGGCGGAAACCGGCTCGGCGATCTCGTTCTGCCCGACCTCGAACCTGTTCCTCGGCAGCGGCCTGTTCAACCTGCCGATGGCGGAAAAGCACAAGCTCAATGTCGGCCTCGGCACCGACGTCGGCGGCGGTACCAGTTTCTCGCTGCTGCAGACGCTGAACGAAGCGTACAAGGTGATGCAACTGCAAGGCGCGCGCCTGAGTCCGTTCAAATCGTTGTATCTGGCGACGTTGGGTGGTGCGCGGGCGCTGCGCCTGGAAGACAAGATCGGCAACCTGCAACCGGGCAGTGATGCCGACTTCCTGGTACTGGATTACAACGCCACGCCGCTGCTGAGCTACCGCTTGAAGCAGTCCAATAACATTGCCGAGACGTTATTTGTGTTGATGACCTTGGGCGATGACCGGACGGTACAGCAGACTTACGCTGCGGGGGCGCTGGTGCATCAGCGCTAACCTCTTCGCACTGATCGTTCCCACGCTCTGCGTGGGAATGCAGCCCGTGACGCTCCGCGTCACTGGACGCGGAGCGTCCCTAGAGGCATTCCCACGCGGAGCGTGGGAACGATCATCCCCGGTGGTGTTTACCCGTGGGATTTTTGTTGCCGGTCAGATTGTCTTCGCGAGCAGGCTCGCTCCCACCTTTGAAATGCATTCTCTTGTGGGAGCGAGCCTGCTCGCGAAAGCCGCGACTCGGTGTCATTTAGAGCTTGGCCGCTGGACGCCCCGGCTTTTTGGTCTGCAACAAATGCGAGAACACCGCATGCAGATCATCCGACGCGCCTTCCTCGTCGAGGTTGAGCTTGCTGTCGATGTGATCCATGTGATGCATCATCAGGTTCACCGCCAGTTCGCCGTCGCGCTTTTCAATGGCGTCGATCAACTGGGTGTGTTCGTCGTACGAGCAATGCGAGCGGTTGCCGCTTTCGTACTGGGCGATGATCAAAGAAGTCTGCGACACCAGGCTGCGCTGGAAGCTGATCAACGGTGCGTTCATTGCCGCTTCCGCCAGCTTCAGGTGGAATTCACCCGACAGACGAATACCGGCACCACGATCGCCACGGGAGAAGCTGTCGCGCTCGTCGTTGACCATCTGCCGCAGTTCGGCGATCTGCTCGGCAGTGGCGTGCTGAACCGCCAGTTCAGTGATCGCCCGCTCGACCAGACGCCGGGCGAGAAACACCTGACGCGCCTCTTCAACGCTCGGGCTGGCGACCACGGCGCCACGGTTCGGCCGCAACAGCACCACGCCTTCATGGGCCAGACGCGACAGCGCGCGGCGAATGATGGTGCGGCTGACCCCGAAGATTTCCCCCAGCGCTTCTTCGCTCAACTTGGTGCCGGGCGCCAGACGCTGTTCGAGGATGGCCTCGAAGATATGCGCGTAGACAATATCGTCCTGGGTTCCGCTGCGGCCGGCTTTGCCTGCTCGCGGTTGTTTCTTGAGGGGTTGCAACTGTTCGTTCATGGGCACTCGAGTCGGGAAAACTGCGGCGAATAGACCGTGACTGTAATACGGCACAGTAGGTCGCTGGCAAGTATCGCGTAAAAAACAGCGCGATTGTACACAATGAATGGTGGCAACACGACTGTACGGCTGTTTGCGCCTGCGGCTGTATTGCAACGCTGGGTTACGTTTGAGTTTAGGCTTGATCGCAGAATCCGCTGCATGACCGCAATCCTCCCGTGGGAGCGAGCCTGCTCGCGAAAGCCATTCCACATTCATTATGAATGTTGACTGACCTACCGCTTTCGCGAGCAGGCTCGCTCCCACAGAGGTGATGTGTTGTGGCGGACATCTCCATTGCTATAAGGAACACCGCCGTCATGACCGACGCCACCCACGCCCGCCTGCGCCCTCTGGCCGACACTTCGCCTTCCGCCATCGTCGCCGGTTTCATCGCGATGATGACCGGTTACACCAGTTCGCTGGTGCTGATGTTCCAGGCCGGGCAAGCCGCCGGCCTGAGCAGCGGGCAGATTTCCTCGTGGATCTGGGCGATTTCTATCGGCATGGCGGTGTGTTCGATTGGCCTGTCGCTGCGCTATCGCACACCGATCACCATCGCCTGGTCGACACCCGGCGCGGCATTGCTGATCACCAGCCTGGGCGGCGTCAGTTACGGCGAGGCGATCGGCGCCTACATCACGTGCGCGGTGCTGGTGACGATCTGCGGCCTGACCGGCAGCTTCGAACGGCTGGTGAAAAAGATCCCGGCCTCTCTGGCGGCGGCCTTACTGGCAGGGATCCTGTTCAAGATCGGCAGCGAAATCTTCGTCGCCGCGCAACACCGTACGGGGCTGGTGCTGGGGATGTTCTTCACTTATCTGCTGGTCAAGCGCCTGTCACCACGCTATGCGGTGCTCGCGGCGCTGCTGATCGGCACCGCGCTGTCGGGCTTCATGGGGCTGCTGGATTTCAGCGGCTTTCACCTGGAAGTGGCCACTCCGGTCTGGACCACGCCGCACTTCTCCCTGGCCGCTACCATCAGCATCGGCATTCCGCTGTTCGTGGTGGCGATGACCTCGCAGAACATGCCCGGCATCGCCGTGCTGCGTGCCGATGGCTATAACGTCCCGGCCTCGCCACTGATCACCACCACCGGCATTGCCTCACTGCTGCTGGCGCCGTTCGGCTCCCACGGCATCAACCTCGCAGCAATCAGCGCGGCAATCTGCACCGGCCCGCATGCCCATGAAGATCGCAAAAAGCGCTACACCGCAGCGGTCTGGTGCGGGGTGTTCTACGGGATTGCCGGGGTGTTCGGCGCGACGTTGGCGGCATTGTTTGCGGCGTTGCCGAAAGAACTGGTGCTGTCGATTGCCGCGCTGGCGCTGTTCGGCTCGATCATCAATGGCTTGAGCATCGCCATGAACGAGGTGAAGGAACGGGAAGCGGCGTTGATCACGTTTATGGTCACGGCGTCGGGGCTGACGTTGTTTTCCATTGGTTCGGCGTTCTGGGGGATTGTCGCGGGGGTTTTGACGCTGGTGATTTTGAACTGGAACAAGCGTTGACGGTATAAAAGCTTCGCGAGCAGGCTCGCTCCCACAGGTAAGTCGAGTCGCTCAGGTGAATCGTGTGGGAGCGAGCCTGCTCGCGAATGCGTCCTGCAGGACGACAACCCTGGCAGGCAGGCATAAAAAAACGGCGACCCTCAGGTCGCCGTTTTTTTCAGTATCACTTAGCCGCGTTGATCGGCTTTTCCGGATACCACACGTCCAGCAGCGGGCTGACTTCGTACTTGGTCAGCTCGGAGCGGTTTTTCAGCCAGGCTTCAACGGCAGCGCGCTGCTCTTCGTTGACCGAGCCACGCTTCTGCAGGCACACCAGACCGAAGTCGTCGCCGCCAACATAACCCAGACCGTTGGCTTCCATGGCTTCTTTGATGAATGCTTCGAGGAAAGCGTCAATGGCTTCTTCGGACAAGTCTTCTTTGAAGTCCAGGTTCAGTTCGAAACCCAGCTCTTGAAATTCATCAACGCACAGTTTTTTGCGCAGACGCTGGGAACGGTTAGTCGCCATTGGAACAATCCTCTTAAGTAATAACGGCCGGCACTTTATCAGTTTAAGCCGGCGATTGCCCGACTCTCTGGTCGCTGCGGCCGACCGCCTGTAAAAAAATAAGCGATTGGCCGGGCCTGACACGGCACAAGCTGTTACAGCTTGGGGCATAATGCCGACACTTTCATGACCACTGAGGGCCTTTTCATCCATGTCCTCGTCTTTTTTCCCCTCTTTTGCAGGGTTTTATTGCATATGATCAAATCGTTGCGTCCACTGTTTCTCGCCGGCCTTCTTCTGCCCCTGGCCCTGCCTGTCTCCGCTGCCACCATCAACACTTCCCTCACCCCGAACGTCGAAAAAGCCCTCAAGGCCAGCAAGTTGCAGCCCACTGCGCTGTCGCTGGTGATGGTGCCGCTCGACGGTCCGGGCACGCCGACCGTGTTCAACGCCGACGTCTCGGTCAATCCGGCCTCGACAATGAAACTGGTCACCACTTACGCGGCGCTGGAAATGCTCGGCCCCAACCATCAGTGGAAAACCGAGTTCTACACCGACGGCGACCTGAACGGCGGCATTCTCAACGGCAACCTCTACCTCAAGGGTGGCGGTGACCCGAAGCTGAACATGGAAAAACTCTGGTTGCTGATGCGTGACCTGCGCGCCAACGGCGTGACCCAGATCACCGGCGACCTGATCCTCGACCGCAACTTCTTCGTGCAGCCGCAATTGCCGGAATTCAACGATGACGGCAACGACGACAACAAGCCGTTCCTGGTCAAACCCGACTCATTGCTGGTCAACCTCAAGGCCCTGCGCTTTGTTGCGCGCAATGACGGTGGCCGCGTACTGATTTCGGTTGAGCCGCCGATTGCCAGCATCCGCATCGAAAACACCGTCAAGGCGCTGCCGTCCAAGCAATGCACCGGCGGCGTGCGCTACAACCCGGTGCCGCAAGCCGATGGCAGCGTGACCGTAACCGTCGGCGGCCAGTTGGGCGAAGGCTGCAGCTCGCAGACTTACCTGTCGCTGCTCGACCACGCGACCTACACCGCCGGCGCCGTCCGCGCGATCTGGAAGGAACTGGGTGGCAGCATCCAGGGCAAGGATCGTCTGGCACCGACGCCGAGCAGCGCCAAACTGCTCGCCCGCGCGTACTCGCCAGATCTGGCCGAGATCATCCGCGACATCAACAAATACAGTAACAACACCATGGCCCAGCAGCTGTTCCTCAGCCTTGGCCAGCGTTTCCGCAACGATGCCGACGGTGATGACGCCCGGGCTGCGCAGCGCGTGGTGCGTCAGTGGCTGGCGAAGAAAGGCATCACCGCGCCGCATCTGGTGATGGAAAACGGCTCTGGTCTGTCGCGGGCCGAGCGGGTCAGCGCGCGTGAGATGGCCAACATGCTGCAGGCCGCCTGGCATAGCCCGTACGCCGCCGAGTACATCAGCTCGCTGCCGATTGCCGGCACCGACGGCACCATGCGCAAACGTCTGAAAACCACGGCGATGCGCGGCGAAGCCCACGTCAAGACCGGTACCCTGAACACCGTGCGCGCGATTGCCGGTTTCAGCCGTGATGTGAATGGCAATACCTGGGCGGTGGTAGCGATCCTCAACGACAAGGCCCCGTTCGGCGCCTCGTCGGTGCTCGATCAGGTGCTGCTGGATCTGTACAAACAGCCGAAACTGCCGCAGACCGCTTCGGTGCTGTAAGCGCAGCAGATGCAATTGTGGGAGCGAGCCTGCTCGCGAAGGCGTCGGTTCAGTCAGCTTGTTCAGTGACTGTCACACCGCTTTCGCGAGCAGGCTCGCTCCCACAGAAAGTCAGCGCCAGGTCCCCTCTGCCCCACAGGGTCAGGTGTCAGGTTCGAATCAGCTCATCTCCCGCTCAACCCGATCCCGGCCATTCTGCTTCGCTGCATAAACCCCTGAATCAGCGCGCAGCAACAGCGCATCCGCGCCCTCCCCCGGGCGCCAGCTGGCGATGCCGAAACTCGCGGTGACCAAGCCGACCACGTCCACTGGCGCGCTGCGCAAACCTTCCCACAACTCCATCGCCAGCATATAGGCGTGTTCACCGTCGATGTCCGGGCACAGCACCATGAACTCTTCACCGCCCAAACGGCAGAACACGTCGGTGCGGCGCAGGCGATGGCCGATCCGCTCGCAGACTGCCTGCAGCACGCGGTCGCCGACGGCGTGGCCGAACTGATCGTTGATGCGTTTGAAGTGGTCGATGTCGAGCATGATCACCGACAACTCACCGCCGCCACGCTCGACCCGGGCCATTTCGGTGGTCAGGCGTTCCTGGAAATAGCGGCGGTTGTGAATGCCGGTCAGCGAGTCGGTGATCGACAACGCGCGCAATTCTTCTTCCACGCGCTTGAGGTCAGAAATATCCGAGATATAACCGTGCCACAGCACCCCGCCGCCGGGCAGCTCCTCCGGTGTCGCCTCGCCACGCACCCAGCGCAGGCCACGCTCGGGCAGTTGCACGCGGTACTCCTCGCGCCATGGGCTAAGATTTTCCGCCGATTCGCGGATCGAGCTGCGCACGCGAATCGCATCCTGCGGGTGGATACGACTGAAGATCGCCTCGGAGTCGAGCAGCAGCACATCCGGCTCCAGCTCGTAGATTTCGCGGATGCCATCGCTGGCGTAGATCACGCTGAAGCGTCCGTCGAATTCCATCTTGAATTGGTAGATGCCACCGGGAACATGGGCGCTGAGCTTCTTCAGCAATGTGTCGCGTGCTGCCAGCACCTCGTGCACGCGCTTGCGTTCGGTGATGTCGATGCAGATCGCCAGATGACCGACCCACAGGCCTTGCTCGTCAAGCACCGGGGTGGCGAGCATGTTCACCGGCAGATGACTGCCGTCGCTGCGCACCAGGGTCCATTCGCGTGCCTCGTGGCCGCCGACTTCGCCGCCCTCGACCAGCATCGCGTGGCAAGTCGGAATGCTTTTGCCGTAGCGCGCACTCAACTCGGCCGAACGCGCCGCCAGTTCCCGTGGCAAATGCAGGTTCTCCAGGGTCATGCGCCCAACGACTTCGGCGCTGCTGTAGCCGAGCATTTGCTCGGCGCCGGGGTTGAAGGTGTTGATCACCCCGCGCAGGTCGGTGGCAATGATCGCGACCTGAGTGGCGGCATTCAGCACGCCGCGCAACTGACCGTGGGTGCCGCGCAGTTCCTGCTCGCGCTCGTGCAATTCCTGGGTGCGCACCTCGACCAGCCGCACCGCGCGCTGGCGCTGGCTGACCAGCACGTAAAGCAAGGCGCTGAGCAGTGCGCTGAGCAAGCCGCCCAGAATGATCACGCTGCCCACCGACGAATGGTTGGCTTGCATGAACGCTTCGCTCGGCAGGATATCGACCTGATAGTCGTGATCGGCCATGCGCAGCAAGCGCGTCGCTGCCAAATCGCCGGGCACCGCCTCGTTGCTCGATTCGAACAGCGCTTCGTGCTGATCCTGGGTCGACAGGTCGAGAATGCGCACCGACAGATAATCGTGCAGGGCATCGGGCAATCCGTCGGCAAGCAACTGGCGCATGCTGATCACCGCCATCACATAGCCGAATGGCCGTGATTCTCCGGCGCGACTGACCGGCGCCAGCAGCAACACCCCGCGCGCATACGACGGCTCGATCCCGACCAGATGCATCGGTTGCGACACCGCCATCCTGCCGAGCTGGTCGGCGCGTTGCAGGGTTTCGCGGCGCAAGGGTTGGGCGAGCAAGTCGTAGCCCAGCGGTGGCGCCAGTCGGCTTTGGGTTTGCGTGTAGAGCACCGGCACGTATTCCTCGCGCGGCACCGCCAGTTGCAGCTCGCCCTTGGCGTCCAGTTCGCGAATGGTGAAATTGCTCAGGCCTTCGTCACGCACCTGCTGTTCGAACGCGGCCCGTTCGGCACCGCTGACTCGCGGCGCGTAAGTGTAGGCTTGGGTGCGCAGCAATAAGGGTCGGGAGTACCCGTCGAATTCGGCGCGGGACACTGATTCGGAGTTGGCGAAGAACCGCCGCAGACCATCGAGACGTTGCTCCTGATCCTGAAAACGTTCGGCGATGCGGCTGTAGCGTTCATTGGCCAGCAGTTGAAAGCGCTGACGCGATTGTTGCTGAAACTGGTTGAAGGTGCCCCATGCGAGCAGCCCGGTGAGAATCCCGCCGGCCAGCAACACCAGCAAAGCGACCAGCCAGGCTGAAACGTCTTCACTGATGAAACCGAGGATTTTCGGGCGCACGGGGTGCAACGGCATAAGCACGACTCACTCCGCCAGATTTGCGGGAAAACCCCATTGGCGGTGTGTGAGTTATAGCTATTAGCCACTAATTTAGCCAGCACCGCTGGATCCACCGAGCCGTTAAAAATCAACGCTCTGTGGATCCAACCAGTGAAAGCGTCAACGAGCCGTGATTTTCCAGGCGCGGTGGATCTTGGTATTGCGGGCGAAATCCGGATCAATGGTCTGCGCACTGATTTCCTCGACCGCATAACGCTCGGCGAGGTTTTCCTCCAACTGGAACTTGCGGAAGTTGTTGGAGAAATACAGCACGCCACCCGGTGCCAGCCGCGCCATCGCCAGATCGATCAACTGCACCTGGTCGCGCTGTACGTCGAAAATGCCTTCCATGCGCTTGGAGTTGGAGAACGTCGGCGGGTCGATGAAGATCAGGTCGTATTCGTCGCGGCTGCTTTCCAGCCACGCCATCACATCGCCCTGCTCCAGACGGTTCTTGTCCGAGAAACCGTTCAACGACAGGTTGCGCCGCGCCCAGTCCAGATAGGTTTTCGACAGGTCGACGCTGGTGGTGCTGCGCGCGCCGCCCTTGGCCGCGTGCACGCTGGCGGTCGCGGTGTAGCAGAACAGATTGAGGAAGCGTTTGCCGGCCGCCTCTTTCTGAATGCGCATGCGCATCGGCCGGTGATCGAGGAACAGGCCGGTATCGAGGTAGTCGGTGAGGTTGACCAGCAACTTCACGCCACCTTCATTGACCTCGACGAACTTGCCCTGCGCAGCCTGACGCTCGTACTGCTTGGTGCCGCTCTGCCGCTCGCGGCGCTTGACCACCACGCGGTTCTTGTCGACGTTCAACGCTTGCGGAATGGCCGCCAGCGCATCGAACATGCGCGCCGAGGCTTTTTCCGGGTCGATGGATTTCGGCGCGGCGTATTCCTGAACGTGCACCCAGTCGTGGTACAGGTCGATGGCCATCGCGTATTCCGGCATGTCGGCATCATAGACGCGGTAGCAATCGATGCCTTCGCGCTTGACCCACTTGCCCATCGCCTTGAGATTTTTCTGCAAGCGATTGGCAAACATCTGCCCGCCTTCACTCAAGCGCGGCTGCTCGATCACCGACGCCGGGGCTGGCGTCGGCTTGATCGGGTTGCCGTTCTTGTTGAACTTGCGCTCTTGCGGCTCGTCCGGGGTCTGATCGTAAGCCGCTTGCTCGCGCTCGGCCTGACGCTGTTCCGGGGTGCGGCGCTCGCCAGTGACGAACTGATCCGGAAGAACCTTGATCAGCAGCAGTTTGCACGGCAGCGCGCCGTTCCAGAACGAATACTGCTTATGGCTGCGAATGCCCATGCGCTTGCCCAGATCCGGGGCACCGGTGAACACCGCCGCTTCCCAGTTCAGGCAGGCCTGACGCAGACGCTCGCCGAGGTTCTGATAGAGATACAGCAGGCTGGCTTCGTCGCCGAGACGCTCGCCGTACGGCGGGTTGCAGATCACCAGGCCTTTCTGGTTCTGGTCCGGGCGCGGCTCGAAGGTCGCCACTTCGCCCTGGTAGATCTTGATCCACTCGCTGAGGCCGGCACGTTCAACGTTGTTGCGGCCTGGCTGAATCAATCGTGGGTCGGCTTCGTAACCACGAATCCACAGCGGCGGTTTGGCCAGACCGGCGGCGGCACGCTCGACGGCTTCTTCGTGCAATTTTTTCCACAGCGCCGGCACGTGACCGAGCCACGCGGTAAAACCCCACTGCTCGCGACGCAGGTTCGGCGCCATGTCGGCGGCAATCATCCCGGCTTCGACGAGGAACGTACCGACACCGCACATCGGGTCAGCCAGTGCGCCGCCTTCGGCAGCAATACGCGGCCAGCCGGAACGGATGAGGATGGCGGCGGCGAGGTTTTCCTTCAGCGGCGCCGCGCCCTGCTGCAAGCGATAGCCGCGCTGGTGCAGGCTGTGGCCGGACAGGTCGAGGGACAGAATCGCTTCGCCGCGATCCAGACGCAGGTGAATGCGCAGGTCCGGGTTGAGTTTGTCGATGGATGGACGATCGCCCTGCGGCGTGCGCAGTTTGTCGACGATGGCGTCTTTGACTTTCAGCGCGCCGAAGTGAGTGTTGTCGATGCCCGAGCCGTGGCCGCTGAATTCAACGGCCAGGGTGCCGTCGCTGAGCATGTGATCCTGCCAGTCGATGTCGAGCACGCCGTGGTAGAGGTCTTCGGCGTCCTTCATCGGGAAACGCTTGAGCACCAGCAACACACGGTTGGCCAGACGCGACCAGAGGCACAGGCGATAGGCGGTTTCCATGGTCGCCATGCCACGCACGGCGGAAGTGTGCTCGCGCGCTTCTTCAAGGCCAAGCCCGACGGCTTCCTCGATGAGCAGGCCTTCAAGGCCTTTGGGGCAAGTGAGGAAGAGTTCGAAACGATCGGACATGGTAATTCCAGAGCCTTTGGCTAGTGGGCAGGCAACGCATTGCCGACCCGGTTTTCAATCAGGCGCTTTTCTGAAAGAGCGCCCGCGTGGCACGAAGGTGTGCCGTTCCATCCCCGCTGCTCGGGTTAAAAGAGCTTAGATGCCGGGACAGATAAAAAAGTTGGTGCAACAAAAAGACTGAAAACGACCCTTCGTCGAATATTACCCAAGCGCAAACGTGGGTCATTCTCACTAAAGGATTAACCCCCTGAGTCAGCGGGGCGCCGATCATACCGGGGTTTGCGCATTGAACGTTGAACAAATACGCGGTTACTTATCGCCATAGCATCCTTAACGTTACGTGCTTATGACAAAACGATCATTCCCTCGATGTGACTCATTGGTTAGAACTGAGCACAGGTTGACGTCGCAACGGCGTCAACACCTTGGCTCGCCACGCCGGCAGCGAGCCGCACGATGGCAGGTTTTTTCTGCCAGACCTCAATTGAGGTCAACGCGACACTACAGTCAACAAGTGAGGGAAACACCCTATGAGAAGACTTAAGCGTGATCCGTTGGAAAGAGCATTTTTGCGCGGATATCAATATGGCGTTGGTGGCAAATCCCGTGAGCTTTGCCCATTTACTCTACCGTCGGTACGTCAAGCCTGGATCAACGGCTGGCGAGAAGGACGCGGCGACAACTGGGACGGTATGACCGGCACTGCGGGAATCCACAGACTCAACGAACTTCACGCCGTCGGCTGACACAGGGCATTTATTCCGACACGACAATCTGAATTTGCAATGAATTAACCACGCACGTCCTTCCCGGACGGCGGGCTACGGCCCAGGGGCTCCTTCGAGGAGCCCTTTTTAATGCCTGCAGAAAGGGTTAACCGGGTTCCACGTGGCGAGGGGATTTATCCCCACTCGGCTGCGCAGCAGTCGCGAAATCGGGATTTCAATTTAACTGGCATATCAATGTGCAAGGTTTGGGGCTGCTGGGCAGCCCAGCGGGGATAAATCCCCTCGCCACAAAGGCTCCCACAAGGCCTCCGCAATCCTCAGCGCAACGCGGCGATCGCATCCACCGATTCACGAATCAGCGCCGGGCCTTTGTAGATGAAGCCCGAATAGATCTGCACCAGGCTTGCACCGGCCATGATCTTCTCCGCCGCATGTTTACCTTCGGTAATCCCGCCCGCAGCAATGATCGGCAAACGCCCGGCCAACTCACCCGCCAGCACTTTCACGGTGTGGGTGCTCTTTTCACGCACCGGCGCGCCGGACAGACCGCCCGCCTCGTCGCCATGTTCCATGCCTTCGACGCCGACACGGCTGAGCGTGGTGTTGGTGGCGATGACCGCATCCATGCCGGTTTCGATCAACGCCTGGGCAACCTGCGCGGTTTCTTCGTCGGTCATGTCCGGCGCAATCTTGATCGCCAGCGGCACATGTTTGCCGTGACGCAGGGCCAGTTCGGCGCGGCGCGTGGCCAGATCCGCGAGCAATTGCTTGAGCGAGTCACCGAACTGCAGGCTGCGCAAGCCCGGGGTGTTTGGCGAGCTGACGTTGACGGTGACGTAGCTGGCGTGGGCGTAAACCTTGTCCAGGCAGATCAGGTAATCGTCGACCGCACGCTCGACCGGGGTGTCGAAGTTCTTGCCGATATTGATGCCCAGCACGCCCTGGTATTTCGCCGCAGCGACCCGCGCCAGCAGGTTATCCACGCCGAGGTTGTTGAAGCCCATACGGTTGATGATCGCCTCGGCTTCCGGCAGGCGGAAGATCCGTGGTTTCGGGTTACCCGGCTGTGGGCGCGGGGTCACGGTGCCGATTTCGACAAAACCGAAACCCAGTTGCGCAAAGCCATCGATGGCCGCGCCGTTTTTGTCCAGACCTGCCGCCAGCCCCACCGGGTTCGGGAACTCGAGCCCCATGACGGTCACCGGCATTTTCGCCGGCGCCTTGCACAGCAAGCCGTTGAGACCCAAACGTCCACCCGCGCCGATCAGATCCAGCGACAGATCGTGGGAGGTTTCCGGGGAAAGTTTGAACAACAGCTGACGGGCCAGGGTGTACATGGGCGGCAATGACTCGGGCGGCGAAAAGAGGCGGCGATTATAGCCGGGCATCGTCCCCCGGCGCGAGGCGCCTGCGCGAATCAGGCCACTGGCATATGCCTTGCACCACCCCGCTCATCAGTCTGCCGACCAATGACGGCGCGCAGGCCAGGACAATGGCGTCGTCCCCGGGTTTTGCCTGCGCAGAATCCGGGACGACGTTTTTTTTGAGGTAGCGTATGAACGAAACGTCCTTGGGGCCTCTGGCCTGGGTCAATGGCAGCGATGCGCCGGAAAAGAGCGCGATCGATCTAGGCTTCATGGCGCTGAGCGACTGCGCCTCGGTGGTGGTCGCCGCCACCCAGGGCTTCGCCCAGCCCTACGGCCTGACCCTGAACCTCAAGCGTCAGGCCTCATGGGCCAACTTGCGCGACAAACTGGTCAGCGGCGAACTGGATGCCGCACACAGTCTGTACGGGCTGATTTATGCGGTGCACCTGGGCATCGGCGGCGTCGCCCCGACCGACATGGCGGTGCTGATGGGCCTGAACCAGAATGGCCAGAGCCTGAACCTGTCCCATGGTTTGCAACAGGCTGGCGTGAACAGTCCTGAAGCGCTCGATCGGCACGTGCACCAAAGCCGCGCAAAACTGACCTTCGCCCAGACCTTTCCCACCGGCACCCATGCGATGTGGCTTTATTACTGGCTGGCGAGCCAGGGCATTCATCCGTTGCAGGACGTCGACAGCGTGGTGGTGCCGCCGCCGCAAATGGTTGCGCACCTGCAAGCCGGGCGCATCGACGGCTTTTGCGTCGGCGAGCCGTGGGCAGCCAGCGCCGTGCAGCAGGATCTCGGCTTCACCCTGGCGACCAGCCAGAGCATCTGGCCCGACCATCCGGAAAAAGTCCTCGGCTGCACCCGGGAATTTGCCGAGCAATACCCCAACACCGCGCGGGCGCTGGTCATGGCCATTCTTGAGGCCAGCCGTTTCATCGAAGAAAGCCCGGAAAACCGCCGCAGTACCGCGCAATTACTCAGCGCCACCGAATACCTCGACACCCCCGCCGCGTGCATCGAGCCGCGTTTTATGGGTGACTACGCCGATGGCCTCGGTAATCGCTGGCAGGATCCGCATGCGCTGCGTTTTCATGGCGATGGCGAGGTCAATCTGCCATACCTTTCCGACGGCATGTGGTTCATGACCCAGTTCCGTCGCTGGGGTCTGTTGCGCGAGGACCCGGATTATCTGGCAGTCGCCCGCCAGGTTCAGCGCCTGGATCTGTACCGCGAGGCAGCGAGCGCTGTTGGCGTCGCGACTTCCTGCGCAGACGTGCGCAGCAGCCAGTTGCTCGACGGCAAGGTCTGGGACGGCAGCGATCCGGCGGGCTATGCGCGCAGTTTCAAACTGCACGCGCTGAACGACGATGCCCCCCTTCTCGCCCGCCGCTGACAGGAGACCGCGAACATGTTGCGCATTCTGCTGATCAACGACACCGCGAAAAAAGTCGGACGCCTGAAAGCGGCGCTGACCGAGGCCGGCTTCGAGGTAATCGACGAGTCCGGCCTGACCATCGACCTGCCGGCGCGCGTCGAAACGGTGCGCCCGGACGTAATCCTGATCGATACCGAGTCACCGAGCCGCGATGTCATGGAGCAAGTGGTACTGGTCAGCCGCGACCAGCCCCGGCCGATCGTAATGTTTACCGACGAACATGACCCGGGGGTGATGCGTCAGGCGATCAAGTCCGGGGTCAGTGCCTATATCGTCGAAGGCATTCACGCAAAACGGTTGCAGCCGATTCTCGACGTGGCGATGGCGCGCTTCGAGAGTGACCAGGCCCTGCGCGCGCAATTGCAGGCCCGTGACCAGCAACTGGCCGAGCGCAAGCGCATCGAACTGGCCAAGGGTTTGCTGATGAAGATGAAGGACTGCAACGAGGAAGAGGCCTATACGCTGATGCGCCGCCAGGCCATGAGCCGCCAGCAGAAGCTGATTCAAGTGGCGGAGCAGATCATTGCCATGAGCGAGTTGCTGGGCTGAGATTTTCGCTGCAAATCAAGAGCCCCTCACCCTAGCCCTCTCCCTGAGGGAGAGGGGACCGACCGCGTTGTCTTGCGCTGTCCGCCGACCTCAACGACCGAGTCGATTATGGATTCACTCGAAATCGTTCAGATCGGCAAATGATTCGGCCATCCCCCGCTCGGTTCCCTCTCCCTCTGGGAGAGGGCTAGGGTGAGGGGCTTTCGCTTTTCAGCTGTTGGCACAAATCTCGCTAAGTAAACCGCACAGGTAACCAACGGCGGTTGCCCCACCTACGACAAAGACGTCGCTCCCCCCGTTCGCCCCCCGGCGAATCAGGTAGCGGCGTTTTTGCGTTTTGGCCCCACAGAGCGGGGCCGGTGGTGCGGCCGTGAGGCGCTCCACCTGCTGTGCATGACTCCTTTCGAGACTCTTTTCAGCCGAGGTGCGCGATGAATTCAAGCTTCTGGAAATCCGGCCATACCCCGACCCTGTTCGCGGCCTTCCTGTATTTCGACCTGAGCTTCATGGTCTGGTACCTGCTCGGCCCGCTGGCGGTGCAGATTGCCGCCGACCTGCACCTGACCACCCAGCAACGCGGCCTCGTCGTCGCCACGCCGATTCTCGCCGGCGCGGTGTTGCGCTTCGCCATGGGCATGCTCGCTGATCGCTTGTCGCCCAAGACCGCCGGACTGATCGGCCAGGTCATCGTCATCTGCGCGCTGTTCGGTGCCTGGAAACTCGGCATCCACAGTTATGAACAGGCGCTGATCCTCGGTCTGTTTCTCGGTATGGCCGGCGCCTCGTTCGCCGTAGCCCTGCCGCTGGCCTCGCAGTGGTACCCGCCAGAGCATCAGGGCAAAGCCATGGGCATCGCCGGCGCGGGCAACTCCGGCACCGTGTTCGCCGCGCTGCTGGCGCCAGTGATTGCCGCCGCGTTCGGCTGGAGCAATGTCTTCGGTTTCGCCCTGATCCCGCTGGTTTTGACTTTAGTGCTGTTCGCCCTGCTGGCAAAAAACGCCCCGCAGCGGCCAAAACCGAAAGCCATGGCCGACTACTTCAAGGCCCTCGGTGATCGCGACAGCTGGTGGTTCATGTTTTTCTACAGCGTCACCTTCGGCGGCTTCATCGGCCTGGCCAGTGCCCTGCCCGGTTACTTCAACGATCAATACGGTCTGAGCCCGGTGACCGCCGGCTACTACACCGCTGCCTGCGTGTTCGGCGGCAGCCTGATGCGGCCGTTGGGTGGCGCGCTGGCCGATCGCTTCGGTGGCATCCGCACTTTGCTGGCGATGTACACCGTCGCTGCCATCTGCATCGCAGCGGTGGGCTTCAATCTGCCAAGTTCCTACGCGGCGCTGGCGCTTTTCGTCTGCACCATGCTCGGCTTGGGTGCGGGCAACGGCGCGGTTTTCCAATTGGTGCCGCAGCGTTTTCGTCTGGAAATCGGCGTGATGACCGGGCTTATCGGCATGGCCGGCGGTATCGGCGGCTTCGCCCTCGCGGCCGGCATGGGCGCGATCAAGCAAAGCACCGGCAGTTATCAACTGGCGCTGTGGTTGTTCGCCAGCCTCGGTGTGCTGGCGTGGTTTGGCCTGCACGGCGTCAAGCGTCGCTGGAGAACCACCTGGGGTTCGGCGGCGGTGACGGCGGCGCGGGTCTGAGGCCTCAATGGCTCTGCAACTGAGCTTCGCCGAAGCCAGCGCCACCGGCCCGCGCGCGGAGAATCAGGACGCCCTGCGCTCGGTGACACCGGCGCCGGCACTGGCGGTGAGCAAGGGTTATCTGTTCGCCATCGCCGACGGCGTCAGCCAATGCGCCGATGGCGGCCTCGCCGCGCGTTCGACCTTGCAGGCGCTGGCGCTGGACTACTACGCGACGCCGGAAACCTGGAGCGTGGCCCAGGCGCTGGATCGCCTGCTGCTCGCGCAAAATCGCTGGCTGCAGGCCAACGGCGGCGGGCAACCGTTGCTGACCACAGTCAGCGCGCTGGTGATGCGCGGTCGACGCTTCACCCTCGCCCACGTCGGCGATTGCCGGGTCTATCGCTGGCACGCCGAGCGCTTGCAGCGCATCAGCGAGGATCACGTCTGGGAGCAACCGGGCATGCAACACGTGCTCAAGCGTGCGCTCGGGCTCGATCAGCATCTGGTCCTGGATTTCCTCGACGGCGAACTGCGTGAGGGCGAAAGCTTCGTACTGCTCAGCGACGGCGTCTGGTCGACCTTGGGCGATACCGCGATCGCGGCAATTCTGCGCGATCAAGCG
>NZ_CEEDDH010000024.1:0-100942 GCF_979253165.1 Pseudomonas sp. AC083
GGAATAGCTCAGTTGGTAGAGCACGACCTTGCCAAGGTCGGGGTCGCGAGTTCGAGTCTCGTTTCCCGCTCCAATTTCACAAAAACGCCGATCAGTAATGATCGGCGTTTTTGTTTGTGCGCGTTTTGTGGCGGCAATAAAAAAGGACCTTTTCACAGGTCCTTTTTTAATTTGAGCCCGGTCATCAATGATCGGGCTCAGGCAGGGCTTTACAGCTTCGGCAACTGCCCGACACGCCCCATCATTTCCGTGACGATCTGCAGATCCAGCAGGAACTGCTCGACGGTCTTGAATTCGCCATCGGTGTGGCCGGTGTACTTGGCCTCAGGTCGCGCCAGGCCGAATTGCACGCCGTTCGGCAATTCGTGAACCGACGTCGCACCAGCGGAAGTACCGAATTCCGATTTCATACCGAGGTTTTCGCTGGCTACGGCAAGCAGCGCCTTGACCCACTCACCCTCGGGGTTGCGATACATCGGCTCGGCCACGGAATAGTCGAACGCTACAGCGACATGAGTCTTCTTGCTCCAGGCGTCCAGTTTCTCAGCGATCTCAGCCTTGAGCTTTTCCGGAGACTTGCCCTTCGGTACGCGCAGATTCACCGCCAGCTTGAAGGTTTTGTCATCCTCACCGACGTAGGTCGGCGAGGTGGTCAGTGGCCCCATGAACGAGTCAGAGAAACCGACGCCAAGTTTTTTGCCCAGATAATCCAGGCCCCAGTTGTCATCGGCATAACGCGCGGCATCGGTGAACTGGTTGTGCTTGAGCGCGACTTTGCCGTCCAGGCTGTTGATGAAACTCAGCATCCGCGCGACCGGGTTGACGCCGGACTCTGGTTCGGAGGAGTGCGCAGAAACCCCCGTCACGGTCAGTTTGACGTCTTTACCATCAACCTTTGCCGCGACTTCGAAATCGCCGCCGTTGGCCTTGGCATAAGCGTCGCCGGCCTTTTGCAGACTGGCGGCGAGCTCGGCTGGCTTGTCGGTTACAAGTGTGACCACCGAAGCGGACGGAATCTGGTTGGTCGCTTTGCCGCCAGTCATCGAAACGATTTCCGCACCGTTGCCCTCGGCTTTGCGCTTGGCGAAGTTGGCCATGACGGTGCCGTAGCCTTTCTCGGCAATCACCACCGGATAACCGCCGTCCAGCGCCATGTTGTAGGTTGGCGTGGGATTGCGTTCGAAGTAATAAGGAATGGCGTCGCCACTGGTTTCTTCGGTGGTGTCGACCAGCAGCTTGAAGTTACGCGCCAGGGGCAGCTTCTCGTCCTTGATCACTTTCATGGCGTACAGCGCGACGACGATAGCGTTCTTGTCATCCTCGGTGCCGCGACCGTACATGCGATCGCCAATCAGCGTGACTTTGAACGGGTCGAGTTTGGTGCCGTCCTTCAGCACCCAGTTTTCCGGCGTCACCGGCACCACATCGGCGTGGGCATGAATGCCAACGACTTCGTCGCCTTTGCCGTCCAGAGAAATTTCGTAGACACGGTTATCGACATTGCGGAACTTCAAACCGAAGGATTCGGCGAGTTTCTGGATCTCGCCGGCAATCTTGATGAATTCCGGGTTGTCGTGTTGCTCCACGCCGTCCTTGCGGAAGGTCGGGATCTCGACGAGTTGGCGCAGGGTTTCCAGTGCAGCCTTGCCATATTTCACGCGGGTATAAATGCCCAGCAGACGGTGAATTTCATTCTGCTGTTCGGCGTTCAGGGTCTTGTTGTCGAGGAAGGCGCTGATGGACGGGTTGAGGTTATCCGACTTGGCCAGGTCGCTTTTCGCCAGGCTGCCGAGGAAGCTGCGGAAGTCCGTCAGGTTCTTGCCGTCGAAGGATTTCAGGATCGCTGCGCTTTGCTCGGCAGTGATGTTGGCTTGTGCGGCGCTGGTAAACGCTGTGAGGCTGGCCATGACGAGCGTGGCAGCGGCCAGTTTTTTCAGGGAAAAGACCATGTAACAGGCATTCCTTTGCTAGAGATTGGGAAAAAATGTCTGACGCTTGCGGCAGAAACATTTTGCAACCTACCACCATGAGCAGGTGAAGAGGGAGTCACAAACTTGATCTGTCGCACAGAAATGCAAAAGAGGCGCACAAATGAAAAAGTCCCGGCAGCTGATGCAGGGACTTTTTTTGTGCGAGTTACATCGACAGCATCAGGCGTCCGGCAAACAGAATGAGGATGACGCCCATGCTGCGCTCGAACCAGTGTCCAAGGCGCATGAACAGCAGGCGCACTTTGTTGCTGGAGAAAAACAGCGCGACGATCACGAACCACAGCGCGTTGACGAAGCACATCCACAAGCCATAGAACGCCTGGATCTGCAGCGGTGTGCTGGCGCTGATGATCGTGGTGAAGATGGCCAGGAAAAACAGCGTGGCCTTGGGGTTGGTCGCGTTGGTCAGAAAACCGGTGCTGAATGCCTTGAACAGTGACTGTTCAACCAGCGGCTCATCGGCGGTTTTTTCGCCTTCGACGCTGCTCTTCGGTTTGCTGCGGATCAGGCTGACGCCCAGATAGAGGATGTAAGCCCCACCGACCACTTTGGCCACAGTCAGCAGCCACGGCGTGGTGTGCATCAGGGCGCCGACGCCGAGCAGGGTATACAGCACGTGCACGGAGATTCCCGCGCCGATGCCCAGCGCAGTGCAGATGCCGACGAGCCGGCCGAAGCGCACGCTCTGGCGGATGGTCACGGCGAAGTCCGGACCGGGCGCCACCACGGCGAGAAAGTGGATGGTGGCCAATGCGAGAAACTCGCCCAGGTAATTGGAAAGCATGTCAGCTCCAGAAAGTCAGAGGGGAGGCATTGCCGCGATAGCCGACAAAGAACGACAAGCTCAAACGCGGATCAGCCACGCCCGGAGTCACCGAGTGCATGCGCCGCGAATTGAACATGATGAAATCGCCGGGCTGCGGTCGAACTTCGAGGGCGGGCGGCCCCAGCAGCGACGGCTCGATGCCATAACTGTCGCCGCGCATTTCGTCGAATTGATCCGGGGTGATGTGGTCGTTCCACATCTGCAAGGCGCCACCCTCGGTGGGCATGTTCAGGTAGACGTTGCAGGCGAATTGCGCCTCGAGGCTGCGCGCCTGAAAACTGTCCGGGGCGTCTTTGGCGAAGATGTCGTGATGAGCAAGAAAGCACACGCCGGGTTTGACCACGCGCGACAAGCCGACATACATCTTGCGCCCGTAGAGGTTTTCCAGATGCGCGCCAGCGGGCCAGGACTCGTCGAGCATGCAGCGCAACGTGTCGATCGGCGAAGAGTAGGGCGCGCAGCGCTGGCGCAGTTCGTCGATGTTGCGGGTGGCGCGTTCGAAGTAATCCTCGATCAGCAGCGGCTGGTTTTCCGCCTCGTAGAAGGCCATGCCGATGCGGCCGATACTCGGCGCGTTGATGTAGCCTTCAAAGCCCGGGGCGAGGATCTTGTCACCGATCTCGATCGCCAGCGGCTCGGGCAGAAAGCGTTTGACGCGGATGGCGAGGACTTCTTCGTTGGCCAGTTTTTTTATGCACGTCTCATCGAGACGCTCGACGTCTAGCATCATTTGTTTTAGGTCCATCTATCGATAGTCAACGGAACCGGCGAGTGTGGTTCCCCGGCGTCGGACGCTGCGCGACGGCAACGTCCGAAATGCTCAATCCACGCTGTAGTGGACGGACAGCGTGCCTTTCTTCTGTGAAAGGGACGCGATCGTGACTGTGCCCAGATCCTTCAGGCTGCGTACGTGGGTGCCACCGCAGCCATAGGCTGGCAGCTCACCGAAACTGATTTCCCGCGCGCCCTCGCGCAGTGAAGTCAGACGCGGCAGATCGTGTTCGATCCACTGCTCGATACCGGTTTGCACGGTTGGCGCATCGACTTCTTCCGCGCCATCGCCCGGTTTGAATTGCACCCGGCCTTCGTCCGGCCAGTGGTGCGCTTTGATCGGCATCCAGCCCATGGCCTGAATGAAATGACCGATCAGGTGCCCGGCCGAATGCATGCGCGTGTTGAAGCGGCGGCGTTCTTCATCAATGCGGATGACGGTCATGCCCAGCGGCAGCGGGCGGTCGACGAAATGCACAATGCACTCCGCTTCCTGCACCACGCGCGACACCCGGCTTTCACCGATCCAGCCGGTGTCGCAAGGCTGACCGCCGCCCTGGGGGTGAAACAGAGTAGCGCGCAGCACTACGGCGAATTCGTTCTCGTGGGGTGTGCAGTCGAGGACTTCGACATTCGCCTTGAGGTCGTCACTGTGAAAAAACAGGCGAAGCGTCATATTCCATGCCCTGATCGAAGTTCTGTTTTTATTATATGAATCGTGCAATAACGTGATAATCCATTCGAACATCAAAGGACTTGTGCGTCGTGAGCATCAATCTTCCGCTGCCGCTGCTGGGTGAAATGGCGATTTTCGTCAAGGTTGTCGAGACCGGCAGCTTCTCTGAAGCGGCGCGGCAGATGGGTTCCTCACCCTCGGCGGTCAGTCGCAGTATTTCCCGCTTGGAAAAGGCGTTGGCCACGCGCCTGCTGCAACGCACCACGCGCAAACTGCGCTTGAGCGATGGCGGCGAAGAGGTGTTCAAGCGTTGCCAGGAAATGGTCAGCGCGGCCAGATCGGTGATGGAAATCAGCGGCCAGTTCACCCACGAAGCCGAAGGTCTGGTGCGGGTCAGCGTGCCGAAAGCGGTGGGGCGCTTTGTGATTCATCCGCACATGCCGGAGTTTCTGCGCCGCTATCCCAAGGTTGATGTGGAGTTGCTGCTGGAAGATCGTCAGGTCGATCTGATCGATGATCATGTCGATCTGGCGATTCGCATCACTGATCGTCCGCCGGCGGGTCTGGTCGGGCGGCAGTTGCTGACCATCGATCATTTGCTTTGCGCCACGCCGCAATACCTGGCCGAACATGGCACGCCGACGCATCCTCACGATTTGCTCAACCACAGTTGTATTTATCTGGGCGAAACGCCGAGCGATGCGCGCTGGAAGTTCAAGAAGGGCAGTAAAGCTGTCACGGTCGGGGTGCGTGGGCGTTATGCCGCCAATCACACGGGTGTGCGCTTGGGGGCGGTGTTGCAGCACATCGGGATTGGCAGTCTGCCGTATTTCACGGCGCGTTATGCGCTGGAACAGAAGTTGATTGTGCAGGTGTTGCCGGACTGGACGTTTCTTGCTTCCTATCATGGCGGGTTGTGGTTGCTGCATTCGCCGACGCGTTATTTGCCGCCGAAGTTGCGGGTGTTTATTGATTATCTGGTGGAGTGTTTGCAGAAGGAGCCGACGTTGGGTAGGCCCGGGAAATCTGCCGGTGGGAGCAATGCGGCTGTGGCGTATGAGCTGCCGGAGAGTGAGGGGTTGCTTTGAGGTTTTTTTGGTGGGACTTGGCGGCCTTGGGGCCGACCAGGTTCTTGGGGTTTTGGGTGAATATCCGTTTCTGCGGGTGTTGCGGCTGGCGGTTTCGCCCTTACGGCGAGTCACTTTTTCAGACGCCAAAAAGTAACCAAAACGCTAGCTCCTGCGTTCGGCCCTCGCAGGCTCGGGTTCCTTCGCTGCGGGATCGATCCGGGCGCAGCGGCTACGGTTTGCTTCGCTGCACCTCCTTCCGCTGTGTACGACTGCGTCGTACGGTCGCTGCGCTCCCACGCCCGGATCAATCCCTACGCTCAGCCTTCCGACGTCGCTTATGGATCAAGATCAAGAGCGGTACTCGAGCTTGCGCTCATTGTTTTGAGTGGTGAAAAGCGTGTGGTCTGCTTTGGATCTTTGTTGGATTCGCCTCTCACCCCAGCCCTCTCCCCGAGGAGAGGGAGCTGATTTGTGTGCTTTTCAAATTCTGAGTTCAACTCGGACTTTCACATCGACGTAACTCGCCCAAACACCTCGGTCAGTCCCCTCTCCCTCCGGGAGAGGGCTAGGGTGAGGGTGTTTTTGATCTAGAAAAAAAGGCCCGCATGGAATCACCAGTGCGGGCCTTTCGATTACCTGTCGATATCAGTGCTTGCTGTCCTGCGCCGACATGGCCAGCAGTTGTTTTTCCTGGTTCCAGTCAAACGGTTCGTCGTTCTGTTCGGCTTCGTAGCGGCGTTCTTCGAGGGCCTGGTAGAGGTCGATTTCTTCGTCGGAGAGGTAGTGCAGGCAGTCGCCGGCGAAGAACCACAGCAGGTCGCGCGGGATCAGGTGGGCGATTTGCGGGTAGCGGCTGATGACTTGGGTGAGGATGTCCTGGCCCAGGTATTGGCTTTCGATAGGGTCGATCGGCAGGGAGGCCAGCAGTTCGTCGAAGCGCTCGAGGAACAGGGCATGGCTTTCTTCGGGCACTTGTTCGGCCTCACCTACGGCGACCAGGATACTGCGCAGGTGGTCGAGCAACACGAGATGATCGGCAACGACGTTGGACACGAGATAAGTCCTCAAGAGCAAAACGGGCGCGGGAGTATAAAGCCCTCGCGCCGTTTTTTCACATAAACCGGGATCAGCGGACTTTGCCCTCTGCCTGGGTCAGTTCTTCTTTGGCGAAATCATCGACGTCGATCACCTTGCGGCGGGCCGCTTCGGCGTCGCGCAGGCTTTGCGCTTCGACGGCTTGCAGTACGCCGGCTTCCAGTGCGGCATCGATGGCGTGTTCGCCGGCTGCCGGTTTGACCTGGCCGCTCTTCAGTGCGGTGTGCAGTTTCTTGTGCAGCGGTTGCGCGGCGTTAAGCAGGTCACTGGCGTGTTGCAGGGCGCCCACCGCATCGTCCGCCGATTGCGGGCGGTAGCAGCCGGCGAGCAGTTCTTCCAGCGCCGGATCGCCTTTGGCGCGACCGATGACCGCAGCGACTTCGGCGCCGAGTTTGTCCGATGGGCCTTTGTGACGGCGACCGAACGGGAAGACGATGACCCGCAGCAGGCAGCCGAAGACTTTGTTCGGGAAGTTGCTCAGCAGTTCATCCAGCGCACGCTCCGACTGGCCGAGGCTCTCTTCCATGGCCCAGCGGAACAGCGGCTCCATGTACGCCGGCGAATCCAGGTCGTGATAACGCTTGAGCGCGGCGGAGGCCAGATACAGGTTGCTCAGTACATCGCCAAGGCGAGCCGACAGACGTTCGCGGCGTTTCAGTTCGCCGCCCAGAAGCATCATGCTGAAGTCGGCGAGCATGGCGAATGCGGCGGCCTGACGGTTCAGCGCGCGGAAATAGCCTTGGCTGATCCTGTCACCGGGCGCATGTTCGAAATGGCCAAGGCCGAGGTTCAGCACCAGTGTGCTGGCGGCATTGCTGACGGCAAAACCGATGTGCTTGAGCAGCAGGCCATCGAATTCCTTGAGTGCCTGGTCTTTATCCTGGCGACCGGCCAGGGCCATTTCCTTGAGTACGAACGGATGGCAACGGATCGCGCCCTGACCGAAGATCATCAGGTTGCGCGACAGGATGTTCGCGCCTTCGACGGTGATGAAGATCGGCGCGCCGTTCCAGCTGCGGCCGAGGTAGTTGTTCGGCCCCATGATGATCGCTTTACCACCATGCACATCCATGGCGTGGCTGATGCATTCGCGGCCGCGTTCGGTGAGGTGGTATTTGAGGATCGCCGACAGCACCGAGGGTTTTTCCCCCAGGTCCACCGCGTTGGCGGTGAGCATGCGGGCGGCGTCCATCATCCACGCGTTACCGCCGATGCGCGCCATGGCTTCCTGGATGCCTTCGAACGCGGACAGCGGTACGTTGAATTGCTCGCGAATCTGCGCGTACTGACCAGTGACCAGACTGGTGAACTTGGCCGCGCCGGTGCCCACGGCTGGCAGCGAGATCGAACGCCCGACGGACAGGCAGTTCATCAGCATCATCCAGCCTTTGCCGAGCATTTCCTGACCACCGATGAGGTAGTCCAGCGGAATGAATACGTCCTTGCCGGAGTTCGGGCCGTTCATGAACGCGGCGCCCAGCGGCAGGTGACGACGACCGATCTCCACGCCTGCGGTATCGGTCGGGATCAGCGCCAGGCTGATGCCGAGGTCTTCCTCTTCACCGAGGAGGTGATCCGGGTCATAAGCCTTGAATGCCAGGCCAAGCAGGGTAGCGACCGGGCCGAGGGTGATGTAGCGCTTTTCCCAGTTCAGGCGCAGGCCGATGACTTCCTGTCCTTCCCACTGGCCTTTGCAGATGATCCCGGTGTCGGGCATCGCGCCGGCGTCGGAACCGGCCAGCGGGCCGGTGAGGGCGAAGCACGGGATATCGTCGCCACGGGCCAGGCGCGGCAGGTAGTGATTACGTTGTTCGTCGGTGCCGTAATGCAGCAGCAATTCGGCCGGGCCGAGGGAGTTCGGGACCATCACGGTTGAGGCGAGGTCACCGCTGCGCGTCGCCAGTTTCATTGCCACTTGGGAGTGAGCGTAGGCGGAGAAGCCTTTGCCGCCGTATTCCTTGGGAATGATCAGGGCGAAAAAGCCGTGTTCCTTGATATGCGTCCAGGCCTCGGGCGGCAGGTCCATGGACTGGCCGATCTGCCAGTCGCTGACCATCGCGCAGAGCTCTTCGGTCGGGCCATCGATGAACGCCTGTTCTTCTTCGCTCAGTTGCACTTTTGGATAGGACAGCAGTTTTTCCCAGTCCGGACGGCCGCTGAACAGCTCGCCGTCCCACCATACGGTGCCGGCATCGATCGCGTCGCGTTCGGTCTGCGACATCGGCGGCAGGGTTTTCTGGAACCAGTTGAACAGCGGCGCGGTGAAGTGTTTACGGCGCAGGTCGGGCAACAACAATGGCGCGGCGACCACTGCCAACAGGACCCAGAAGACAAACAGCAGCCAGCCCGGCGCGTGACTGAAAATCCCCATGGCGACCAGATAGGCCGCAACGATGCCCAATGCGGGCAGCGGGGCGATGCGTCGATGGGCGAGATACGCCACGCCGACGATCAAAACCAGTATCCACAACAACAGCATATTCAGTCCTCCGTGAACCAAGGCAAATCGACCCTCCAGAGCTTAGACGGCATCTGCAAATAAGGGTGGTCAGAGCATGGTGATTGAAATCGTGGGAAACCCCGGATGGTTTTCGTAGGTTCGGTGGGCAACACGTGTGGGAAATCGTTCGTTGCTGCGCAGCTTTGCTTTCAGGTTTGGCCGAAACGTCGTTATCTCTGTGCTCAGGCTGTCGCTAGACTCGTGACTCATCCAGGAGATTGCCGTCATGCACGAGTATCTGAGCCCCGGCCGCTTCATCGATAGTGACCACCCGGCGGTGGTGGAGTTCGCCGAGCAGCATCGCGGTGCCAGTAATGATCCGCGTGAGCAGGCGATCAGTCTGTATTACGCCGTGCGCGAGGCGGTGCGCTACAACCCGTACACCTTCAGCCGTGATCCGCAAACCCTGCGCGGCAGTTACGCACTCGCAGCAGGGGAGAGTTACTGCGTGCCGAAAGCCACGCTGCTCGCCGGTTGTGCACGGCATTGCGGGATCCCGGCGCGCATCGGTCTGGCCGATGTGCGCAATCATCTGTCGACGCCACGTCTGCTCGAGTTGCTGAAAAGCGATGTGTTCGCCATGCATGGCTACACCGAGCTGTTTCTCGATGGTCGCTGGGTCAAGGCGACGCCAGCGTTCAACCAGCAACTGTGCGAGTTGTTCAACGTCGCAGCGCTGGAATTCGACGGCATCAATGACAGCGTTTTCCATCCGTTCAACCGTGACGGCGCGCAGTTGATGGAGTATCTGCTCGATCACGGCCAATTCACCGATGTGCCGGAAACCTTCTTCTTCGAGCACCTGCAAAAGTGCTATCCGCATCTGTTCAGTGAGCAACTGCCGGTGCTGCTGGGCGATATGCAGGCCGATTTGAGTCGCACCTGATCCGGCGTATGCTGGCCGTCCACTCACTTGCAAAGAGGCGGTCATGCTGAAGATCTGGGGACGGAAAAATTCATCGAACGTCAGAAAGCCCTTGTGGGCTGCCGAAGAGCTGGGCCTGGCGTACGAGGCCATCGATGCCGGCGGCGCGTTCGGTGTGGTCGACACGCCCGAGTACCGCGCGATGAACCCGAATGGCCGGGTGCCGGTGATCGAGGATGACGGTTTCGTGCTGTGGGAATCCAACGCCATCGTTCGCTATCTGCTGGCCAAACACGCCCCGGACAGCGCCTGGTATCCGGCGGATGCGCAAGCCCGCGCCACGGCGGACAAATGGATGGACTGGACCACGTCGAGTTTCGCCGGGCCGTTTCGCACGGTGTTCTGGGGTGTGCTGCGTACGCCTGCGGAGAAGCAGGACTGGAAGGCGATCAACGCCGCGATCAAGGAATGCGATGAATTGCTGAACATGGCCGACCATGCCTTGATCAGCCAGCCTTATCTCTCCGGCAATGACATCGGCATGGGCGACATTCCGCTGGGCAGCTTCATTTACGCCTGGTTCGAAATGCCCATCGAGCGCGCTCCGCAACCGCATCTGCAAGCCTGGTATGAACGTTTGAAGCAGCGTGCGGCCTATCAGAAGGCGGTCATGACCGCGTTGACTTGATAATTACTATCGACAGACTTGACTGTACTTGTGCGGCGGCGGCAAGCACCATTGCGAACTTGCGCCGCGGTTGTTTCCCTCGCCGCCCGCCCTTATTTACTTCTTTCCTTCCTTCTTGGTGCGTAAATCCGATATGAGTTCCGCTCTGTCCATCCGGCAGCTAACCAAAACCTACGGCAACGGGTTCCAGGCCTTGAGTGGTATCGATCTGGACGTCGCCGAAGGTGACTTTTTCGCCTTGCTCGGCCCCAACGGCGCCGGCAAATCCACCACCATCGGCATCCTCTCGACCCTGGTCAACAAGACCAGCGGCACCGTGAATATTTTCGGCAATGACCTGGACAAGAACCCGGCGGCGCTCAAGCGCTCGATCGGCGTGGTGCCGCAGGAATTCAACTTCAACCAGTTCGAAAAGACCTTCGACATCGTCGTGACCCAGGCCGGTTACTACGGCATTCCGGCGAAAGTCGCCAAGGAACGCGCCGAGCAGTACCTGACCCAGCTCGGCCTGTGGGACAAGCGTGATGTGCCGTCGCGTTCGCTGTCCGGCGGCATGAAACGGCGTCTGATGATTGCCCGTGCACTGGTGCATGAACCGCGCCTGCTGATCCTCGATGAGCCGACTGCGGGCGTCGATATCGAACTGCGCCGTTCGATGTGGACCTTCCTCACCGAGCTGAACCAGAAAGGCATCACCATCATCCTGACCACGCATTACCTGGAAGAGGCCGAGCAGCTGTGCCGCAACATCGGCATCATCGACCACGGCACCATCGTCGAAAACACCAGCATGAAACAGTTGCTGGGCCAGTTGCACGTGGAAACCTTTTTGCTCGACCTGAAACACGACTTGCACGTTGCGCCGCAATTGCTCGGCTACCCGGCCCGATTGCTCGACGGCCACACCCTGGAAGTGCAGGTCGACAAATCCATGGGCATCACGGCGTTGTTCACCCAGTTGGCGCAGCAGAACATCGAAGTGCTGAGCCTGCGTAACAAAACCAATCGCCTCGAGGAGTTGTTCGTGTCCCTGGTGGAGAAAAATCTGTCGAAGGTGGCGGTATGAGTTCCGAGTTCGGTCCCAACCTCGTCGCCCTGCAAACCATCGTCTACCGCGAGGTCAAACGCTTCATGCGGATCTGGCCGCAGACCCTGCTGCCGCCGGCGATCACCATGGTTCTGTACTTCGTGATCTTCGGCAACCTGATCGGCCGGCAGATCGGCGACATGGGTGGCTTCACCTACATGGAGTACATCGTGCCGGGTCTGATCATGATGTCGGTGATCACCAACTCCTACGGCAACGTGGTCTCGAGCTTCTTCGGCAGCAAGTTCCAGCGCTCGATCGAAGAGCTGATGGTTTCGCCGGTGTCACCGCACACGATCCTGATCGGCTTCACCATTGGTGGCGTATTGCGCGGTCTGGCGGTGGGGCTGATCGTGACGATTCTGTCGCTGTTCTTCACAGATTTGCAGGTGCATCATCTCGGCGTGACCATCCTGGTGGTGGTGCTGACCGCGACAATCTTCTCGCTGCTGGGCTTCATCAACGCGGTGTTTGCGCGCAACTTCGACGATATTTCGATCATCCCGACATTTGTGCTGACCCCGCTGACTTACCTTGGCGGCGTGTTCTACTCGATCACCTTGCTGCCGCCGTTCTGGCAGACCGTGTCGCTGGCCAACCCGGTGCTGCACATGGTCAACGCCTTCCGCTACGGCATCCTTGGTGTCTCGGATATCCGCATCGGTATCGCCATTACCTTCATGCTGGTGGCAACGGTGGTGCTGTATCTCGGCTGTGCGCGGTTGCTGGTGAGCGGGCGCGGGATGCGTACCTGATCCCGACCGCAGCGCTACCTTCGCGAGCAGGCTCGCTCCCACACTGGAATGATGTTCTCTGTGGGAGCGAGCCTGCTCGCGAAGGGGCCAGCCCAGACACAACAAAAAACGGCCTCCCATCGCGGAGGCCGTTTTGCATTCATTTCTGCCGGCTTTTCTTGCGCCGCCGCCATTGCCGCGCCACCCACCAGCGCCAGTACAGCATCACCAGAAAGTAGGCGAGGACGCCCAGCACCAGGCCGACGACCACCGAGCCGAGCAGAAACGGCTGCCACAGCGTCGACAGCTCACCGCTGATCCATTCCCAGGTCAACTCGTCCGGCAGATGCCGCGCCGGCACATCCATCAGGAACGCCCCGGCCTGGTAGGTGCAGAAAAACACCGCCGGCATGGTGATCGGATTGGTCAGCCAGACCAGACTCACCGCGATCGGCATATTGCCGCGCACCATCACCGCCAATGCCGCCGCGACCAGCATCTGCGCGGGTATCGGCAGGAATGCCGCAAACAGGCCGACCGCCATCGCCCGGGCGACCGAGTGGCGGTTGAGATGCCAGAGGTTCGGGTCATGCAGCAACGTGCCGAGAAAGCGTAAGGATTTGTGTTCCCTGATGCTCGTCGGGTCGGGCATGTAACGTTTGAATAAGCGCCGGGGCATAAGGCTTCTCGGTCGGTTAAGGCGGCAAGTATGTCTGGATTCTACGAACCGCCCATTCAGACTTTGTGACAATTGTTGACGACGGTGGTGCCGCACACCCGCTATGCCTAAGGAGCGAACTCTCAAGGACGGGCATATGCGCACAGGGATGATGGCGCTGGCAGTCGGTCTGCTGGCCCCGGTTTTTTTGCCGGCCTTGCCGCCGGTCGGCTTGCTGGTAGTGCTGCCAGTGGTGGCGCTGATGCTGCTGCCGTTTCGCAGCTATCCATTGGCTTCTTTGCTGTTTGGTTTCACGTGGGCTTGTTTCAGTGCGCAGTGGGCGCTGACTGATCGCTTGCCACCGGGCCTGGACGGCGAAACCCGTTGGCTTGAAGGGCGTGTGGTCGGCTTGCCGCAACACAACGATGGCGTGGTGCGTTTCGAGCTGGCTGATGCGCGTTCACGCCACGAAAAGCTGCCATCGCTGCTGCGCCTGGCGTGGTACGCCGGGCCGGCGGTGAATAGTGGTGAGCGTTGGCGTCTGGCGGTGAAATTGAAGCGCCCGAGTGGCTTGCTCAACCCGGACGCCTTCGATTACGAGGCCTGGCTGCTGGCGCAACGGATCGGGGCGACCGGCACGATCAAGGATGGCCAGCGCCTGGCTGAGGCCCGGTATGCATGGCGCGACGGCGTTCGCCAGCGCCTGCTGGCGGCCGATGCGCAAGGACGAGAAGGCGCACTGGCGGCGCTGGTGCTTGGTGACGGTTCAGGCCTCAGTCGCGAGGATTGGCAGGTACTGCAAGACACCGGGACCGTGCATTTGCTGGTGATCTCCGGCCAGCACATCGGTTTGCTGGCGGCTGTGATGTATCTGCTGGTCGCCGGGCTGGCGCGTTTCGGAATCTGGCCATTGCGCTGGCCATGGTTGCCGTGGGCGTGTGGCCTGGCCTTCGCGGCGGCGCTGGGTTACGGCTTGCTCGCCGGCTTCGATGTGCCGGTGCAGCGCGCCTGCGTGATGGTGGCGCTGGTGCTGCTGTGGCGCCTGCGTTTTCGCCATCTCGGCGCATGGTGGCCGTTGCTGCTGGCATTCAATGGCGTGCTGCTGCTTGATCCACTGGCCAGTTTGCGTCCCGGCTTCTGGCTGTCCTTCGCCGCAGTGGCGGTGTTGATCTTCACCTTCGGCGGGAGGCTGGGCGCTTGGCGTTGGTGGCAGACCTGGACTCGCGCGCAGTGGCTGATCGCGATCGGTTTGTGCCCGGTGCTGCTGGCGCTGAGCCTGCCGATCAGCGTCAGCGGGCCGGTAGCCAATCTGCTGGCCGTTCCGTGGGTCAGCCTCGTGGTGCTGCCGCCGGCATTGCTTGGCACGCTATTGCTGCCCGTGCCTTATGTCGGCGAAGGGCTGTTGTGGCTGGCCGGTGGTTTGATCGACTGGCTGTTTATCGGGCTGGCGCTGATTGCCGGGCAATGGCCGGCGTGGATACCTGCCGCCATTCCATTGTGGGCGCTGGTCTTGGGCAGCCTCGGCGCGTTGTTATTGCTGCTGCCCCGTGGCGTGCCGCTGCGTCCGTTGGGCTGGCCGCTGCTGTTGCTTCTGGCATTGCCGCCTCGAGAGCAAACAGAAGAAGGGCGGGCCGATGTCTGGCAACTCGATGTTGGCCAGGGCCTGGCCATTCTCATCCGCACCCGCCATCACGCGCTTCTCTATGACGCCGGCCCGCGTTTCGGCGAGTTCGATCTCGGCGAGCGGGTGGTGCTGCCAGCGTTACGTAAACTCAATGTGCAAGCGCTCGATCTGATGCTGCTCAGCCACGCTGACGCCGATCACGCTGGCGGCGCTCGGGCGGTAATGCAGGGATTGAAGGTGCACCGCGTGGTCAGCGGCGATGTGCCAAACCTGCCGCCGGAGCTGAACGCCGAAGCCTGCGCAAGTGGCGAACAATGGCAGTGGGACGGCGTGCAGTTCCAGCTCTGGCAGTGGTCGGCGGCCGATGACAGCAACCAGCGCTCCTGTGTCTTGCAGATCGAGGCCAACGGCGAACGCCTGCTGCTCACCGGCGACATCGACACTCACGCCGAGCGCGTTCTGCTCGACAGCCCACTGGCCGTGCCGACGCAGTGGCTGCAATCGCCACATCACGGCAGTCGCAGTTCATCATCGATGGCGCTGTTGAAAGCCTTGCAGCCGGAATCAGTGCTGATCTCCCGCGGTCACGGCAACTCGTTCGGTCATCCGCATCCAACCGTGCTTGCGCGCTACCGCAAGCAAGGCCTGCGCATCTACGACAGCGCCGGGCACGGTGCCATTCATCTGCAACTGGGCAGCTTCAAACCGCCGTGGACGATGCGTCAACAGCGGCGTTTCTGGCGCGATCCGCCCGTCCCGGGCCGTTGATCGGTGCCAGCATGGGTGCCACCTCACGGTCGTCGGGGCGGCGGGTCTTAATCGCGGATCGGTATGGTAAAGTGGCGCACTTTTTCGAGGGGACTGTCACTGTGTGGGAATTGGTCAAATCCGGCGGCTGGATGATGTTGCCGATCATTCTGAGTTCCATCGCGGCCATGGCGATCGTCGCCGAGCGCCTGTGGACACTGCGCGCCAGTCGCGTCACCCCCGAGCATCTGCTGGGTCAAGTCTGGGTCTGGATCAAGGACAAGCAGCTCAACAAGGAAAAACTCAAGGAGTTGCGCGCCAACTCGCCGCTGGGGGAAATCCTCGCCGCAGGCCTGGCCAATTCCAAGCATGGTCGCGAGATCATGAAAGAGTGCATCGAAGAGGCCGCCGCGCGGGTCATTCATGAACTCGAACGCTACATCAACGCGCTCGGCACCATCGCCGCCATGGCGCCGCTGCTCGGCCTGCTCGGTACCGTGCTGGGCATGATCGACATTTTCAGTGCCTTTACCGGCTCCGGCATGACCACCAATGCTTCGGTACTGGCCGGCGGTATTTCCAAAGCACTGATCACTACCGCAGCGGGCCTGATGGTCGGGATTCCAGCGGTGTTCTTCCACCGCTTCCTGCAGCGCCGCATCGACGAGCTGGTGGTCGGTATGGAGCAGGAAGCAATCAAACTGGTGGAAGTGGTGCAGGGCGACCGCGATGTCGATCTGGCCGAGGGCAAAGCGTGAAATTCCGTCGCAAGCCCCGGGAAACCGTAGACATCAACCTCGCGTCGCTGATTGACGTGGTGTTCATTCTGCTGCTGTTTTTCGTGGTCACTACCACTTTCACCCGCGAAACCCAGCTGCGCGTCGACTTGCCCGAAGCGGTCAGCGGTTCGCCTGCCGAAGATCAGCAGGTCAAACAGCTGGACGTCGCCATCAGTGCCGAAGGCGTGTTCTCGGTGAACAACAAGATTCTGCCGAAGAATGATCTGGCGACGCTGATGGAAGCCATGCAGAAAGAATCCAACGGCGACACCAATATGCCGCTGTCGATCAGTGCCGATGGCAAGGCCCAGCATCAATCGGTGATCACCGCCATGGACGCGGCCGGCAAGCTCGGTTTCAGCCATCTGCGCATGACCACGGTCGAGGCGGCGCCGAAATCCTGATGAGCCTGTCCGATCGCCTGCTCGCCGCGTGGTATCAGGGGCATCCGGCCCTGACGCTGCTGCGGCCACTGGAAATGCTGTATCGCCGCGTGGTGATCAACAAGCGTCAGCGCTTTCTCGACGGCGAAGGTGAAATCTACCAATCGCCGGTTCCGTTGATCGTGGTCGGCAATATCACCGTTGGCGGTACCGGCAAGACGCCGATGATTCTCTGGCTGATCGATCATTGCCGACGCCGTGGACTGCGCGTTGGTGTGGTCAGTCGCGGTTATGGCGCCAAACCGCCGCAACTGCCGTGGCGGGTTGAGGCCGAGCACAGCGCCGAGATTGCCGGTGACGAGCCGCTGCTGATCGTCCAGCGCACCGGCGTGCCGCTGATGATTGATCCCGATCGCAGCGCCGCCGTCAAAGCCTTGATTGCCAGTGAGCCACTGGACCTGATTCTGTCTGACGACGGCATGCAGCATTATCGTCTGGCGCGGGATCTGGAACTGGTGCTGATCGATGCCGCACGGGGCTTGGGCAACCAGCGCTGTCTGCCGGCCGGGCCGTTGCGTGAGCCGGTCGAGCGCCTGCAAAGTGTGGATGGCGTGCTGTTCAACGGTGCCCTTGATGATCGCGACGATGGTTTCGCCTTCCGCCTGCAACCCACCGCACTGGTCAATCTGCGCAGCGGCGAGCGTCAGTCGCTCGAGCATTTCCCGCCCGGGCAAGCGCTGCACGCGGTGGCCGGGATCGGCAATCCGCAACGTTTCTTCAATACCCTCGAAGCGCTAGACTGGCGCCCGGTTCCGCATGCGTTTGCCGACCACGCCGAGTACAGCGTGCAGGCCCTGAATTTCACCCCGTCATTGCCCTTGGTAATGACCGAAAAGGACGCGGTGAAGTGCCGTGCCTTTGCTGCTGCCGACTGGTGGTATCTGGCGGTCGACGCCGTGCCGTCGCCGGCCTTCGTGGCTTGGTTCGACACCCAGCTGATGCGCCTGTTGCCGGATCGTCTGCTGCCTTAACTCTTTTATTTCTGGGAATGTTCATGGACACCAAACTGCTCGACATCCTCGCTTGCCCCGTGTGCAAAGGCCCGCTCAAGCTCAGTGCCGACAAGACCGAACTGATCAGCAAGGGCGCCGGCCTGGCCTATCCGATCCGCGACGGCATCCCGGTGATGCTGGAAAGCGAAGCGCGCACCCTGACCACCGACGAGCGTCTGGATAAATGACCACAGCCTTCACCGTTGTCATCCCGTCGCGGTTCGCCTCGACCCGTCTGCCGGGCAAGCCGTTGCTGGATATTGCCGGCAAACCGATGATCCAGCATGTCTGGGAACAGGCGAGCAAAAGCAGCGCGACCCGCGTCGTTGTTGCAACTGACGATGCACGCATCGTCGAGGCATGCAAAAGCTTTGGCGCCGAAGTGGTGCTGACCCGTGAAGATCACAACTCCGGCACCGATCGTCTGGCCGAGGTCGCAGCGAAACTTGGCCTTGCGCCTGATGCGATCGTGGTCAACGTCCAGGGCGATGAGCCGCTGATTCCGCCAAGCGTGATCGATCAGGTCGCCGCTAACCTTGCTGCCCATACCGAAGCGCGCATGGCCACGCTGGCCGAGCCGATCGAAGACGTGGAAACCCTGTTCAATCCCAACGTGGTCAAGGTCGCCAGCGATATCAACGGCCTCGCGCTGACCTTCAGTCGAGCAACCTTGCCCTGGGCTCGCGATGCATTTGCCAAGAGTCGCGAACAACTGCCGGAGGGCGTGCCCTATCGCCGCCACATCGGCATCTACGCCTACCGCGCCGGGTTCCTTCAGGATTTCGTCAACTGGGGCCCATGCTGGCTGGAAAACACCGAATCCCTCGAACAACTGCGTGCCTTGTGGCATGGCGTGCGCATCCATGTTGCCGACGCGCTGATCGCGCCGCCGACCGGTGTCGACACCGTTGAAGACCTGGAGCGGGTTCGTCGCCTGCTGGGGGCTTGATGCGCGTTCTGTTTGTGTGTCTGGGCAACATCTGCCGTTCGCCCACCGCTGAAGGCGTGTTGCGCCACAAGTTGCGTGAAGCCGGGCTGGCGGATGTGGTCGAAGTGGCCTCCGCGGGCACCGGTGACTGGCACGTCGGCAACCCGCCGGACAAGCGCAGCCAGGCGGCGGCGAAACTGCGCGGTTATGACTTGTCGACGCAACGCGCGCAGCAGGTCAGTCGGGCCGATTTCGCCAGCTACGACCTGATTCTCGCCATGGACAACAGCAACCTGCGCAACCTCAAGGCCCTGCAGCCGTCCACCGGCAGAGCCGAGCTGGATCTGTTTTTGCGTCGTTATTCCGGGCTGCTCGATGAAGTGCCGGACCCGTATTACGACGGTGATCAGGGTTTCGAGCAGGTGCTCGATCTGATCGAAGCGGCCTGCGACCAGTTGCTGATCGAAGTGAAGGGCCGTTTATGAGTTTGCAGGTCCAACCGCAAGTATCTTTGCAGGCCTTCAATACGTTTGGCGTCGATGTGCGCGCGCAGCTGTTTGCCGAAGCCCACAGTGATGACGATGTCCGCGAAGCGCTGGCCTATGCCGCTTCCCATGACGTGCCGTTGCTGGTGATCGGCGGCGGCAGCAACTTGCTGCTGACGGCGGATATTCCAGCGTTGGTATTGCGCATGGCCACGCGCGGCATCCGCGTGCTCAGCGACGATGGCAGTCGCGTGGTGGTCGAGGCGGAAGCCGGCGAAGCTTGGCATCCGTTCGTGCAGCACACGCTGGCCCAGGGATTTGCCGGTCTGGAAAACCTCAGCCTGATTCCCGGCACCGTCGGCGCCGCGCCGATGCAGAACATCGGCGCCTATGGTGTCGAGATCAAGGACGTGTTTGCCGGCCTGACTGCGCTGGACCGCGAGAGCGGCGAGCTGCGGGATTTCAGCCTGGAGCAGTGCAATTTCGGCTACCGCGACAGCCTGTTCAAGCAGCAGCCGGGACGTTGGCTGATCCTGCGGGTGCGCTTCACGCTTGATCGCGCCGCGCACCTGCATCTGGAATACGGCCCGGTGCGCCAGCGCCTGAGCGAGCAGGGCATCGAGCAGCCGACGCCCAGCGACGTCAGCCGCGCCATCTGCAGCATCCGCAGTGAAAAACTGCCGGACCCGGCGGTGCTCGGCAATGCCGGCAGCTTTTTCAAGAATCCGCTGGTGCCTGCCGCTGTGGTCACGCAGATCAAGGCGCAGCACCCGGATCTGGTGGCTTACCCGCAAGCGGATGGGCAGATGAAACTGGCCGCTGGCTGGCTGATCGAACGCGCCGGCTGGAAAGGCTTCCGCGACGGCGATGCCGGCGTGCACAAGTTGCAGGCGCTGGTGCTGGTCAACTACGGCACGGCCACCGGCCTGCAACTGCTCGACCTGGCGCAACGTATCCAGAAAGACATCGCCGAGCGCTTCCATGTCGAACTGGAAATGGAGCCCAATCGGTATTGAAGCAGCTGCAAGTTTCAAGCTTCGAGCGGCAAGCTGCACTGCGTCATGAGCTATCAGCCGCTCTTGCTTGCAGCTTGTAGCTAGAAACTTGCAGCTAAAAAGCCCTGTATAAGCAGGGCTTTTTTGTTAATGCTGGGTTAACTTAGCCGCCTAACGATACCAATCATTTGCTTCACCCAAGGCGCGGTTGCGAGCTGCAATCTGCGAGCGAATCAGACGCGCCTTCACTTTGAGCTTGCAGCTTGCAGCTTGCAGCTTGCAGCTTGTCGCTAAGATGTAACCCATAACCACTAAAAAATATGCGGGCGTGCCCATGATTACCCTGAAACTCAACGGTCAAGACCACTCCCTCGATGTCACCGAAGACATGCCGCTGTTGTGGGCGATTCGTGACGTCGCCGGATACAACGGCACCAAATTCGGTTGCGGCATGGGCCTGTGCGGCGCCTGCACCATCCATATCGACGGTTTGCCGGCACGCAGTTGCATCACGCCGATCGGCTCGGTAATCGGCCAGAACGTCACCACCATCGACAATCTCCACGCCGACCCGGTAGGCAAGGTCGTGCAGCAAGCCTGGCTCGACAGCGCCGTGGCTCAATGCGGTTATTGCCAAGGCGGGCAGATCATGTCGGCCACCGCTCTGCTGAAAACCAACCCCAACCCGAGCGACGAGCAGATCGAAGAAGCCATGGTCGGCAACATCTGCCGCTGCGGCACCTACAACCGGATCAAAACCGCGATCCGCCAGGCCTCCACCCACCTGAAGGAGGTGAAGGCATGAGCCGCGTCCCGAATGATTTCGCCCTGAGCAACCTCAGCCGCCGTGGTTTTCTCAAAGGCGTCGGCGCCACCAGCGCGCTGGTCCTCGCCGCGAGCTGGGGCTGGCAGGATGCGTTGGCCGATGACGCTGCGAAGAAATTTGGCGCCGACGGCATGCCCAATGGCTGGATCGACGATCCCAAGGTCTACGTGAGCATTGCTGCCGATGGCAGCGTCACCGTGGTGTGCAACCGTTCGGAAATGGGCCAGGGCGTGCGCACAAGCCTGAGCATGGTAGTGGCCGATGAACTCGAGGCCGATTGGGCGCAGGTCAAAGTGCAGCAGGCGCCGGGCGACGAAGTGCGCTTCGGCAACCAGGACACCGATGGTTCGCGCAGCATGCGTCACTGGTACGAGCCGATGCGGCGTTGTGGCGCCGCCGCGCGGACCATGCTCGAACAGGCCGCCGCTGCGCGGTGGAAAGTGCCGGTTGGCGAATGCCATGCGCAACTGCACAAGGTCATTCACAAACCGTCCGGCCGTGAATTGGGTTACGGCGAACTCGCCGCTGCCGCCAGTGCGCTGGCAGTGCCGGCGCGTGACAGCCTGCGACTCAAGCAGCCGTCGGAATTTCGCTACATCGGCAAGGAAGGCACCAAGGCCATCGACGGTGCCGACATCGTCAATGGCCGCGCAGTGTACGGCGCCGACGTGCATTTCTACGGCATGCTCTACGCCACTATCGCTCGCCCGGCAGTGTACGGCGGCAAGGTCAAAAGCCTCGATGACAGCGCCGCGCTGAAAGTCCCCGGCGTGCTAAAAGTCATGCAGATCGAAGGCCGGCCATTGCCGTCGGAGTTCCAGCCACTGGGCGGCGTCGCGGTTGTGGCCAGCAACACCTGGGCGGCGATCAAGGGTCGCGAGGCGCTGAAGATCGAGTGGGACGACGGCCCGAATGCCAGTTATGACTCGATTGCCTATCGCAAGGAACTCGAAGCCGCGTCGCTGAAGGCCGGCAAAGTGGTGCGCAATACCGGTGATATCGACAAGGCCTTGAGCGGCGCTGCCAGCACTCTCGAAGCGTCGTATTACCTGCCGCATCTGGCGCAGGCACCGATGGAACCGATGGTTGCCATCGCCCGTTACAAGGACGGCGTCTGCGAAGCCTGGGCGCCGAGTCAGGCACCGCAGGTCACCCGTGAGCGCATCGCCGAACGCCTGGGCGTGCCGTTCGAAAAGGTCACCTTCAATGTGACATTGCTGGGCGGTGGTTTCGGGCGCAAGTCGAAACCGGACTTCGTCGTTGAAGCCGCGATCCTCGCCAAGGAGTTTCCGGGCAAGGCTGTACGGGTGCAGTGGACCCGCGAAGACGACATCCACAATTCGTATTTCCACACCGTGTCGGCGGAATATCTCAAGGCCGGCATCGACAAGAACGGCATGCCGTCCGGGTGGCTGCATCGCACCGTAGCGCCGAGCATCACCGCCTTGTTTGCGCCGGACATGAACCACGAAGCGGCGTTCGAGCTGGGCATGGGCTTTACCAACATGGCCTATGCGATTCCCAACGTCCGCCTGGAAAACCCCGAAGCCAAGGTACACACCCGCGTCGGCTGGTATCGCTCGGTGTCGAACATTCCCCACGGCTTCGCGATTCAGAGTTTCGTCGACGAACTGGCGCACAAGGCCGGGGAAGATCCGCTCAAGTACCAGATCAAATTGCTCGGCCCGGACCGGCAGATTGATCCTCGCACCTTGAGCGAAGAGTGGAACTACGGCGAATCGCCCGAGCGTTATCCGATCGACACCGGGCGCATGCGCACCGTGCTGGAAACCGCCGCCAAGGCAGCCGGATGGGGACGCAAACTGCCCAAGGGCCGTGGCCTCGGTCTGGCAGTGCATTACAGCTTCGTCACCTATGTCGCGGCGGTGATCGAAGTCGAGGTCAAGGACGATGGTTCGCTGATCGTGCACAAGGCCGACATCGCCGTGGACTGCGGGCCGCAGATCAACCCTGAGCGCATCCGTTCGCAGTTCGAAGGTGCGTGCGTCATGGGCCTGGGCAACGCCGTGCTCGGTGAGATCAGCTTCAAGGACGGTAAGGTCCAGCAGGACAACTTCCATATGTACGAGGTCGCGCGCATGTCGCTGGCGCCCAAGGAAGTCGCGGTGCATCTGGTGACGCCGCCGGGTGACGTGCCGTTGGGTGGCGTTGGTGAGCCGGGTGTGCCGCCGATTGCCCCGGCGCTGTGCAATGCGATCTTCGCCGCCACCGGCAAGCGCATCCGCAATCTGCCGGTGCGGTATCAGTTGCAGGGCTGGCAGAAGGCGCAAGCGTAATGGACAGCGTCGATCTCAACGTCCTGCGCAGCGTCCTCGAGTGGCGCCGCGCCGGACAGCGGGTGGTGCTGTTCAGCGTGGTGCAGACGTGGGGCACCGCGCCGCGCTCGCCCGGTGCCATGCTCGCCTTGCGCGAGGACGGCGTGGTGATCGGCTCGGTGTCGGGCGGCTGTGTCGAGGATGACTTGATCGCGCGGCTGCACGACGGCCGCATCGCCACCGACGGCCCGCCGGTGCAGATGATCACTTATGGCGTGACCCGCGAGGAGGCCGCGCGTTTCGGTCTGCCTTGCGGTGGCACCCTGCGCCTGACCGAAGAGCGCGTCGGTGACCCCGCGTGGGTGGCCGAGCTGCTGCAGCGGTGCGAAAACCACGAAATCGTTGCTCGGGAACTGAACATCGAAACCGGCGAGGTGCTGCTGGTTCCGGCGAGCAAGTCCGATTCGCTGGTGTTCGACGGCAAGATTCTGCGGGCGATTTACGGCCCGCGCTGGCGCTTGTTGCTGATCGGTGCCGGGCAGTTGTCGCGCTACGTCGCCGACATGGCGCGGCTGCTGGATTTCGAAGTGCTGATCTGCGATCCGCGCAGCGAGTTCGTTTACGGCTGGGAAGAGCAGCATGGCCGTTTCGTCGCCGGCATGCCGGATGAGGCTGTGCTGAACATTCAGACCGACGAGCGCACGGCGATTGTCGCCTTGACTCACGATCCGCGCCTGGACGACATGGCTTTGCTCACCGCGCTCGATTCGCCGGCGTTCTATGTCGGCGCGCTCGGCTCGCGGGTCAACAGCCAGAAGCGCCGGGAAAATCTGGCTCAGCTAGGCTTGTCGCAAGCATCGATTGATCGCTTGCACGGGCCGATCGGCCTGCACATCGGCAGTCATTCGCCGGCAGAGATCGCCTTGTCGTTGCTGGCGGAAATTGTCGCGATCAAGAACGGTGTGGAGCTGAAACAGAAAAAACCGCTGGAGGGTGCATGAGCCAATCCATCGCAGTGATTGTGCTGGCGGCGGGCGAGGGCAAACGCTTTCGCCAGATCGCCGGCCCCGACAAAGACAAATTGCTCGCTGACTGTACCGGGCGTGACGGCGCCGTGCGCTCGGTCATCGAGCAGGTGCTGGTGAACCTGCCGGCCAGTCTCGACAAACGTGTACTGGTCACCACCGAGGCTCGACCGCAGGCGATGCGCATGGCTCAGGCTTACGGCTGCGACGTGGTGTCGATCGAATCGACCGGCATGGGCGACAGCATTGCCGCAGGTGTTGCCGCTTGCCCGGACGCTGATGGCTGGTTGATTGTGCTCGGCGATATGCCGTTTATTTTGCCCTCGAGTATCGAGCGAGTGCTCGCGGCGATGGCTGATGACGCGGTGAGCGTGCCGGTGCTGGGTGGCGAATTTGGCCATCCGGTGGGGTTTGGTCGTTCGTTTGGCGCGCAATTGCAGGCGCTGACCGGTGACCGTGGTGCACGGCCGTTGTTTGCGCAGGGACGGGTGGTGGAAGTGGCGGTGGGTGATCCGGGGGTGTTGTGGGATATCGATGTGCCTGAATCTTTGGTATCTCCTCAGTCCTGAGCCGTGTTGAAATCCCTTGTGGGAGCGAGCCTGCTCGCGAATGTGATGGTTCAGTTACATGAATATTGTCTGACCCAGCGCTTTCGCGAGCAGTCTCGCTCCCACAAAGATTCCGGATGATGCTGGAATTTCAGGCATAAAAAAGCCCCGCCAGGCTTTCACCAGGCGGGGCTTTTTAATGGCTTCAGGAATTACACGAGTGGTTTAGGCTCGTGCTCTTTTTCCTGAGCTTCTTCGCGCTGTTCAACCGCGTCCTGAACGGAGCGTGGTGCTTCAGCGATGACCGCTTCAACCGATGCTTCTTCAGCGACCGGGGCAGGAGCTGCCTCGGTCACTTCAGCTGCAGGGGCCGGTTCGGCAGCCACAGGGGCCGCAGCGGCAGCCAGTTCGGCTTCCTTCTGCAGACGCTCGGCTTCACGCTTGCGACGACGCACTTCACGCGGGTCGTTTGGCGCGCGGCCGTTCGGCGTCAGGGCGCTGACCGGAGCCGGCGCTTCAACCACTGGCGCTGGCGCTTCGACTGCGGCTGGTGCTTCTTCAACCTGAGCTTCGGCAACCGGAGCTTCAACTACTGGTGTCGGCGCCGGCTCTGCTGCTGCAACTACTGGCTCGGAAACCATGGCTTGCGGCACTTCGGCTTCAGCGACTGGCGCTGGGGCTTCGGTGACGGCTGGCTCGGCAACCCAGTTGAACGCAGTCTGCTCTTCGCGAACTTCACGCACGGTTTTGGTCACGTTTTCGCTGACGGTTTCTACCGCTGGCTCAGTGATGGCCGTTGGTGCTTCGACGACAGCTTCCGGTTCGGCAGCCGCTTCAACCTGAGGTTGAGCTTCGCGGACCGGAGCGACTTCGATTTCCGGTGCAGCAGTCACTTCCACTGGTGTCGTGGCTTCGACAACCGGCGCTTCGACTGGAGCGGTTTCCAGTGTGGCGGCGGTGGCGCGTTCAGCCTGCTCGTGGGCTTGGGCTTCTGCCGGAGCGCTGATGGTGCTGCTGGCAACGGCGGCGGTGACGGCCAGGCCAGCGGCCAGATCGGCAGTGCTTGGCTCGCCAGCGTTTTCAGCGGACTCGGACTCTTCCGAACCTTCGATCACGTTGCCGTTGGCATCACGTTGACGCTCGCGACGGTTGCTGCGACGACGCTGGCCACGGGAGCGACGACGTGGACGATCGCCTTCGGCGTTGTCCTGACCGTCTTCCGGCAGTTGCTCTTCGTTGTTGCTGTTCACTTCTTCTTCAGCGACGGCAGCAGCGGCCTGCTCGGCACGCGGTTGACGCTCTTCACGCGGCGGACGCGGAGCGCGTTCTTCGCGTGGCTGACGGGCCGGACGCTCTTCAGCGGTCACGGCAGCAACGGCTGCGGCTGGCGCGGCGTCCAGTGGCTCGCGCAGTTCACGCACGCGTTCTTCACGCTCGCCACGCGGCTTGCGATCTTCACGTGGGGCACGCGGTGCACGTTCTTCACGCGGGGCACGTGGTGCGCGCTCTTCGCGGGCTACCGGCGCTTCGCTGCGGGTTTCACGCGGCTCGCGGGCTTCACGTGGCTGGCGCTCTTCGCGCGGCTCGCGTGGTGCGCGCTCTTCACGTGGAGCACGTTCTTCGCGCGGCTTGCGTTCTTCATCGCGACGACCGTTACGGTTGCGGCTCTGCTGGCGACCGTTGCGACGCTCTTCGTTGCGGGCAGGACGCTCGGTGGCAGCCGGTTTCGCAACCGCGACCGGTGCGGCTGGCTCTTCCTTGGTGGCGAACAGGCTGACCAGCGACTTCACCAGACCCTTGAACAGGCTTGGCTCAGGCGCGGCAACCGGTGCAGGAGCAGGTGCGGCAGGGGCAACTTCAGTCGGCACCGGTGCGTTGGCACGGGCCGGCGCAGTCTTCACTGCAGCTTCCTGGCGAACCAGAGTGCGAGTCGCAGCGGCTGGCTGGACTTCTTCGACTTCGGCAGCGGCGGCAGCGATTTCGTAGCTGGACTGGTTGGTCGCGGCTTCCGGGCTGTCGTCACGCAGGCGCTGAACTTCAAAGTGCGGCGTCTCGAGGTGATCGTTCGGCAGAATGACGATACGGGCACGGGTGCGCAGTTCGATCTTGGTGATCGAGTTGCGTTTTTCATTGAGCAGGAACGCAGCGACCGGGATCGGCACTTGCGCGCGAACTTCGGCGGTGCGGTCTTTCAGGGCTTCTTCTTCGATCAGGCGCAGAATGGCCAGCGACAGCGATTCAACGTCACGGATGATGCCGGTGCCGTTGCAACGCGGGCAGACGATGCCGCTGCTTTCGCCCAGCGACGGACGCAGGCGCTGACGGGACATTTCCAGCAGGCCGAAACGCGAGATGCGACCGATCTGCACGCGGGCGCGGTCAGCTTCCAGGCATTCGCGGACTTTCTCTTCCACGGCGCGCTGGTTCTTGGCCGGGGTCATGTCGATGAAGTCGATGACGATCAGGCCGCCGATGTCGCGCAGGCGCAACTGACGGGCGATTTCTTCGGCGGCTTCAAGGTTGGTCTGCAGGGCGGTTTCTTCGATGTCGCTGCCTTTGGTGGCACGCGCCGAGTTGATGTCGATCGACACCAGGGCTTCGGTCGGATCGATGACGATGGAGCCGCCGGAAGGAAGTTCGACGACGCGCTGGAATGCGGTCTCGATCTGGCTTTCGATCTGGAAACGGTTGAACAGCGGCACGCTGTCTTCGTACAGCTTGATCTTGCTGGCGTACTGCGGCATTACCTGGCGGATGAAGGTCAGGGCTTCGTCCTGGGCTTCAACGCTGTCGATCAGCACTTCGCCGATGTCCTGGCGCAGGTAATCGCGGATGGCGCGGATGATCACGTTGCTTTCCTGGTAGATCAGGAATGGCGCGGAGCGATCCAGCGAGGCTTCTTTGATGGCGGTCCACAGTTGCAGCAGGTAGTCGAGGTCCCACTGCATTTCTTCGCTGCTGCGGCCCAGGCCGGCAGTGCGCACGATCAGACCCATGTCGGCCGGAGCAACCAGACCGTTCAGCGCTTCACGCAGTTCGTTGCGCTCTTCGCCTTCGATGCGACGGGAGATGCCGCCGGCACGCGGGTTGTTCGGCATCAGTACGAGGTAACGACCGGCGAGGCTGATGAAGGTGGTCAGGGCGGCGCCCTTGTTGCCACGTTCTTCTTTCTCGACCTGAACGATGACTTCCTGGCCTTCGCTCAGGACGTCCTTGATGTTGACGCGGCCTTCGGGGGCTTTCTTGAAGTATTCGCGGGAGATTTCTTTGAGGGGCAGGAAGCCGTGGCGCTCGGAGCCGAAATCGACAAAGGCAGCCTCAAGGCTTGGTTCGATGCGAGTGATACGGCCTTTATAGATGTTGGCCTTCTTCTGCTCGCGTGCACCGGATTCGATGTCCAGGTCGTAGAGGCGCTGGCCATCTACCAGTGCAACACGCAACTCTTCGGGTTGAGTTGCGTTAATCAGCATTCTTTTCATGTAGTACCGTCGGTTTCCGGGCTGCCGGAAACGGCGTTCGGCACACACGACTTCTCACGGTCGGTGTCAGGTGCGTCGGGAGTGGTTGGCCATTCCCGTGTCCAGCGATGTGCGGCCAATTGGGCCGATACCGCGACGTACGCGTCCTGCTTGCTGTGGCTACTTAAGCACTCAGTCAGGAGGAGGAATCAACCAGCGGCTGTGGACGAGATGAAGCGTCTTGATCAAAGCTTGTTGCTACACAGTCCGGCGGTTGTGCATCTCCACCCTACACGTATCCCTGATAATTCGGGTGCTGCCGCGCGCAGAATCCGCAGCGGGTTGGCATTTACCGTGAGCTCCGAAAGGGGAGGTCACGCATCATGGCTAATTCAGGCGATGTTTCCGAAGCAATCGCTCGGGGTCATTCGCAGTCGACTGCACTTTGTGAACTGGCCTTGAATGTTGCCTGCCGGGCGAGTGAGAACTCTGCTCGGCGGTGTAATTCAGGCCTCATGTCACCTGCGCTCGTTACAACCGCAAACTCCACCGTTACGTAGCGAAAGCCCCGTAGGACGGCCTCGCGCCCTGGTGAATTGCGTTGGTCAGGGCCGGTCTTTGACCGTGGTTCCGCTGTCCAGGCCGCTTTTGGCGGCGTTCGCGACTATAGCAGCAATGATTAAGTGCTTCAATTCCATAAAAATTGTTATCATCCGCGGCATGACAACTACTGCCCCTTCGACTCCAGGCGTTCAACTGCTTGAAGTCTCGCCGGAGTATGCCGGCCAACGAATCGACAACTTTCTCCTCGCCCGGCTCAAAGGCGTGCCCAAGACCTTGATTTACCGCATTTTGCGCAAAGGCGAAGTGCGCGTGAACAAAGGTCGGATCAAGCCCGAATACAAGCTGCAGGCCGGCGACATCGTGCGCGTGCCGCCGGTTCGCGTGCCTGAGCGCGACGAACCGGTGCCGCTGGCCCAAGGGCTGTTGCAGCGCCTGGAAGCCTCGATCGTCTTCGAAGACAAGGCCCTGATCGTGATCAACAAGCCCGCCGGCATTGCGGTTCATGGCGGCAGCGGGCTGAATTTCGGCGTGATCGAAGCCTTTCGTCAGCTGCGTCCCGATGCCAAGGAGCTGGAGCTGGTTCACCGTCTCGACCGTGACACCTCCGGCCTGCTGATGATCGCCAAAAAACGCAGCATGTTGCGCCATCTGCACGAGCAACTGCGTGGCGATGGCGTCGACAAGCGCTACATGGCGCTGGTGCGTGGCAACTGGGCAACCTCGATCAAGCAGGTGCGCGCACCGTTGCTCAAGAGCAATCTGCGCTCCGGCGAGCGCATGGTTGAGGTCAATGACGAGGGCAAGGAAGCCCTGACGCTGTTCAAGGTGCTGCGCCGCTTCGGCGATTTTGCCACCATGGTCGAGGCGAAACCGGTTACCGGTCGTACCCACCAGATTCGCGTGCACACCTTGCATGCTGGCCATTGCATTGCCGGTGACAGTAAGTATGGCGACGAGGATTTCACCAGGGAAATCCGCGATCTGGGCGGTAAGCGCCTGTTCCTGCACGCTTACATGCTGACCGTGCCGCTGCCCGACGGCGGCAAGCTGAATCTGCAAGCGCCCGTCGACGAAATGTGGGCCAAGACCGTGGAGCGATTGAGTGCGCCCATCTGATTACAAGCTGTTGATTTTCGACTGGGACGGCACCCTTGCCGATTCCATTCATCGGATCGTCGAGGCAATGCACTCGGCGTCCGGGCGTTCCGGTTTCGAGCTGCGCGATGACTTCGCCGTCAAAGGCATCATCGGTCTTGGCTTGCCGGAAGCGATTCGCACCCTGTATCCCGAAATTAGCGACGCAGAGATGCTCGCGTTTCGCGAGTACTACGCCGATCACTACATCGCTGCCGAAGCCGTGCCGTCGCCGCTGTTCGAGGGCGTGGTCGAGTCGATGGCATCGTTTCGCGAGCAGGGTTATCACCTGGCGGTAGCGACGGGCAAAAATCGTCGCGGTCTGGATCGGGTGCTCAAGGCCAATGGCTGGGAAGATTATTTCGATATCACCCGCGCTGCCGATGAAACTGCCAGCAAGCCACACCCTCTGATGCTTGAGCAGATTGTCAGCCACTGCGGCGTACGCCCGGAGCAGGCGTTGATGGTCGGTGATTCGTCGTTCGATCTGCTGATGGCACGCAACGCGGGGATGGATTCGGTGGCGGTCAGTTATGGCGCGCAATCGATCGAGTCCCTGCAACAGTTCGAGCCGCGCCTGTCGATCGACCGTTTTTCTCAATTGCACGCCTGGCTGGGTCAGCGGGCTTAATACGTTTTTGCTGGGGTAGATGGCATGACCGACGAATGGAAAGCACCGGCCAAGGCAAGTGCCGACGACGGTGACGCGAAAAGCTGGAAGCTATTGGAAAAGACTTTGCTGGCCGGTGTCCAGGAGCAGCGTCGGTCGCGGCGTTGGGGGATTTTCTTCAAGCTGCTGACGTTTGTTTATCTGTTTGTTGCTCTGCTGTTGTTCACGCCGCTGATGGACATGGAAAAAAGCGCCACCCGCGGTCCGAACTACACGGCGTTGATCGAGATCGATGGAGTGATCGCCGACAAGGAGCCGGCCAGCGCTGACAATATCGTTGGCAGCCTGCGCGCGGCGTTCGAAGACAAAAAGGTCAAGGGCGTAGTCCTGCGCATCAACAGTCCGGGCGGCAGTCCGGTGCAGTCCGGTTATGTCTATGACGAGATCAAGCGTCTGCGTGGCCTGCACCCAGAGATCAAGCTCTACGCAGTGATTTCCGATCTTGGTGCTTCGGGCGCCTATTACATCGCCAGTGCGGCGGATCAGATCTACGCTGACAAGGCCAGTCTGGTCGGCTCGATCGGCGTGACGGCGGCGGGTTACGGTTTCGTCGGCACCATGGAGAAACTCGGCGTTGAGCGTCGCACCTACACCTCGGGCGAGCACAAGGCATTCCTGGATCCGTTCCAGCCGCAAAAGCCTGAAGAAACCGCATTCTGGCAAAGCGTGCTCGACACCACGCACAAGCAGTTCATCAACAGCGTCAAGCAGGGTCGTGGTGATCGCCTGAAGGACAAAGAGCATCCGGAGCTGTTTTCCGGGCTGGTCTGGTCGGGTGAGCAGGCGCTGCCGCTGGGTCTGATCGATGGCTTGGGCAGTGCCAGTTCGGTGGCGCGTGATGTGATTGGCGAGAAGGAGCTGGTGGACTTCACCGTGCAGGAATCGCCGTTCGATCGCTTCTCGAAAAAGCTCGGCGCCAGCGTGGCCGAGCGGTTGGCGATGTGGATGGGTTTCCACGGGCCGTCGTTGCGGTAAAACGCTTCAAGGTCGAAAGATCGCAGTCGGCGACAGCTTTTGCACGGATCGGTGTAAGAGCTGCCGAAGGCTGCGATCTTTTGCTTTCAAGGGATTTGCACGCCTTCGACCAACAACATATCGATCAGCCGAATCAGCGGCAGGCCGATCAGGCTGGTGGCGTCCGGGCCTTCGGTCGATTGAAACAGGCTCACGCCCAGTCCTTCGGCCTTGAAGCTGCCGGCGCAGTCGTACGGTTGCTCGATGCGCAGGTAGCGTTCGATGCGCGCCTGATCCAGCTGACGCATGTGCACGGTAAACGGCACGCAGTCGACCTGGCATTGCCCGGTGTGGCTGTTGAGCAGTGCCAGGCCGGTCAGGAATGTCACGCTCGCGCCGCTCGCCGCCATCAATTGCTCGCGAGCCTTCTCGAAGGTGTGCGGCTTGCCGATGATCTGTTCGCCGAGGACGGCGACCTGATCCGAGCCAATGATCAGATGAGCAGGGTGGCTGTCCGCCAGGGCGCGGGCCTTTTCTTCGGCGAGGCGTTTGACCAGGTCGATTGCGGACTCGCCCGGGCGATGGCTTTCGTCGATGTCCGGCGAGCTGCAGACGAACGGCAAGTGCAGGCGGGCGAGCAATTCGCGGCGATAAGTCGAGCTTGAAGCAAGTAATAAAGGCAGCATGGACGTCTCCTGAGGCAGGTGCGGATTCTAGCGGAGGCGCGCAAGTGACGGATAGGGCACAATTTCCTTTGACATGGGTGGGTGCATCCCTATAATGCTGCGCCTATGTTGAATGACCCGATTCCACCTCACGTTGACCCGCGCAAATTGGCTGACCGTGGCACCACCCTTCAAGGTGAACTGCTGCTGGCCGATTTGAAGAGACTCTGCGACCCGCTTTCCGACGATGTCGGTACGGTGCAGGCCAAATTCGTTTTTGAACGAGATGAACGTAAGTCTGTGGTCATCCACAGCTTTATCGACACCGAAGTCAAAATGGTTTGCCAGCGTTGTCTTGAGCTGGTCACCCTGCCGATCCACAGCGAATGCAGTTACGCGGTGGTGAAGGAGGGTGCGAATACCCAGTCGTTGCCGAAAGGTTATGACGTGCTGGAACTGGGCGAAGATCCATTGGATCTGCAGTCACTGATCGAGGAGGAGCTTCTGCTCGCCTTGCCCATTGTGCCTGCTCATCATCCGGAAGAATGCCAGCAGCCGGCGGGAGCAGATGAGCCCGAACCGAGCGAGGACGAGGTAACGCGGTCCAACCCGTTCAGTGTATTGGCGCAGTTAAAGCGTGACCCAAACGTTTAGGAGTTAATCAATTATGGCTGTTCAGCAGAACAAAAAATCCCGCTCTGCCCGTGACATGCGCCGTTCGCACGACGCTCTCGAGGCTAGCACCCTGTCTGTAGAAAAAACCACTGGTGAAGTTCACCTGCGTCACCACGTATCGCCAGAAGGCGTATACCGTGGCCGTAAAGTGATCGACAAGGGCGCTGACGAGTAATCACTTGTCTGCTCAAGTCATCGCGATTGACGCAATGGGCGGGGACTTCGGTCCCCGCAGCATTGTTCAGGCCAGTCTCGCTTGCCTGTCTGCTACACCCTCGCTGCACCTGACCCTCGTCGGTCAACCCTCCCTTCTTGAAGAACTGATCCACGGCCAGTCGGCTGCCGATCGCGCGCGCCTGACGATTGTTGCGGCGAGCGAAGTCATCACCATGGATGAAAAACCCGCTCAGGCCCTGCGTGGCAAGCCGGATTCGTCGATGCGTGTGGCCCTCGAACTGCTGCGCGATGGCAAGGTGCAGGCCTGTGTCAGTGCCGGCAATACCGGTGCGTTGATGGCCTTGTCGCGTTTCGTGTTGAAGACATTGCCCGGCATTGATCGGCCGGCCATGGTCGCGGCGATTCCGACGCAGACCGGTTATTGCCAGCTGCTCGATCTGGGCGCCAACGTCGATTGCAGTGCCGAGCACCTGTTGCAGTTCGCGGTGATGGGTTCGGTGGCCGCGCAGACCTTGGGTATCGCCCGTCCGCGTGTGGCACTGCTGAACATCGGCACTGAAGACATCAAGGGTAATCAGCAGGTCAAACTGGCCGCCACGCTGTTGCAGGCGGCGCGCGGGATCAACTACATCGGCTTTATCGAAGGCGACGGCTTGTACCGCGGTGAGGCCGACGTGGTGGTGTGTGACGGCTTCGTCGGCAACATCCTGCTCAAGTCCAGCGAAGGTCTGGCGACGATGATTGCCGCGCGCATCGAGGCCCTGTTCAAGAAAAACCTGGCGTCTCGCGCAGTGGGTGCCTTGGCACTGCCGTTGATGAAACGTCTGCAGGCTGATCTGGCCCCGGCGCGACATAATGGCGCAAGCTTTCTCGGCTTGCAGGGCATCGTTGTGAAAAGCCACGGATCGGCCGGGGTACAGGGCTTTCAGAGTGCCATTCAACGGGCGCTGATCGAGATTCAGGAGAACCTGCCCGAGCGTCTCCACGGTCGTCTGGAGGAACTGTTGTCTTAGGCGTTTTCGTCGGACAATGCTTAAATGTGACCGCCCGGTTCAAAGGGCCATCCAAACTGTCAGTTTCTGGCGTCCCGAACAGGGCGTTATTTTCCGACGACAAGATCATTAGGGGCTTGTTACATGTCTGCTTCCCTCGCATTCGTCTTTCCAGGACAGGGTTCGCAGTCCCTCGGCATGCTGGCCGAGCTGGGCGCGCAACATCCGCTGATCCTCGAAACCTTTCAAGAAGCCTCTGCTGCGCTGGGCTACGACCTGTGGGCACTGACCCAGCAGGGCCCGGAAGAGCTGCTCAATCAAACCGATAAAACCCAACCGGCCATTCTGACCGCTTCGATCGCCCTATGGCGTCTGTGGCTGGCCGAAGGCGGCGCGCGTCCGGCATTCGTCGCCGGTCATAGCCTGGGTGAATACAGTGCGCTGGTCGCCGCTGGCAGCCTGACCCTGGCTGATGCGGTCAAGCTCGTCGAGCGCCGTGGCCAGTTGATGCAGGAAGCGGTGCCGGCCGGGCAGGGCGGCATGGCCGCGATCCTCGGCCTGCAAGATGCCGACGTGCTGGCTGCCTGCGCCGAAGCGGCGCAAGGCGAAGTCGTCAGCGCGGTGAACTTCAACTCGCCGGGCCAAGTGGTGATCGCCGGTGCCAAGGCGGCTGTCGAGCGCGCCATCGAAGGTTGCAAGGCCCGTGGTGCCAAACGCGCCATGCCGTTGCCGGTGAGCGTGCCGTCGCACTGCGAGCTGATGCGTCCGGCTGCCGAGCGTTTCGCCGAATCCATTGCCGCCATCGACTGGCAGGCGCCGCAGATCCCGGTGGTGCAGAACGTCAGCGCGCAAGTGCCGGCCGATCTGGAAACCCTCAAGCGTGATCTGCTCGAACAGCTCTACAAGCCAGTGCGCTGGGTTGAGTCGGTGCAGACTTTGGCCGCCAAGGGCGCGACCAATCTGGTCGAATGCGGCCCGGGCAAAGTCCTCGCTGGCCTGAACAAACGTTGCGCCGAAGGCGTTTCGACTTCCAATCTCAATACCCCAGACGCCTTCGCTGCCGCTCGCGCAGCGCAGGCCTGAATCAGGAGAAACTTGCATGAGTCTGCAAGGTAAAGTTGCACTGGTCACCGGTGCAAGCCGCGGTATCGGCCAGGCCATCGCGCTGGAACTGGGTCGTCAGGGCGCCATCGTTGTCGGCACCGCGACCTCCGCGTCGGGCGCCGAGCGGATTGCCGCGACCCTGAAGGAAAACGGTATCCAGGGCGCCGGTTTCGAACTCAATGTCACCAGCGACGAATCGGTCAGCGCCGTGCTGGCAGGCATTCAGGAGCAGTTCGGTGCCCCGGTGGCGATTCTGGTCAATAATGCCGGCATCACCCGCGATAACCTGATGATGCGCATGAAAGACGACGAGTGGTACGACGTGATCGATACCAACCTGAACAGTCTGTATCGCCTGTCCAAGGGCGTTTTGCGTGGCATGACCAAGGCGCGCTGGGGTCGAATTATCAGTATTGGCTCGGTGGTGGGTGCCATGGGCAACGCTGGCCAAGTAAACTATGCAGCCGCCAAGGCCGGTCTGGAAGGTTTCAGCCGGGCGATGGCGCGTGAAGTCGGTTCGCGTTCGATTACGGTCAACTCGGTAACCCCAGGGTTCATCGACACCGATATGACCCGCGAGCTGCCTGAAGCACAGCGTGAAGCCTTGCAGACGCAGATTCCGCTGGGTCGTCTGGGGCAAGCTCAAGAGATCGCGTCCGTGGTCGCTTTTCTTGCATCCGACGGTGCGGCATACGTTACCGGGGCTACAATCCCGGTGAACGGTGGGATGTACATGTAAGTAAAATGTGACGGATTGCTTCAAAAAAATGTCATACGAGCTGTCTAAAATCCGTTATAAAGCTGCAATCTATTTATAGGCAGAGGGCCGCAGGGTTTGAGGAGTGAAGCTTTCAGTTGAAAAACTGAAAAGGCTTTCTATACACTTACCCACTGGCCAGCTGCCTGAATTTGTCCATTAGGAGTGAAAACAAGGTATGAGCACCATCGAAGAGCGCGTCAAGAAAATCGTTGCCGAGCAACTGGGTGTTAAAGAAGAAGAAGTGGTCAACACCGCTTCCTTCGTAGAAGACCTGGGTGCCGACTCCCTTGACACCGTTGAGCTGGTGATGGCTCTGGAAGAGGAATTCGAGACCGAAATCCCTGACGAAGAAGCTGAAAAGATCACTACTGTACAAGCTGCAATCGACTACGTTACCAGCCACCAGGCGTAACAGTTTGTAATCGTTGCTTGCTGTCATGGAAAAACCGCACTGCCATCATGGCGTGCGGTTTTTTCTTTAGGCCTGATGCAAAGTCGTCATTTGAAAAAGGAGAGTGCTGTGTCGCGTAGACGCGTCGTAGTCACCGGTATGGGTATGTTGTCGCCACTGGGCACGGATGTGCCGAGCAGTTGGCAGGGCATTCTGGCTGGCCGCAGTGGCATTGGTCTGATCGAACACACCGACCTTTCTGCCTATTCGACCCGCTTCGGCGGTTCGGTCAAAGGCTTCAATGTCGAGGAATACCTGTCGGTCAAGGAAGCGCGCAAGCTCGACCTGTTCATTCAGTACGGCCTCGCCGCAGGCTTTCAAGCCGTGCGCAATGCCGGTCTGGAAGTCACCGATGCCAACCGTGAACGCATTGGCGTGGCCATGGGTTCGGGGATTGGCGGTCTGACCAACATCGAAGAGACCAGCCGCACCCTGCACGAGACCGGTCCGCGACGGATCTCGCCGTTCTTTGTGCCTGGCTCGATCATCAATATGATTTCCGGCTTCCTGTCGATCCATCTGGGCGCACAGGGACCCAACTACGCCATCGCCACCGCGTGCACCACCGGTACGCACTGCATCGGCATGGCGGCGCGCAACATCATGTACGACGAAGCCGATGTGATGATTGCCGGCGGTGCGGAAATGGCTGCCTGCGGTCTGGGCATGGGCGGCTTCGGCGCGTCCCGTGCGCTGTCGACGCGCAACGACGAGCCGACCCGCGCCAGTCGTCCATGGGACAAGGGCCGTGACGGCTTCGTCCTGTCCGACGGTGCTGGCGCTCTGGTTCTTGAAGAACTGGAACACGCCAAGGCCCGTGGCGCGACGATCTACGCCGAGCTGATCGGTTTCGGCACCAGTGGCGATGCGTTCCACATGACCTCGCCACCCGCCGATGGCGCCGGTGCCGCGCGCTGCATCACCAATGCCCTGCGCGATGCGAAAATCAACGTCGACCAAGTGCAGTACATCAACGCCCACGGCACCTCCACCCCGGCCGGCGACCTTGCCGAAGCCAATGCGATCAAGTCGGTGTTCGGCGATCACGCCTACAAGCTGGCGGTCAGCTCGACCAAGTCGATGACCGGCCACCTGTTGGGTGCGGCGGGCGCGGTCGAAGCGATTTTCAGCGTGCTGGCGATCAACAGCCAGGTGGCACCGCCGACCATCAACCTTGATGAACCGGACGAAGGCTGCGATCTCGATTTCGTTGCGCACACCGCGCGTAACATGGACATCGATGTCGTGCTGTCCAACTCCTTCGGTTTTGGCGGCACCAACGGCACGCTGGCGTTCCGTCGGTTCGCGGGCTGATGGACAGCTGGGTCGACGGTCAACCGGCTGACGCGCTGTCGCTGAAAGATCGCGGCCTGGCTTACGGCGATGGTCTGTTCGAGACCATTGCCGTGCGCGGTGGTCAGCCCGTCCTGCTGGATCGACACCTGACGCGCCTGGCCGATGGCTGCGCGCGTCTGGCCATTGCGACCGACCTCGAGCTGGTTCGCCATGAGCTGCTCAGCTATGCCGCTGCGATGGGCGAGGGCGTGCTCAAGCTCATCCTCACGCGTGGCGACGGCTTGCGCGGTTATGCGCCCGATCCTGCGGCGCAGGGCCGACGCATTCTGCAAGGCAATCCGCCGGCGGCTTATCCCGCTGCCCATGCCGAGCACGGCATCCGCCTGTTTCCCTGCAACACGCGTTTATCTACGCAGCCGTTGTTGGCCGGGCTCAAACATCTGAATCGACTGGAACAGGTGCTCGCCCGCGCCGAATGGCAGGACAGCGAGCATGCCGAAGGCTTGATGCTTGATCAGGCCGGGCGCGTCGTCGAGGGCGTGTTCAGCAATATTTTCCTGGTGCGCGACGGTGGTCTGATCACGCCCGACTTGAAGCGCTGCGGCGTCGCAGGTGTGATGCGCGCGGAAATTTTGTTTCAGGCCGAGTCACTGGCCATCCCCACGCAAATTGCCGATATCAGCCTCGAACAGCTGCAATGGGCTGATGAAGTGTTTGTCTGCAACAGCGTTTATGGCGTCTGGCCGGTACGCGCCTGTGCTGCACTGAGCTGGCCGGTTGGCCCGCTCACCCGTAAACTGCAAACCATTGCCCGCGCGCTACTGGATGCTTGATTCGTGAGACGTAAACTTTTGCTGCTGCTGGAAACCGGACTGGTTCTGGCAGGGCTGCTGTTGGGCGCCAGCGCCTGGAAAATTCATTCGGCGCTGGAACAGCCCCTGAACATCCCGCAGGAACAACTGCTGGATGTGCCGAAAGGCTCTACACCGACCCGTACCTTCCTTGAACTCGAAACCGATGGCGTCATCAAGGACGCGTTCTGGCTGCGCGTCTACTGGCGCTTCAATCTTGCCGGCACGCCGATTCACAGCGGCGAATACCGCATGCAGCCGGGCATGACCGTCAACGGTCTGATCGAAGCGTGGAAGCGCGGCGACGTGGTTCAGTACAGCCTGACCCTGGTCGAAGGCTGGACTTTCCATCAAGTGCGCGCCGCCCTGGCCAAGGACGACAAGCTCGAGCAGACCCTCACCGGCCTGAGCGACAGCGACGTCATGGCGAAGATCGGCCACAAAGGCTTGTTCCCGGAAGGGCGGTTTTTCCCGGATACCTATCGCTTCGTGCGCGGCATGTCCGATGCCGAGCTGTTGAAGAAAGCCTTTGATCGTCTCGATGAGGTGCTCGCCAAAGAGTGGGCGCAGCGTTCTGCCGATGTGCCTTACAGCGAACCTTATCAAGCGCTGATCATGGCCTCTCTGGTCGAGAAAGAAACCGGCGTTCCGCAGGAGCGTGGGCAGATTGCCGGGGTGTTTGTGCGGCGCATGGCGTTGGGCATGCAGTTGCAGACGGATCCGACGGTGATCTATGGCCTCGGCGATCGCTACACCGGCAAGCTGACCCGCGCGCACCTGAAAGAACCGACGCCCTATAACACTTACGTGATTCCCGGTTTGCCGCCGACGCCGATTGCGATGGTCGGACGCGAAGCGATTCATGCTGCGCTCAACCCGGTGGAAGGCAGCAGCCTGTATTTCGTCGCCCGTGGCGATGGCAGCCATGTGTTCTCCGATGATCTGGATGCGCACAACAACGCGGTGCGCGAATACCAGCTCAAGCGCCGTGCCGATTACCGTTCCAGCCCGGCACCAGTAACCGCGCCGGCCACCGATGAGGCCATTCCGGCGGCCTCGCCGAACACCGCGCCCGAGGTGCTGCCCGAAGTGCCATCGAAAGCGCCGCCGCAAGATCCGGCGCCAGCCCAAGAACCGGACGCCGCTGCACCACAGAACGCGCAATGACTTTGATGAAGGACTGCCTGTGACTGGCTTGTTTATTACCCTGGAAGGCCCGGAAGGCGCGGGCAAGAGCACCAACCGCGAATACCTTGCCGAGCGCCTGCGCGCCGCCGGTATCGAAGTGCTGCTCACCCGTGAGCCTGGCGGTACGCCGCTGGCCGAGCGGATTCGTGATGTCCTGCTGACCCCGGCCGACGAAGTGATGCACCCGGACGCCGAGCTGTTGCTGGTGTTCGCCGCCCGCGCCCAGCATCTGGCCGAGGTGATTCGCCCGGCGATGGCCCGTGGCGCTGTGGTGCTGTGTGATCGTTTCACCGACTCGACATATGCCTATCAGGGCGGCGGTCGTGGGTTGTCGCTGGAACGCATCGCCACCCTGGAAACTTTCGTGCAGGGCGACTTGCGGCCCGATCTGACACTTATTTTCGATCTGCCCGTAGAGATCGGTCTAGCCCGCGCCAGTGCCCGTGGCCGACTGGATCGTTTCGAACTCGAAGGCCGGGCGTTTTTCGAGAACGTTCGCAATGCGTTCCTGAAGCGCGCCGAAGCCGATCCTTCGCGCTATGTGCGCATCGATGCTGGTCAGCCATTGGCCAAGGTCCAGCAATCGCTGGACACCTTGCTGCCGAATCTGCTGGAGCTGGCTCGTGGCTGAGGCCTATCCATGGCAGGACAGCCTCTGGCAGCAACTGGCCGGACGCAGTCAGCATGCCCACGCGTACCTGCTGCACGGTCCCGCCGGTATCGGCAAGCGTGCTCTGGCCGAACGCTTGATGGCCAGCCTGCTGTGTCAGCGCCCTACGCCTGAGGCATGCGGCGAGTGCAAATCCTGTCTGCTGCTCAAGGCCGGCAGTCATCCGGACAATTACATCCTGGAGCCGGAAGAGGCGGACAAGGCGATCAAGGTCGATCAGGTTCGTGATCTGGTCAGTTTCGTCGTGCAGACCGCGCAGCTCGGCGGGCGCAAAGTGGTGTTGATCGAGCCGGTCGAGTCGATGAACATCAACGCTGCCAACGCCTTGCTCAAAAGCCTTGAAGAGCCGTCCGGCGATACTGTTCTGCTGTTGGTCAGCCACCAGCCCAGCCGTTTGTTGCCAACCATCAAGAGCCGTTGCGTGCAGCAGGCCTGCCCGTTGCCGGGCGAGGCGATGAGCCTGCAATGGCTGGCTCAGGCGCTGCCGGATTGCGCGGAAGAAGAGCGCGTCGAACTGCTGACGCTGGCCGCCGGGTCGCCGCTGATGGCGGTCAGCCTGCAGTCGCAAGGTGTGCGTGAACAACGTGCACAAGTGGTCGAAGGCGTAAAGAAGTTGCTCAAGGGCCAGCAATCGCCGACGCAACTGGCGGAAGAGTGGAAAAGCATTCCGATGTTGCGTCTGTTCGACTGGTTCTGCGACTGGTCGAGCCTGATCCTGCGCTATCAACTGACTCAGGACGAAGCCGGCCTCGGCCTGGCCGATATGCGCAAGGTCGTGCAGTACCTGGCCCAAAAGAGCGCGCAGGGCAAAGTGCTGGATATTCAGGACTGGATTCTCGCCCAACGGCAGAAAGTGTTGAGCAAGGCCAACCTCAACCCGGCCCTGTTGCTGGAAGCATTGTTGGTGCAATGGGTGGGATTGCCTGGTCAAAGATAAGAATGTGTACCTAGACTCTGAAGATCAGCAGTGGAGGTGAACATGATTGAACCTGTCAGCCCGGGGCCGCGTAACGGCATCTTGTCCCTGACCATCAAGGACAAGTCGGTGCTTTACGCCGCCTACATGCCGTTCATCAAGAATGGTGGTCTGTTCATCCCGACCAACAAAAGCTACCGGTTGGGCGACGAGGTGTTCATGCTGTTGCACCTGATGGATGAAGCGGAAAAAATCCCCGTCGCCGGCAAAGTCGCCTGGATCACCCCCAAAGGCGCACAAGGCAATCGCGCCGCCGGTGTCGGCGTGCAGTTCAATGACGGCGACGACACCGCGCGCAGTCGCATCGAAACTCATCTGGCCGGAGCGCTGAAATCCGACCGTCCCACTCATACGATGTAAGTTGCAGTCCTTTTTATGCTCGTAGATTCCCATTGTCACCTTGACCGTCTCGACCTCGCCGCCCATGACGGCTCGCTGGATGCCGCACTCGCTGCGGCCCGCGAGCGTGGGGTCGGACACTTTCTGTGCATCGGCGTCAGTGCCGACAACGCCGCCGACGTCAAAGCCCTCGCCGAGCGGTATGCCGATGTTGATTGTTCGGTCGGCGTGCATCCGCTGGATGTTCAGCCGGGCGCGGCACCTGCGCTGGACTGGCTTCTGCACGAACTCAATCATCCGAAAGTGGTGGCGATCGGCGAAACCGGTCTCGACTATCACTACGAGCCGGAAGCCGCCGAGTTGCAGCAGGAGTCGTTTCGCCTGCACCTGCAAGCGGCGCAGCAGACCGGCAAACCGGTGATCATCCACACCCGTGGCGCCCGTGCCGACACCCTCGAACTGCTGCGCGAAGCGGCGCTGCCCCAGGCGGGTGTGTTGCATTGCTTCACCGAAGACTGGGACATGGCCAAAGCGGCGCTGGACATGGGCTACTACATTTCCCTGTCGGGCATCGTCACGTTCCGCAATGCCGACGCCTTGCGTGACGTGGCGAGCAAGGTGCCGGCCGATCGCTTGCTGGTGGAAACCGACTCGCCGTACCTGGCGCCGATCCCGTATCGCGGCAAGCCGAACCTGCCGCAGTACGTGCGCGAAGTGGCGGAGTTTCTGGCGATGCTGCGTGGTGAGAACTACGAGCGCTTTGCCGAGCAGACCACAGAGAACTTCAAGCGTCTGTTCCCGCTGGCGAGTGTTAAATCTGCCCTGTGACGGCTGGCCAAATCGCAGGCAAAAAAAACCCGGGTTCTGGGGGGTGAATCCGGGTTAAGACCATTAGGAGTAAAACAAAGGCACGCGGTCCGTTGGTACCTTTACCGGCACGACACTTGGGGGAGATGTCGCCCGACAGTTCAAGTATTGATCAGTCTGGCGTGCAGTCCAGTGAGCCGGTCGGGGTTTTTAAACAAATTTGGAATACGTTTGCTTCAGTTGAGTTCTCATTGCACCCGAATCGTTCTCGAAATGAACAAGAAACACAGATTTGGTCGATGAACCGTGCTTTTTTGCGCAAGTTAGGCATAATACGCGGCTTCGATTTTGACCCTTCAGACCTTTTTCTTATGCATAAAGAACCTCGTAAGGTCCGTGAATTTCGTCGCCGCGAGCAGGAAATTCTCGATACCGCGCTCAAGCTGTTCCTCGACCAGGGTGAAGACAGTGTCACCGTCGAGATGATTGCTGATGCCGTGGGTATCGGCAAAGGCACGATCTACAAGCACTTCAAATCCAAGGCGGAGATCTACTTGCGCCTGATGCTCGACTACGAGCGCGATCTGAACGAGCTGCTGCATTCGGCGGATGTCGACAAGGACAAGGAAGCGCTGTCGCGCGCCTACTTCGAATTCCGCATGCGCGACCCGCAGCGCTATCGCCTGTTCGACCGTCTCGAAGAGAAAGTGGTCAAGGGCAATCAGGTGCCGGAGATGGTCGAGGAGCTGCACAAGATCCGTGCCTCGAACTTCGAACGCCTGACCCTGCTGATCAAGGGTCGCATCAGCGAAGGCAAGCTCGAAGACGTGCCGCCGTACTTCCACTACTGCGCATCCTGGGCGCTGGTGCACGGCGCGGTGGCGCTGTATCACTCGCCATTCTGGAGCAATGTGCTGGAAGATCAGGAAGGCTTCTTCCAGTTCCTGATGGACATCGGCGTGCGCATGGGCAACAAGCGCAAGCGCGACCCGGAAACGCCGAGCACCTAAGTCATTCAGCGGGCTGATTGCGCCGTGTTTTCACAACATGGCGCAATAGCGCAGGAATATACTCAGGCATAGGGCTTGCTAAAACCTGATTTCTCAGTCAAGTTTTGCTCGCTCGATTTTCTTTCGCCGGAGTGTTTCATGATCGTTGACCGTCAAGGCAGGCGTTTTCGCAATCTGCGCATCAGCCTGACCTCTGCCTGCAATTACGCCTGTACCTACTGCGTGCCCAACGGCAAGCGGTTGGTCGCTGCGCAGGATGAACTGTCGGCCGAAGCCATGGCACGCGGCGTCGAATACCTGATCGAAGCGGCCGGCATCGAGCGCCTGCGCATCACTGGCGGCGAGCCACTGGTCAGCCCCAAACTCGAATCGTTCATGACTGCCGTCGGCCAGATGGGCCTCGACGACATCAGCCTGACCACCAATGGTCAACTCCTCGCGAAAAAACTGCCGCTGCTGGTCGACGCCGGTCTGCGTCGAATCAACGTTTCCCTCGATACTCTTGATGCCGCTGCTTTTCGTAGCATCGCCCGTGGCGGCGATCTGGCCAGCGTGCTCGATGGCATGGATCAGGCTGCCGCCGCCGGGATGAAGATCAAGGTCAACATGGTGCCGTTGCGCGGGCAGAACCTCGATCAGGTCATGCCGTTGCTTGATTACTGTCTGGAGCGCGGCTTCGAACTGCGCTTCATCGAGCTGATGCGCATGGGCCACCTGGCCAAGGATTCCAATGCCTTCCTGCAGCAGTTCGTCAGCCTTGAGCAGTTGCTCGGCCTGATTGGCGAGCGCTATGAATACGCCCAGACCGACGCACCGGTGGACGCCACGGCTGTGCGCTATGCGATTCCCGGTCGCGGCAATTTCGGGGTGATCGCCAACGAAAGCGTGCCGTTCTGCCGCACTTGTTCGCGCTTGCGCCTGTCATCGACCGGTTGGCTGCATGGCTGTTTGTCGTCGAGCAACCGCCACTATGTCGGCGATCTGCTCGACAAGCCGCGCCACCAGGCTTTGCCGGCGCTGCAACGTTTGCTGGTCAAGGCGTTGGGTGACAAGCAGGAGGTGGCGTTCTCTGGCGGCGCTACTGTCATGAAGATTATTGGCGGCTGATCGGCCGCTTTCGCGAGCAGGCTCGCTCCCACAGGGGAAAGCCTTTTACTGAATTTGCCGAGCTGGCGCAAAAGCTGCATCCAACGGCCATTCGCCGGTTTTCCGACACCGGCTTCTGGAGGAATAGGATGCGTAGCCTGGTTTTGCTGCTGGCCGTTTTGGCGCTTGGTGGCTGCATGAATGTCAGCGATATGGCCGAAGGCACTCGGTATCACATGAGCGATGCGGGGCTTCTGGACCATAGCGACAGCCGCCGGGTGAACAATATCCGCATTCAGCCGGACTCGTTCATCTTCATCGCCCAGGGCGCGTTCGCACCGCCGGGTGGTTCCTATCCACGGCCGAACGTGGTCGCCGAAGAAGCCTTCAAGGGCTTTGTCGAATATTTCCCGATGGTCCGCCGCGCCCGTGCGCCGGAAGGCCTCGATCAAGCCATGGGCGAAGCCCGTGATGCCGGCGCGCATTATCTGCTGTACACACGTTTCGCCAAGGCTGACGACCGCATCGGCAACTCTGACGAGTGGCTGGACCAGGAAGCCGTGGATCGCCTCGGTATCGACGGCGGCGTGATTCAGATCATGTTGATCGAGACCAGCACCCAGTATTTGATTGATACTGCACGGATCAAGAGTCGTGGCGGTTTACTGACGTTCCATGACTCCAAACCCGAAGACCTCATCGGTCCGCCGCTGGCGCAATACGCACGCAGCCTGCTGGGGATCGGCGACCAGTAATCAAGGAGTACGCCATGAGTGACCCGCAAACAGCCAATGACCTGCTGGGGCAGATCCCCAAGACCAAAGGCCTGCCACCGGTGCATTTGTGGAACCCGGATTTCTGCGGCGATATCGACATGCGCATCGCCCGCGACGGCACCTGGTACTACCTGGGCACGCCGATCGGGCGCAAGCCGATGGTCAAACTGTTCTCCACCATCATCCGCCGCGACGGCGATGATTATTTCCTGATCACTCCGGTCGAGAAGGTCGGCATCAAGGTCGATGACGCGCCGTTCGTAGCGGTTGCCGTGGAAGTGCAGGGCGAGGGTGAGGCGCAGGTTCTGCGTTTTACCAGCAACGTCGAGGAAACCATCGAGGCGGGGGCTGAACATCCGATCCGCGTCGAGATCGATCCTGAGACCCAAGAGCCTGCGCCTTATGTGCATGTGCGCAGCAACCTTGAAGCGTTGATTCACCGCAATGTGTTTTACCAGTTGGTGGAACTGGCGGTGAGCCGCGAGATCGACGGTCAGCGCTGGTTGGGCGTGTGGAGTGGCGGCGAGTTCTTTCGCATCGGTCTGGAACCTTAAAAGATCGCAGCCTTCGGCAGCTCCTACATGGCGTACACCTGTAAGAGCTGCCGGAGGCTGCGATCTTTTTTCGTTGACACCTAATCATATGATGATTAGCGTAGGCATCCATCGCGATTCGCCTTGAGGTGTACATGTCCAGCAGCTTTCATGCGTCGACCGTTGACTGGCTGGGCAGTTGGATTGCTGCCGGTCAGGTCAAGCCGGGGCAGACCATCAAGGTCGAGGCGGATCTGGGCGAACAGCTTGGTGTCAGCCGCACGGTGATTCGCGAAGCCATCAAAACCCTCGTCGCCAAAGGCATGCTCGAAGTCGGACCGAAAGTCGGCACGCGAGTGTTGCCGGTCCGGCGCTGGAATCTGTTCGATCCGCAAGTGGTCGGTTGGCTATCGCGCAACGGTTTGCCGGAAAACTTCGTCGATGACCTGCTGGATTTGCGCCGCACCATCGAGCCGATGGCGGTGCGCTGGGCCTGTGAGCGGGCGACGCCGGAGCAGATCGAAGCGGTGCAACTGGCCTTCAATGCACTGGAACGTGCGGTCGACGGCGGCATCGATTACAACCGCGCCGACCAGGCCTTCCACGAATGCATCCTGGCCGCCAGCCATAATCAGTTCATCGAACAAATGGTCCCGGCCCTCGGCGCGTTGCTGGCGGTGTCGTTCGAAGTCTCCGCCGCCGACCCCGATGAACTGCGCCGCACCTTGCCGATCCATAAAGACATGGCTGACGCCATCGCCGCGCGCGATTCGACCCGTGGCGTGTGGGCGTGCATGACCTTGATCGACAACGCCGATCTGGCGATAAAACGCTTTTATCCGAAAGTCATGGCCAGTAGAAAAGCTAGCTGAAAATGTCGAGACATCCTGTGGGAGCGAGCTTGCTCGCGAATGCGTCAGGTCAGATAAATCATCATTGACTGACACTCCGCCTTCGCGAGCCAGCTCGCTCCCACAGTAAAACAACAACTCAGAAGGACTTGATATGCCGTTCACCGCACTGACCCAACATCGCGCGCAACTCGGCGAAGGCCCGTTCTGGGATGCGCCGACCCAAGCGCTGTACTGGGTCGATATCGCTGGCAAACAAGCGTTGCGCCTCATCGGTCAAAACGTGCAGATCTGGCAGATGCCGGAGCACATCTCCGCCTTCATTCCCTGCGCCAGCGGCGATGCGTTGGTCACGCTCAGCAGCGGTGTCTATCGGCTGGATCTCGATTCACCCGGCCTCGAGCCCCGCTTGACACTGTTCTGTGTCGCCGACCCGCAACCGGGCAATCGCCCCAACGAAGCCCGTTGCGATGCCTTGGGCCGCTTGTGGCTTGGCACCATGCAGAACAACATCGGCGAGCACGGCGAGGATCTGCCGCTGGTGCGCCGTTCCGGTGGCCTGTTCCGTATCGATCCCGATCAGCGCGTCACACCGCTGCTGCTCGGCCTGGGCATTCCCAATACCTTGTTGTGGAGCGACGACGGCACCACGCTGCTGTTTGGTGAAAGTCTCGACAGCACGCTCAATCGATATTTCATCCGCACCGACGGCAGTCTCGATGCTCCGCAGGTCTTTTACTCATCCGATCAGAACGGCGGCCCCGACGGCTCGGCCATGGATGCTGAAGGCTACGTGTGGAATGCGCGTTGGGACGGCAGTTGCCTGCTGCGCCTGACGCCGGACGGGCAGGTCGATCGCAAAATCGATCTGCCGGTCAGTCGCCCGACCAGTTGCGTGTTTGGTGGCGAAGACTTGAAAACCCTGTTCATCACCAGTGCCAACAGCCCGCTGAATCATCCTCTGGACGGTGCGGTACTGAGCATGCGCGTTGATGTTGCAGGAAAACTCTGTACGCGTTTTGCTGGCTAGATCCCAAAATATGGGATGCAAAATTATATATTGAGATTATTTGGCGGTCGGGTTTATAGTCGGCTCCAGCAGTAACACGCACTCACACTTAAAAAGAACAAAACAGGTGAAGTGATGCAGCGAATTCTTCTCGCCCGCGCAAGCGGGATCCGCCTTTCGCCACGGCACAATGCCGGCGGAGATGCTTGCCTGTTTGTTTTCCCGAGCCGTCAGAACCGGTCATCGACCGATGGCCGGTTTTTTTGCGCCTGCGTGCAGGAGGCCTGAGCCATGGCTGAAGCGCTGACATTGCCGGCAGTGCCGCTGCCGCCGAAAGGCGAGCGCCTGAAAAACAAGGTCGTGCTGCTGACCGGGGCCGCTCAGGGCATCGGCGAAGCCATCGTCGCCGCCTTCGCCTCGCAGCAAGCCAGATTACTCATCAGCGACATCCAGGCCGACAAGGTCGAGCAGGTCGCCGCTCTCTGGCGCGATCAGGGCCATGACGTGCAGGCGCTCAAGGTCGACGTGTCGAATCAGCAGGATCTGCACGCCCTGGCCCGACGCGCCGTGGAATTGCATGGCCGCATCGACGTGCTGGTCAACTGTGCCGGGGTCAATGTGTTCCGCGATCCTTTGCAGATGACCGAAGAGGACTGGCGCCGCTGCTTCGCCATCGATCTGGACGGCGCCTGGTATGGCTGCAAAGCCGTGCTGCCGCAGATGCTCGAGCAGGGCGTGGGCAGCATCATCAACATCGCCTCGACCCATTCCAGCCACATCATTCCCGGCTGCTTCCCGTACCCGGTGGCCAAGCACGGCTTGCTCGGCCTGACCCGCGCGCTCGGCATCGAATACGCGGCCAAGGGCATTCGCGTCAACGCCATCGCGCCGGGCTACATCGAAACGCAGCTGAATGTTGATTACTGGAATGGCTTTGCCGATCCGCACGCCGAGAGGCAGCGCGCCTTCGACCTGCATCCGCCCAAGCGCATCGGCCAGCCGATCGAAGTGGCAATGACGGCGGTGTTTCTGGCCAGCGATGAGGCACCGTTTATCAACGCTTCGTGCATCACTATCGATGGTGGCCGCTCGGTGATGTACCACGACTGAATAAAACGGATCTCCAGCGCTGAACTACGCTTGAAATCCAATCATCATACGATATGACTATTTTCAACCAGCTTCACTGAGAACACGGCTTCAACGCTTTTCAAACCTTGCTCAAAAAAAATAACAAGGAGTCATCTGATGAAACGTCGTTTCGGGATTCGTACCCTGTGCAGCACTGCCCTGGCGGTCACTGCGTTCAGCCTGAGCAGTGCGCTGCTCGCCGCCGACGCGGTGAAGATCGGTTTTCTGGTCAAGCAGGCCGAAGAACCGTGGTTCCAGACCGAATGGGCTTTTGCCGAAAAAGCCGCCAAGGACAAAGGCTTTGAACTGATCAAGATCGCCGTGCCGGATGGCGAAAAGACCCTTTCGGCGATCGACAGCCTGGCCGCCAACGGCGCCAAGGGCTTCGTGATCTGCCCGCCGGACGTGTCTCTCGGCCCGGCCATCATGGCCAAAGCCAAGATCAACGACTTGAAAGTGATTGCCGTCGACGACCGTTTTGTCGATGCCAACGGCAAGTTCATGGAAGACGTGCCGTACCTGGGCATGGCCGCGTTTGAAGTCGGCCAGAAGCAGGGCGCCGCCATGGCCGCCGAAGCGAAAAAGCGTAACTGGGACTGGAAAGACACCTACGCGGTGGTCAACACCTATAACGAACTCGACACCGGCAAGAAGCGCACCGACGGTTCGGTCGATGCCCTGAAGAAGGCCGGCATGCCCGAGGATCACATCCTCTTCGCCGCACTGAAAACCCTCGACGTACCGGGCAGCATGGACGCCACCAACTCGGCGCTGGTGAAACTGCCGAGCGCGGCGAAAAACCTGATCATCGGCGGCATGAACGACAACACCGTGCTCGGCGGCGTGCGCGCCACCGAAGCGGCCGGTTTTGCCGCGAGCAACGTGATCGGCATCGGCATCAACGGCACCGACGCCATCGGCGAATTGAAAAAGCCTAACAGCGGCTTCTTCGGTTCGATGCTGCCAAGCCCGCACATCGAAGGCTACAAGACCGCCGAGATGATGTACGAGTGGATCACCGCCGGCAAAGAGCCGCCGAAGTACACCGCCATGGATGACGTCACCCTGATCACGCGCGAAAACTTCAAGCAAGAGCTGGAAAAAATCGGCTTGTGGAACTGAGGCAGCGACGGCCCGGGCAGCCGGGCCGTTTTTCGGTGTGAAGAGGTGGCTTTATGCACGCGCAAGTACAGACACAAGAACAACACGGCGCCAGCGGCAGCCTGCGCTTCAACGGGATCGGCAAGACCTTTCCCGGCGTGAAAGCGCTCGACGGCATCAGCTTCGTCGCCCACCCCGGTCAGGTTCATGCCTTGATGGGCGAGAACGGCGCGGGCAAATCGACCCTGCTGAAGATTCTCGGTGGTGCTTACATTCCGAGCAGCGGCGAGCTGCAGATTGGCGAGCAGGCGATGGCGTTCAAGTCCACCGCTGACAGCATCGGCAGCGGCGTCGCGGTGATTCACCAGGAACTGCATCTGGTCCCGGAAATGACCGTGGCCGAAAACCTGTTTCTCGGTCATCTGCCGGCCAGTTTCGGCCTGATCAATCGCAGTGAGCTGCGTCAGAAAGCCTTGAATTGCCTGAAAGGCCTGGCAGACGAAATCGATCCGCAAACCAAAGTCGGACGCTTGTCGCTGGGGCAGCGGCAGTTGGTGGAAATTGCCAAAGCGCTGTCGCGCGGCGCCCACGTTATCGCTTTCGACGAACCGACCAGTAGCCTTTCGGCACGCGAGATCGATCGCTTGATGGCGATCATCGGTCGTCTGCGCGACGAAGGCAAAGTGGTGCTCTACGTGTCCCATCGCATGGAAGAGGTCTTCCGCATTTGCGACGCCGTCACCGTGTTCAAGGACGGCCGCTACGTGCGTACCTTCGACGACATGAGCCAGTTGACCCACGATCAACTGGTGACCTGCATGGTCGGTCGCGACATTCAGGACATCTACGATTACCGCCATCGTCCGCGTGGCGCCGTGGCGTTGAAAGTCGACGGTCTGCTCGGTCCGGGCCTGCGCGAGCCGATCAGTTTCGAAGCGCACAAGGGCGAAATCCTTGGCCTGTTCGGACTGGTCGGGGCAGGGCGCACCGAGCTGTTTCGCCTGCTCAGCGGCCTGGAGCGCAACACCGCCGGCCGTCTCGAATTGCGCGGTCATGAGCTGAAACTGCGCTCGCCGCGTGACGCGATTGCCGCCGGCATTCTGCTCTGCCCGGAAGATCGCAAGAAAGAAGGCATCATCCCCCTGGCCAGCGTCGCCGAGAACATCAATATCAGTGCCCGTGGTGCGCATTCCGGGCTCGGCTGCCTGATTCGCGGCCTGTGGGAAAAGGGCAACGCCGACAAGCAGATCAAGGCCCTGAAAGTAAAAACCCCGCACGCCGGCCAGCAGATCAAGTTCCTTTCCGGCGGCAATCAGCAGAAGGCGATTCTCGGCCGCTGGCTGTCGATGCCGATGAAAGTCCTGCTGCTCGACGAACCGACCCGTGGCATCGATATCGGCGCCAAGGCCGAGATCTACCAGATCATTCATAACCTCGCCGCCGACGGTATTTCGGTGATCGTGGTGTCCAGCGATCTGATGGAAGTGATGGGCATTTCCGACCGCATCCTGGTGCTGTGCGAAGGCGCCCTGCGCGGCGAAGTCAGCCGCGACCAGGCCAATGAATCCAACCTGCTGCAACTGGCTTTGCCACGCCACCGCGCTGACGGCGTGGCGAACTGAGAGGTGACTATGATGACTACGCAAAACGAAACCCTGCCGACCGAGCGCAAACCGCTGGACATGCGGCGCTTCCTCGATGACTGGGTCATGCTGATGGCGGCGATCGGCATCTTTGTCGCCTGCACATTGCTGATCGACAACTTCCTCTCGCCGCTGAACATGCGTGGCCTGGGCCTGGCGATTTCCACCACCGGTATCGCCGCGTGCACCATGCTTTATTGCCTGGCGTCCGGGCACTTCGACCTCTCGGTCGGCTCGGTTATCGCCTGTGCCGGCGTGGTCGCGGCGGTGGTGATGCGTGACACCAACAGCGTGTTCCTCGGGGTCAGTGCGGCGCTGGTGATGGGCCTGATCGTCGGGCTGATCAACGGCATCGTGATTGCCAAGTTGCGCGTCAATGCCCTGATCACGACGCTGGCGACCATGCAGATCGTTCGCGGTCTGGCCTATATCTTTGCCAACGGCAAAGCGGTCGGCGTTTCGCAGGAATCGTTCTTCGTCTTCGGCAATGGCCAGCTGTTCGGCGTGCCGGTGCCGATCCTGATCACCATCGTCTGCTTCCTGTTCTTCGGCTGGCTGCTGAACTACACCACCTACGGGCGCAACACCATGGCCATCGGTGGCAACCAGGAAGCGGCGCTGCTGGCGGGCGTCAACGTCGACCGGACCAAGATCATCATCTTCGCCGTGCACGGTGTGATCGGTGCGCTGGCGGGTGTGATTCTGGCGTCGCGGATGACTTCCGGGCAGCCAATGATCGGTCAGGGTTTTGAACTGACGGTGATCTCGGCTTGCGTGCTGGGCGGGGTTTCGTTGAGTGGCGGCATCGGCATGATTCGCCATGTGATTGCCGGGGTGTTGATTCTGGCGATCATCGAAAACGCGATGAACCTGAAGAATATCGATACGTTTTATCAGTATGTGATTCGGGGTTCGATTCTGTTGCTGGCCGTGGTCATCGACCGCTTGAAACAGCGCTGACACAAGCACTTCCCTGTGGGAGCGAGCCTGCTCGCGAAGGCATTGGCACATCCAGCGTTGATGTGTCAGGGATACCGCCTTCGCGAGCAGGCTCGCTCCCACAGTTGATCGCGCCATTCCTGCCTTCTGTCATCTCCCTTAAATAATTCTTGCTCGTCAGCGACCGTTTCGGTTATCAATTTGTACATGATTAGACAGGTACGATTCGACAAGAAGCAAAGGGTGGTCGACGAGCTCGTCCGACGCATCGAGAGCGGCCTCATGGAGGACGGTTTTCTGTTGCCCGGCGAACATCAGTTGGCTCAAGAATTCCAGGTCAGCCGTGGCACCTTGCGTGAGGCGCTGGCCGAACTGAAGCGGCGTAATTACATCGCCACGCAGAGCGGTGTCGGCTCCATCGTCACTTTCGACGGTGTCGCGCTGGATCAGCGCAGCGGCTGGGCGCAGGCATTGGCCGACAGCGGGGCGCTGATCAATACCGAAGTGTTGCGCCTCGAAGCGGTGACTCGCCCGGATCTGCTGGTGCGTTTCGGCACCGATCAATTCATCACCCTCGACCGTCGCCGGCGCGCCACCGACGGTACGCTGGTGTCTCTGGAACGATCCTTGATGCCGGCCAACGGCGGCCTGGAAAGCCTGCCTCGCGTCGGTTTGATCGACAATTCCCTGACCATCACCCTGGCCGCCTACGGCTATATCGGCGAGCGCGGCGATCAGTGGATCGGCGCCGAGCCGCTGAATGCCGAAGACGCCGAGCTGCTCGGTCGCCCGGTCGGCACGGTGTTTCTCAAAGCCCTGCGCACCACCTACGACCGGCAGAACCGTTTCATGGAGCAGGTTGAAAGCCTGCTCGACCCGGTGCACTTTCGTCTGCACCTGCAATTCGGAGAATCGAAATGACCGCGCTCAATCGTGCGCTTGGCGCTTTCTATGGTCTGGCCCTGGGTGACGCGCTGGGCATGCCGACGCAATCGCTCGATCGCGAAACGATCAAGGCGCGCTTCGGCCAGATCACTGATCTGCAAGACGCCGGCCCACTGCAACCAATCGCCGCGAACATGCCCAAAGGCTCGATCACCGATGACACCGAGCAGGCGATTCTGGTCGGCGAATTACTGGTCGAAGGCCACGGCCGCATCGAGCCGGCGGTCCTCGCCCAGCGCTTGATCGAATGGGAAGCCGAGATGCAGGCCAAAGGCTCGCAGGACTTGCTCGGCCCCTCGACCAAACGCGCCATTGAAATGATCCTCGCCGGGCATTCGCCGGAAGAAGCCGGGCGCTACGGCACTACCAACGGCGCGGCGATGCGCATCACCCCGGTGGGCATTGCCGCGAACGTGGCCGATCCGCAGCGCTTCATTGCGGCGGTCGTGCAGGCTTGCCAAGTGACGCATAACACCACGCTGGGAATTTCCAGTGCGGCGGCGGTGGCGGCGGTGGTCTCTGCTGGCATCAATGACGTCGATCTCGGCGAGGCGCTGAACCTCGGCCAGCAGATCGCCCAGCAGGCCGAAGCCCACGGGCATTGGGTGGCTGGCGGGCGCATAGCCTCGCGTATCAGTTGGGCGCGCAGCATCAGTGTCGACAGCGACAAGGCGCTGCTGGCGGATCTGCTCTACGACGTAATCGGCACATCGGTGGCTTCGCAGGAGTCGGTGGTGGTTTCATTCGCCCTGGCCCAGCAAGTGGCCATCGGTGAAATGACGGCATTCGAAGCGCTGTGCATGGCTGCCAGCCTGGGCGGCGACACGGATACCATCGCGGCGATTCTCGGCGCCATGCTCGGGGCTTGCCTGGGCCTTGAGTGCTGGCCGGAGCAGATGATCGAAACGGTGAAAGCTGTTAATCAGCTGGAGCTTGAGCCTTTGGTGCAGGGGCTGTTGGCCTTGCGCTGACTGGCTGGCCTCTTCGCGAGCAGGCTCGCTCCCACAATTGGAATGCATTTCCTTGTGGGAGCGAGCCTGCTCGCGAAAGGGGCGGCGCATTTCTAAAGAATTCACACAGCAATGGATCGCACAGACAGGCCTCGGAAGGCCGGTTGTCTTGTTGTTTTGCATCATTGCCACAACCACAAAAAAGGCAAACAGGAGCATTTTTCATGAGTTCATCAACCGCCGGGCAAAGCGTCGGGCAATTGGAAACCCGGGGCATCGAGCCGGTACCGGAAGCCGAGTGCAACGGTCATCCGCTGCAACTGTTCTGGGTCTGGTTTGCGGCCAATATTTCCATCCTCGGCCTGCCGCTGGGCGCCACGCTGGTGGCGTTTCGCGGATTGGCGATCTGGCAGGCGATCATCGTCGCCATCCTCGGTGCCGCCGGCTCATTTGCCGTGGTCGGGATCATCTCGATTGCCGGGCGGCGTGGCCGCGCGCCGAGTCTGACGCTGTCCCGGGCAATTTTCGGCGTACGCGGCAACATCGGCCCGACGCTGGTTTCGCTGATGTCGCGTCTGGGTTGGGAAACCGTCAACACCACCACTGCGGCGTTTGTCCTGCTGTCGCTGTGCTCGATCCTGTTCGGCTCGCCGGTCGAGGCGAAAAGTGCGCCGGTACTGACGCTGATCTTCATCGCCATCTTCGTCCTGCTGACGTTGGCGGTGTCCGGCCTCGGCCACGCGACTTTGCTGGTGATCCAGAAGTGGGCGACGTACGTGTTCGGTGCGCTGAACATTCTCGTCGGTGGTTTCCTCTGCGCGACCATCGACTGGAGCGCGGTATTCAACGCCACGCCAGCACCACTGAGCGCGATGATCATCGGCATCGGCACCATGGCCGCCGGCACCGGCATCGGCTGGGCCAACGCCGGTGCCGACATGTCGCGCTATCAGCATCGCAGCGTCAAGGCTGTACGCCTGGTGGCGTCGGCGGCGTTCGGCGCGGGCATTCCGCTGGTGCTGCTGATCACTCTCGGCGGCTTGTTGTCGGTCGGCAACAATGATCTGGCGTCGGCGACTGATCCGATCGTGGCGATCCGCGACATGCTGCCGACGTGGATGGCCGTGCCGTACCTGATCACCGCGTTCGGCGGCCTGCTGCTGTCGAACAACCTGTCGGTGTACTCCGCCGGCCTGACCACGCTGACTCTGGGCCTGAAGGTCAAACGCGTCTACGCGGTCGTGGTCGACATTGTCGCGATCTTCGCCGGTTCGATCTACTTCATGCTGATCGCCGACAGTTTCTACGGCCCGTTCATCACCTTCATTTCCCTGCTCGCAGTGCCGATCACTGCCTGGGTCGGGATCTTCGTCGTCGACCTGATTCATCGCCACTACTACAGCCCCAAAGACCTGCTCGACGTCAGCCCGAGCAGCGCCTACTGGTATCGCGGCGGCATCGAGTGGCGCGCATTTGGCGCGTGGGCGATCGCCATCGTGCTTGGTTTCAGCTTCACCACCATCGGCACCACGGCGGAAAACGTCTGGTTCAAGGGCTTTCTGTCCGACTCCTGGCTAGGCCACAACGGCCTCGGCTGGATCGTGACCTTCGTCGTCGCCGGTGGCATTTACCTGGTACTTGGCGGTGCGAAAGATCGCCGCGCCGCGCAACCCGAGAATGCTCATGCCTAAGATGTTGCACACCGGCCAGGTCATCATCGACCTGGTCATGGCCGTGGATAAACTGCCGCAGATAGGCGGCGACGTGCTGGCGCAGTCGGCGGGGTTCGAAGCTGGCGGCGGTTTCAACGTGATGGCCGCTGCGGTGCGTAACGGTCTGCCGGTGGTTTACCTCGGTCGCCATGGCACGGGGCGTTTTGGTGACCTGGCGCGCCAAGCGATGCAGGCGGAAGGTATCTGCATCGGCATCCGCGAACCGGCCGAGCGCGATACCGGTCTGTGCGTGGCGCTGACCGACGCTTCGGCTGAACGCAGTTTCATTTCCTACATCGGCGCTGAAGGCGAGGTGACCGAGGAGGACCTGAACAGTGTGGCTGCCGAGCCCGGCGATTACGTTTATCTCAGCGGTTACAGTCTGCTGCACGAGGGCAAGGCGCAGGCGTTGCTCGACTGGACGCTGGCACTGCCGGCGTCGGTCAACGTGGTGTTCGATCCAGGGCCGTTGGTGGAGTCACCTGACGCGCCGATGATGCAGACGTTGCTGCCGCGCATTGATGTGTGGACCAGCAACAGTGTCGAGGCGCTGCGGTTTACCGGAGCTGATGAGATTGGTATCGCGATGGATCGCCTCGCGGAACTGCTGCCGGAAAGTGTGCTGATGGTCGTGCGCGACGGGCCGCAGGGTTGCTGGATTCAGCAGCGTGGTGAGCGCCGGCAGGTGCCGGGGTTTGCAGTGAAAGCGGTGGACAGCAATGGCGCTGGTGATGCGCATGCCGGGGTGTTTGTGGCCGGGTTGGCGCAGGGGCTGGATGCACTGGAGGCGGCGCGGCGGGCGAATGCGGCAGCCGCGTTGGCGGTAACTCGGTGGGGGCCGGCTACAGCGCCGGGGACGGCTGAGGTGGATGCGTTTATCCGCGAGTCCTGCGGCGACTGACATGAGGCCTTCGCGAGCAAGCTCGCTCCCACATTGGATCTACGTCGTACACAAATCTTCTGTAGGAGCTGCCGAAGGCTGCGATCTTTTGATCTTGAAAAGCAAAAGATCGCAGCTTTCGGCGGTTCCTACAGTGGGCGTCGTTCTAGCTCGCCTTGCGCAACGCCTCAATCAACTCCTGCTTGCGCATCGACGAGCGCCCCGGAATGTTCTTCGCCCGGGCCTCTTTCATCAGGCTATCGACAGTCTGCGTATCCTTCGAAGTCTCGCTGTTGCGTGAATGGCCCTTGCGGCTGGCCACCGCGCGGCGCGATGACTCTTTGCGATCTTCCGACTTGGCACTGGCGGGCTTCTTGCGCCCGGAGCCACCGGACTTCTCGCCGCCACCGGACTGTTTGTTGACCGTCGCCCAGGCGCGAGCCTCAGCCTCATCTTTCGACACGCCCTTTTTCTCGTAGCTGTCTTCGATGTGCTCGGCTTTGCGCTTCTGTTCGCTGGTGTATTTGTCTTTGCTTCCACGAGGCATGGGATTTCTCCTCCTGTGTGCAGATTCAACCGCTCGCCACGCCTGCAGCGAGCGGCTTCGGAACTATTGCTGATCGAGTTTCTGTGCGGCTTCTACGCCAGCCGCGCTGAGCTTGATCGGCAGGTTCAGCGAGTGTTCGCCCGCTTCGCTCATGGTCACATGACCATGATGAATCAGCCCGCGATCCTGCAGGGCGGCGAGGGCGCTGGCCACGACTTTCTCGCCCCGGTAATTGTCCAGCACCTCCTTGCCCAGGCCGTTGGGATGGGCGTGCAGCAGGCGGGTGAGGACTTCTTTTTCCAGGTCTTTGTCGACGTTCATGGTTACCTCTTCATGGGAGTGAATAGGGCGCTCGCGTCGGCGAACTACTGACCGGCACCTTCGGAACCGGAGCCACCAGTGGTGGTCTTCGAGCCGACACCGGGGCCGGCATTGTCAGGCGCAGTGCCAGGAGAATCAGGCGTGTTCATGCCACCCTGACGCCCCGGATCGCTGCCTTGAGTGCGCGGGTCGGTGCCGGTGGCGGGTGGCTGATTGATCAGCGGCACGCCGGAACCATCGGTATTCATTCCGGGGGCACTGTTGATAGCGGGCGCGCGTGGCGGGGTCGGATCGGTAGGGCCAGTGCCCGCTGCCGTGGACGAGGCGGCGAACACCGCAGGGCAGAGCAGGGCGCTGAAGACTAAAGCGGTCAACCTTGACGGGATCATAGGGCTTCTCCAGTGATTGGAATCCTTACACTGGGTTGGTCAGCCCTGGTGACGGATTGGTGCCTGATGATCGACGAACGGTCTTCGCCAGAGGCGCGTGGCCGCTGTTCAGACGATGCCAATTTCCTCCTTGAACTGCTCCATGAAACCCTTCAGTCGTTGATGACGAATGTGCGCCAGGCGCTGACCGGTCACCGTTTGAAAACCGTCGGCCAGATGTAGCAGTTTGGTCTGGAAATGATCGAGGCAAAAACGCGTGTCGTCGTACTCACGCTCAAGCGCTTCGGGATCCTGCGGGTCGTACAGCGCCGAGCCCATGCGTCCGGCCACATAGAAGGTTCGGGCAACACCGAGCATGCCCAGCGAGTCGAGGCGATCGGCGTCCTGGACGATTTTCGCTTCGAGCGTGATTGGGGTGATGTTGGCAGAGAAGCTGTGGGCTTCGATGGCGTGGGCGACGTTGATGATTTTCTCGTTGGGCCAGTCCAATTCCTTCAGCACGGACGAAGCTTTGTCCGCTGCCAGACGCGAAGCTTGCGAGCGAAGCGGCGAGTTTTTTTCGACCGATACGCAGTCGTGCAACAGCACCGCTGCGAGCAAAACCTCCAGATCGCCGCCTTCGGTTGCATGCAGGGTGCGTGCGGTGTGCCACACCCGCTGCAGGTGGGCGACGTCGTGGGCGCCGTCATCTGACGGCTCCAGTGTGTGCCTAATAAGCGCTGATGCCAGTGCTTCCATCGGCGCAAAACAGTTAACGGTCATAAGCATCCTTTCAGAATTTGCGATATCAACTGTGGGAGCGAGCCTGCTCGCGAAAGCGTCATTTCAGTCAGATGTTGATTCAACTGACGGAATGCTTTCGCGAGCAGGCTCGCTCCCACAAGGGCAACAGTGTTCAGTAAATTGGGCAGGTCAGTATGTTTTGCCATGTGACGAGCGCCGCTGCGCGCCTTAGTATGACGCTTTAATTTGCAGACAAGGCCTGTCCATGACGATCGAAATCCGCCCGGCGACCCCCAGCGATGCGCCGCAAATCCTCGCCTTCATCACCGAACTGGCAGATTTCGAGAAGGCCCGTCACGAAGTCATCGCCAGCGTCGCCGACATCGAACGCAGTCTGTTCGGCGACGGCGCCACCGCCCACGGCCTGATCTGCCTGCGCGACGGCTTGCCGATCGGCTTCGCGGTGTTCTTCTTCAGTTATTCAACGTGGCTGGGCAGCAATTGCCTGTACCTCGAAGACCTCTACATCACCCCCGAACAACGTGGCGGCGGCGCCGGCAAAACCCTGCTGCGCCACCTGGCAAAAATCGCCTGCGCCAACGACTGCGGCCGCTTCGAATGGAGCGTGCTGGAATGGAACACCCCGGCCATCGAATTCTACAAGTCGCTCGGTGCGCAACCGCAGGAGGAATGGGTGCGGTATCGCATGGATGGCAAGGTGTTGCGCGAATTCGCCGAGGGCTGAGCACAATGATGGCAATCTACTACTGATTCAGTTGTCGCCACCGCTCTAGTCCGGCATTCTGTGCGCCATTTTTGCGCGCTCATGGACGACACCTGCAATGCATCTGGCAAAATTTCTCCGCGCCTGTGGAACCCTCGCTGCGTCAATGAGTGACCAGCTATGAGCGGACTGCAGGCGTCTATGCGTCTGTATGGTCTGGTGAAAACTACCGGCTCTTCTGACGACCCGAATCGACAGGCTGTCGAAATTCTCTGCATGGCCCAGCGCACTGGCGGCCTGGCTATACGGGCTTTCGTGTCGCGGCTCGACGCTGAGTTGATGTCGCGCAGCGCCGGCCTCGGCGAATACCGTGTGGTAGCGCTGAGAACCTTTGATCCAACTGCGATTATCGACGCTCATCAAGGCTGGCTGATGCTGCACATCTGTTGCGGCTTCGTCGCTCTCGCCGGTCATTCTCTGTTGAAAAACGGTGCGTTGATCCCGATGGGCTGGCACGTCTACTCCGAAGTAGGGCGCTGGACCTCCAGGCATCATCTGGACCTTGGCGTGGAAATGGGCGACTTGCTGCAATCGACTTTCGAGCGCAATCACCTGCGCAACTACAACGCCTGGCTCAACGAACTTGATGATGCAACGCCTGCCGAGTTGAGTTGGCAAGCCAACGAAGCCTGGCGTGCCATACAAACCGCGACATCACCTGAAAGCCGTGAGCATTGTCATGCTTTGTTCGACCCAGTCGACAATCGCTGGCGCTTTGCCGCGACCGACATCGACATCTATCAGCCATCCCCGGCACCCCTTAAGCAAGGAGCTTTGAATTGAGTGGTAAACCCGCAGCTCGCGTCTCCGACCCAACCGCCTGCCCACTGCCAGGTCACGGCACCAACCCGATTGTCTCCGGCTCGCCGGACGTATTCTTCGACGGCCTCGCTGCTGCCCGCATGACCGATAAATCAGCGTGTGGCAGCCCTATCACCGGAGCGGTCTCCGGCACTGTTTTCATTAACGGCCTGAACGCCGCGATTCTCGATAGCACTGGTGGGCATGGCAATGTCGTGATCGGTGGCTCGGGCACGGTGATCATCGGCCAAAGTGGGGGAGGGGCCGCATTTAGTGGGCTGTTGCCGATGCCTGTGCATTTCACTGACAGGTTGCAAGTAGTCAATCAGGACACCGGAGAGCCGGTCTCTTATCACCCTTACATCATTCAGCGGGGTGACGGCAGTGAAGAGTCTGGCGTGACGGATGCGGCGGGATTTACCCATACCGTCAGTTCTCACCTGGCTGAGACGATTAAATTACTTGTGGAGTAATTAGAGATGGCAAATGGAAGTGCTACAGCAGAGGCTCCACCACCGCCAATGGCGAAAAGGGATCCCGTGAGTCATACACTTACTTGCAAGACAGATCAATCGGTCAAGCAAGTAACAGTAAGCATCCGCGATGCAATGGTTTTTCTTGTTGGTGGAGCTGGCGATCAGGAACGGTATTACGTTGATGGTCCCAATCACAATGTCGACTATGTGCGAGACATGGTCGACGCGGACATCGAAGCACTGGAAATACAGAAATCTTGTACGACGTTGCCTCTTGGTTATAACTCATTTATGAGTGAGGAGGATTTGGAGCGTAACGTTATTCGAAAAATTCCAAGTTGCAATACTGCGATTTATATCATTGGCCACAGTTTGGGTGGCTGGAACGGTGCTCATTTGTCTGCCGTTTTAACCGAGCGCGGTTTCAAAATAAAAATTTTGGTGACCCTGGATCCCGTAGGACACGGCAAAATCGTATATGGTATTTCGAAAATATATCGTCAGGTTCCCAAGCCTAAAGCGCAGTATTGGGTAAATATCAGGGCAGCCGCGGTCGATTGGAACCTGTCAGATCTGGTTGCAGACTTCGGTGAGCAATGGGAGATCTCCGAAGGACCGAACGTCATGGGGCGGCTCGATATCAATCACGCAGATGCCAACTCTATGTATGCTCACGCCTTGCCCGGTGGAAAGTCAGCGCGACAGATTGTAGCGGAGTCAATATTCAAGTGGATTAAGGGGTAACAACCTGTGAAGGTTTTAATCTTGACAATATGTATGTCGGTTCTCTCGGCTTGTTCTTTGAATCATGGTCGGCCCATTGCTAACCTTAAATACGAAAAGACAGAGCGGCTTCGTACTACCGGAATTTATCAAGTTTATTTCAAGTCCGACGTGGAACTTCTCGGCCTGTTCAAGTCGTCTATAGGGCGTGGGCTGGTCTGCTCGTTGACAAATGACCTTGATTTTTCTCAGGCACATCGAATTAAACAGTACGGCTTCGGGTTTATCGAGAGGGTTTCGCCGGACTCGTTAACTTACAGGGCAGATGTCATTTTTGACGAGTCGGTAGACGATGAGGGGGGAGAAAGGCGCCTGAAAGGGGAAACACTGGATCCCTTTTTAAAAGCCAGAGATTCCTTTTCCTGTGTGTATAGAGTCCACTCCACTACATACAAGACGTATTTTTCCAAGATTATGCGGGTACCTAGCGCGGATTTGCTGACAACTGAACCTGCAAAATAAAAACTATCCCGTCCGGCCTTGCCTCTTTCGAGGGCCGCTCTCCCTGAATTTTTCCCGACCGCAGCGGCATGGCGAACCTTGCATTTTTGTCCGTGCAAGCCTGACTCGGCCCTTCCCGGCATTCGATCGCCATCGTTGCAGCCCAAGGGCGGCGTTTTGAGTGAGGTGATACCGTTACTGTTGATGCTTCCCATAATGTGGGATTGATATTTATATATTGAGATTTCCCGTCCCTCGGGTTTATAGTCCGTCGCACTCACTGCCAAAAACAAAACAGGTGAAGCGATGCAGGCGCAATTGATCGCGCTCGATTGGGGGACGACCTCATTACGTGCTTACAAACTCGCGGCGGACGGTGTGGTGCTGGAGCAGCGTGCGCTGTCGTCCGGGATTATGCAGTTGCCCAAGACCCCGCGAATCATCCACGGCCGTGAATGCGCCGATGGTTTTGAACTGGCCTTCGACGAAGCCTGTGGTGACTGGCTCGATGCGCAGCCGGATCTGCCGGTAATCGCTTGCGGCATGGTCGGCAGTGCGCAGGGCTGGCGCGAGGCGGCTTACTGCGAGACGCCGGCCGACGTCGCCCATCTCGGAAATTCCCTACAAACCGTTGTCAGCTTGCGCGGTACGCCGGTGCATATCGTCCCGGGCGTGATCCAGCGTTCGCGTCTGCCGAATGTAATGCGTGGCGAAGAAACCCAAGTCCTCGGCGTGCTGCAGAGTCTGCCGGCCGAGGCGGGTAACGATCTGCTGATCGGCCTGCCCGGCAGCCACTCGAAATGGGTGGAAGTGGTCGATGGCCGCATCACCCATTTCGACACGTTCATGACCGGCGAAGTGTTTGCCGTGCTCAGCGAGCACAGCATCCTCGGTCGTACCCAACAACCGAGCGCGACCTTCGATGCGCAGGCGTTCGATCGCGGCGTGCAGATCGCGCTGTCGGCGGATGCCGAGCTCGGTGTGCTGTCGACCTTGTTCAGCGCCCGTACCCTCGGTCTTACCGGCGAACTGAGCCCGACTGCTCAAGCGGATTATCTCTCCGGCCTGATGATCGGCCATGAGCTGGCCGCACTCGCCAACGTGCAGAGGCGCCGGCGCAATCAAGCGAATCTTCCATCGATCGTGCTCATCGGCAATGCGCAGCTGTGCGCGCGTTATCGCCGTGCCCTCGACGCCTGCGGCTTTGCTCAGGTGACGCTGGCCGAGCAGGCCACCGAGCGTGGCCTGTGGCAACTGGCGCGTGCCGCCGGACTGATCGATTCCTCATCCCGTTAACCCTGACTGGAGGCCTGACATGCTCAAGCAAGCACTGGCACAAAACGGTCTGATCGCGATTCTGCGTGGCCTGCAACCGCAGGAAGCGGCGGCTGTCGGAGAAGTCCTGTATTCCGCCGGATTTCGCGTCATCGAAGTACCGCTCAATTCCCCATCGCCGTACGAAAGTATCCGCATCCTGCGTGACGCGCTGCCCGCCGATTGCCTGATTGGTGCCGGCACGGTGCTCAGCCCCGAGCAGGTCGAGCAGGTGAAAGCGGCTGGCGGCCAAGTGGTCGTCATGCCGCACAGCGATGCCAAAGTGTTGCGCGCGGCGAAAGCGGCGGGGCTGTACCTGTCGCCGGGCGTGGCCACGCCGACCGAAGCCTTCGCCGCATTGGCCGAGGGCGCGGACATTCTCAAGCTGTTTCCGGCCGAGCAAATGAATCCAGCGGTCGTCAAAGCCTGGCTCGCGGTATTGCCAGCCGGCACGGTGCTGGCGCCGGTCGGCGGCATTACGCCGGACAACATGCAAGCCTTTATCGATGCCGGTGTGAAAGGTTTCGGTCTCGGTTCCGGCCTGTTCAAACCGGGCATGACGCCCGAGCAGGTGGCCGTCAACGCCAAGGCCTACGTGGCTGCCTGGAAAGCCCTGCGTTAAGACTTTTTGGCGCTGTGTGCGCTGCATCTAATAAAAGCTGCATTTACAAAAGAGAGCAGAGATGAAAATCACCAAACTCACGACCTTCATCGTTCCGCCGCGCTGGTGCTTCCTCAAGGTCGAAACCGACGAGGGCGTGACCGGTTGGGGCGAGCCTGTTGTCGAAGGGCGCGCGCATACCGTAGCGGCTGCGGTGGAAGAACTGTCCGACTACCTGATCGGCAAAGACCCGCGCAATATCGAAGACATCTGGACCGTGCTCTATCGCGGCGGCTTCTACCGTGGCGGCGCGATTCACATGAGCGCGCTGGCCGGTATCGATCAGGCGTTGTGGGACATCAAGGGCAAGGCCCTCGGTGTGTCGGTCAGCGATCTGCTCGGTGGCCAGGTGCGCGACAAGATTCGTGTCTATTCGTGGATCGGCGGCGACCGTCCGGCCGACACCGCGCGTGCGGCGAAAGAAGCGGTGAGCCGTGGTTTCACGGCGGTGAAAATGAACGGCACCGAAGAACTGCAGTTCCTCGACACCTTCGAGAAGGTCGACCTCGCCTTGGCCAACGTCGCCGCCGTGCGTGATGCGGTCGGGCCGAACGTCGGTATCGGCGTCGACTTCCACGGCCGCGTGCACAAGCCGATGGCCAAGGTGCTGATGAAGGAGCTCGACCCGTACAAACTGATGTTCATCGAAGAACCGGTGCTCAGCGAAAACTACGAAGCATTGAAAGAACTGGCGCCGCTGACCAGCACGCCGATTGCCCTCGGCGAGCGGCTGTTCTCGCGCTGGGACTTTAAACGGGTGTTGAGCGAAGGCTACGTCGACATTATCCAGCCGGATGCCTCCCACGCCGGCGGCATCACCGAAACCCGCAAGATCGCCAACATGGCCGAAGCCTACGACGTCGCGCTGGCGCTGCATTGCCCGCTAGGCCCGATCGCCCTGGCGGCCTGTTTACAACTCGACGCGGCTTGTTACAACGCCTTCATCCAGGAGCAGAGCCTGGGCATCCATTACAACGAGAGCAACGACTTGCTCGACTATGTGAAGGATCCGCGCGTCTTCGACTACGACCAAGGCTTCGTCAAGATCCCGAACGGCCCGGGGCTGGGCATCGAGATCAACGAGGAGTACGTGATCGAGCGTGCGGCAGTCGGCCACCGCTGGCGCAACCCGATCTGGCGTCATGCCGATGGCAGCTTTGCCGAGTGGTGATCTCCTGATTCAGCACTGATCCCTGTGGGAGCGAGCCTGCTCGCGAATGCAATGTCACATCCGCCATCCATGTGACTGACCCGACGCTTTCGCGAGCAGGCTCGCTCCCACAGTTTGATCTCCAGGGAGAGGAGATCTGCGTCATGACCTCAACAAACATAAAAAGAGGCATCTCTCATGCAAACGCATACCCTCTCCGGGCAGGCGTCTTTAGTCACGCCTAGCCGCAAGCGATTTTTCATCATGGTGTTGCTGTTCATCACCGTGGTCATCAATTACCTCGACCGCAGCAACCTGTCGATTGCCGCGCCAGCGCTGACCAGTGAGCTGGGCATCGATCCGGTTCATGTCGGTCTGATCTTCTCCGCGTTCGGCTGGACTTACGCCGCGATGCAGATACCCGGCGGCTGGCTGGTCGATCGCGTGCCGCCACGCATCCTTTACAGCGTCGCGCTGCTGCTGTGGTCGGTGGCCACAGTGATGCTCGGTTTCGTCAGCAGCTTCATCGCCCTGTTCGTGCTGCGCATGGCCGTCGGTGCGCTGGAAGCGCCGGCCTATCCGATCAACAGTCGCGTGGTTACGACCTGGTTCCCTGAGCGCGAGCGCGCCACGGCGATCGGTTTCTACACCTCCGGGCAGTTTGTCGGTCTGGCCTTCCTGACCCCGGTACTGGCGTGGCTGCAACATGCATTCGGCTGGCACATGGTGTTCGTCGCCACGGGCGCGGTGGGCATTCTCTGGGCGCTGATCTGGTACGCGGTGTATCGCGAGCCGCGCGATTTCAAAGGCACCAACCAGGCGGAAATCGACCTGATTCGTGAAGGCGGCGGGCTGGTCGATATCCAGGCCGAGACGGCTAAGGTCAAGGCCAGATTCAGCTGGACCGATCTGGGCATCGTCCTCAGTAAACGCAAGTTGTGGGGCATCTACCTTGGCCAGTTCTGCCTGAACTCGACGCTGTGGTTCTTCCTCACCTGGTTTCCGACCTATCTGGTGAAATATCGCGGCATGGACTTCATCAAGTCCGGTCTGCTCGCATCGCTGCCGTTTCTTGCCGCGTTCGTCGGTGTGTTGTGCTCGGGATTCTTTTCCGACTTCCTGATCCGTCGCGGCTACACCGTGGGCTTCGCGCGCAAACTGCCGATCATTGGCGGGCTGCTGATTTCGACTTCGATCATCGGCGCCAACTTTGTCGAGTCGACGCCGCTGGTGATTGCCTTCCTCGCCCTGGCATTTTTCGGCAACGGTCTGGCGTCGATCACCTGGTCACTGGTGTCGACGCTGGCACCGGCGCGGTTGCTCGGTCTGACCGGTGGCGTGTTCAACTTCATCGGCAACCTGTCGGCGATTGCTACGCCGATCGTGATCGGCTTCCTCGCCAGCGGCGATTCGTTCGCGCCGGCGATCACCTACATCGCCGTGCTCGCGCTGGTCGGTGCCTTGTCCTACGTGCTGCTGGTGGGCAAGGTCGAGCGTATCGAGTTGTAGTGCTCAGTCTCGGGCGACCATAATGCCGCCCGTTCCTTCGCTCAACGGTAAAAGGCTGGATATGCAGGAAGACGCCCCGGAAAAAACCAAGGACGCCACGCCCACTGGCACCCAGACCCTGCTGCGCGGCCTCGGTGTGGTGCAGGCGGTGGCCAGTGGCGCGCGCGATCTCAAGGAGATTGCCCGGCTGATCGGCACCACGCGCAGCACCACTCATCGCCTGGCCAGTTGCCTGGTCGACGAGCGTTATCTGCGCGTGGTGCCGCAAATCGGTTATCTGCTCGGGCCGAAACTGATCGAACTGGGCTTTCAGGCCCGCGAAGAGTTGCCACTGGTGACCCTGGCCGGGCCGTATCTGGACGAGCTCTCGGCACTGACCGGCGACACGGTACATTTAGGGATCAGGGAAGGCGACGAAGTGCTGTACCTGCTGAAGAATCCAGGACGCAACGGCCCGGAAATGCGCTCGCGGGTCGGCCATCGCATGCCGCTGGTGCGCACCGGGATCGGCAAGGCGTTGATGCTCGATGACTCGCCGCAGGATTGGCGGCGGCTGTACGACATCAGCCTGCCGGCGGGTGGCAAAAGTCAGTTCTGGCCGCAGCATCCCCAGCAGTCGTGGGAACAGCTTGAGCAGCGCATGGGCGAATACGTTGCCGGTGGCTACGCGTTCGATCTGGAAGACAACGAACCGTCGATCCGCTGTGTGGCGGCGCCGATTCGTGATGCGAGCAAGGGCATAGTCGCGGCGATCAGTATCGCCAGCACCGTGCCGTACATGCCGCTGGAAAAAATGGCCGAGTTGATCCCCCTGCTCAAAGGGGTCACAACCCGGCTGTCGGCGGAGCTGGGCTTGAAGGTGTAAGCCGTGAAGGTTTAGGCCTTCAGCGTCGCCATGTCGATGACGAAGCGGTACTTGACGTCACCGGCAATCATCCGCGCGTAGGCTTCGTTGATCTGGCGGATGTCGAGCATTTCGATGTCGCAGGTGATGTTGTGCTCGGCGCAGAAATCCAGCACTTCCTGGGTTTCGGCGATACCACCGATCAAGGACCCGGCCAGCACGCGGCGGCTCATCACCAGTTTGCCGGCGTGAACGGGCGGGTTCACCGGCTCGATCAGGCCGACCAGAATGTGCACGCCGTCGAAACGCAGGGTGTCGAGGTACGGGTTCAAATCGTGTTGCACCGGAATGGTGTCGAGCAGGAAGTCGAAGTAGCCGGCCGCGGCCTTCATCTGCTCGGCATCGGTGGAGACGATGACGTGATCGGCGCCCTGACGGCGACCTTCTTCAGCCTTGCTCGCCGAGCGGGTGAACAGCGTGACTTCCGCGCCCATCGCCTTGGCGAACTTGATGCCCATGTGGCCGAGGCCGCCCATGCCGAGAATCCCGACCTTGTCACCGGCCTTGACGCCGTAGTGCTTGAGCGGAGAGTAGGTGGTGATACCGGCACAGAGAATCGGTGCGGCGCTGGCCAGAGCCAGTTTCTCGGGGATGCGCACAACGAAGTGTTCGCTGACCACGATGCTGTCGGAGTAACCGCCCATGGTGTTGCTGCCATCGACCCGGTCCGGGGTGGCGTAGGTCATGGTCGGGCCTTCGAGGCAATATTGCTCGAGGTTCGCCTGGCAGGCGTCGCAGCTGCGGCAGGAGTCGACCATGCAGCCGACGCCAACCAGATCGCCTACCTTGTGACGGGTGACATTCGCACCGACAGCGGTGACTTTTCCGACAATCTCATGGCCGGGCATCAGCGGATAAACGGCGATGCCCCATTCGTTGCGGGCCTGATGGATGTCGGAATGGCAGACGCCACAGTAGAGAATTTCGATCGCCACATCGTCGGCGCGCGGGCTGCGGCGTTCGAATTTCATCGGGGCGAGGGGAGTGGTGGCCGACTGGGCGGCATAGCCGATGGCGGTGTACATGGGTGACCTCGCAAAAACAGTGACAAGTGAGGTGGTGAATTCTGGCCGCCAGAGGCGGGGGCGGCCATGACGATTTCTCCGGGTCTCATGCCTAATCCTCCGGCATGCGGGTTTCGGCGATCGCATTGGCCAGCGGATCTGCGATGATGTTTTCATCCCTTTTTCCGTGAATTTTACGAAGACCTATTCGATGCAGTTGACCCGTCATCTTGATGCCAATGCCCGGCTGGTTTCGTTGATCGAACCGCTGGCGCTGCGCGATGGCTACAGCCAGACCGGCCTGCCCGGTGTGCAGATTTTGCGCGCCAGTTGCGACGTCGCCCGTGGCCCGCATATTTACGAGCCGAGCCTGATGATCATCGCCCAGGGCAGCAAACTGGCGTTCCTCGGCCCACGAACCATGGAATATGGCGCCGGGCATTACCTGATCCAGGCGCTGCCGGTGCCGTTCGAATGCGAAACCTTTGCCTTGCCCGACGCGCCATTGCTTGGTGTGTCGGTGGCGATCGATCGTGTCCTGCTCGGCGAACTGGTGCTGGCCATGGGGCTGGCGCCGGGTCGGCATATTCCGGCGCAGACGCCGGAGTCGATGACCTCGGTGGTGCTCGACGATGGCATGCGCGGTTGTGTCGAACGGCTGCTCAGCTGTCTGCACGATCCGCTGGAATGCCAGATTCTCGGCCCGGCACGGGTTCGCGAGTTATTGTTCGTCGCGCTGCGCGGGCCGCAGGCGGATGTGTTGCGGGCGTTGGTCGAGCAACAAGGGCAATTCGCCCGGGTGGCGGCGTCGATCAGCCATCTGCATGCGCATTACACCGAGCCGCTGAATGTCGAGACTTTGGCCGGTTGCGCGAACATGAGCGTGTCGACCTTTCATGAGCATTTCAAACGCAGCACGCTGTTGTCGCCGGTCCAGTATCTGAAGCGTTTACGTTTGTTGAAGGCGCAAACGCTGCTGGTGGCGGAGGGGCTGGGCGTGGCGCAGGTGGCGCATCGAGTGGGGTATCAGAGCACGTCGCAATTCAGTCGCGAATACAAGCGTTACTTCGAACGCAGTCCGGGGGATGAGCGCGCTGCCTGATCCGACGATATCCCCTGTGGGAGCGAGCCTGCTCGCGAAGTCGGTGCATCAGTCGACATCATCTTCATATGACACACCGCTTTCGCGAGCAGGCTCGCTCCCACAGTTGTTTTGTGGTGTCAGAGGAATTTTGGGCAACAAAAAGGCCCCCATGTCGGGAGCCTTGTTGTTCAGCGTTTCGACTTACATGTTCGGGTAAGTCGGGCCGCCGGCACCTTCCGGTGCGACCCAGGTGATGTTCTGCGCAGGGTCCTTGATGTCACAGGTCTTGCAGTGCACGCAGTTCTGGGCGTTGATCTGGAAGCGCTTCTCGCCATCTTCCTTGGTGATCACTTCGTATACGCCGGCCGGGCAGTAGCGCTGCGCCGGTTCGTCGTACAGCGGCAGGTTTTTGCTGATCGGGATGCTCGGATCGGTCAGCTTCAAGTGGCACGGCTGCTCTTCTTCGTGGTTGGTGCCGGAGATGAACACCGAGCTGAGTTTGTCGAAACTCAGTTTGCCGTCAGGTTTCGGGTAGTCGATCTTCTTGCAGTCGGCCGCGAGCTTGAGGCAGGCGTAATCCGGCTTGGTGTCGCGCAGGGTGAACGGCAGTTTGCCGCCGAAGATGTTCTGGTCCAGCCAGTTGAAACCACCGCCGATGATTGCGCCGTACTTGTGAATCGCCGCGCCGAAATTACGGCTGGCGAACAGTTCTTCGTGCAGCCAGCTGTTCTTGAACGCGTCGACGTAAGTGGTCAGTTCGACGGTGCAGTCCTGCTCGGCGAACAGCGCATCTGCTACCGATTCAGCCGCGAGCATGCCGGACTTCATCGCGGTGTGGCTGCCTTTGATCTTGGCGAAGTTCAGGGTGCCGAGGTCGCAACCGATCAGCGCGCCGCCCTTGAAGACCATTTTCGGCAGCGAGTTCAGGCCGCCCTTGGCGATGGCGCGGGCGCCGTAGCTGACGCGCTTGCCGCCTTCCAGATATTGCTTGAGCACCGGGTGATGCTTGAGGCGCTGGAACTCATCGAACGGCGACAGGTAAGTGTTGCTATAGGACAGGTCGACGATCAGACCGACTACCACCTGATTGTTTTCCAGGTGATAGAGGAACGAGCCGCCGGTGTTCTCGGTGCCCATGATGTCCAGCGGCCAGCCGGCGGTGTGCACCACCAGGCCTGGCTGATGCTTGGCCGGGTCGATTTCCCAGATTTCTTTCAGACCGATGCCGTAGTGCTGAACGTCGGCATCGCTATCGAGGTTGTAGCGCTTGATCAGTTGCTTGCCGATGTGGCCACGGCAGCCTTCGGCGAACAGCGTGTATTTGCCACGCAGTTCCATGCCCGGGGTGTACAGGCCTTCTTTCGGATGGCCTTCACGGTCGACGCCCAGATCACCGGTGATGATCCCGCGCACTACGCCGTTTTCATCGATCAACGCTTCCTGAGCGGCGAAGCCCGGGTAGATTTCTACACCGAGGTTTTCGGCCTGCTGAGCCAGCCAGCGGCACAGGTTGCCGAGGGAGATAATGTAATTGCCTTCGTTGTGCATGGTCTTGGGCACAAAGAAGTCAGGAATCTTCTGCGCACCGTCGGCGTTTTTCAGCACGAAAATGTCATCGCGTGTTACTGGCGTGTTCAGCGGCGCGCCGAGTTCTTTCCAGTCCGGGAACAATTCGTTCAGGGCGCGGGGTTCGAACACCGCGCCGGAGAGGATGTGCGCGCCGACTTCGGAGCCTTTTTCGACCACGCAGACGCTGATTTCCTTACCGGCGTCAGCGGCCTTCTGCTTCAAGCGGCAGGCGGCGGACAGACCAGCGGGGCCGGCACCGACGATGACGACGTCGAATTCCATGTATTCGCGTTCCACAGGCTATCTCCTACTCAAGGCTCAACAGTTTTTTTTCTAATATGGAGGTTTGATCTCGCATCCATATTGCCTTTACGTTAACGTCAAAGGGAATATTGGCGAATCCACCTTTCTCTCTAGGCGGCGCATTATATCTACACCACTCCCAGCGTCCAATACAAACGTTTGTTTGAATCGCCTCCAGCCCTGATAAATCAAAGAAGCGCGGCTTATGACAGGGCATTTTGGCGTATTGACCAGAATGGGCGTTCCGGTCAAGATACGGGCGGTTTTGCGCTCGCCGTAGGCAGACTGGCGGTTTCAAGAGCACCTCTAAAGACAGGGCACAGGCAGTAGACGGTGATGCGCAGCGCAAGTCCGGCGCGCAGTTTACACAGCGTGAGAATGAATGACCCGACAGTCACCCCTGACGAACGGTCACCTCCCTTCGCGAAGTGAATCACCTCACATTCAAGCCGGCGTTTTTAGAGGTGCCCTTGTCGCCCGATGAGCATCATCCGCCAGGTTCGCCTAGGCGACTTTCTTTTCACCGGAGAGTAACGAGGAATCCATGAAGGTTCTTGTAGCTGTCAAACGCGTTGTGGATTACAACGTCAAGGTCCGCGTCAAGGCGGACAATTCCGGCGTCGACCTCGCCAACGTCAAGATGTCGATGAACCCATTCTGCGAAATCGCCGTGGAAGAAGCCGTACGCCTGAAAGAGAAGGGCGTTGCGACTGAAATCGTCGTCGTCTCCATCGGCCCGACCACCGCTCAGGAGCAGCTGCGTACCGCACTGGCTCTGGGTGCCGATCGCGCCATCCTCGTCGAATCCGCTGAAGACCTGACCTCGCTGGCCGTGGCCAAGCTGCTCAAGGCCGTCGTCGACAAGGAACAGCCGCAGTTGGTGATCCTTGGGAAACAGGCGATCGACAGCGACAACAACCAGACCGGCCAGATGCTCGCGGCACTGAGCGGCTACGGTCAGGGCACCTTCGCTTCGAAAGTCGAAGTCTCCGGCGACAGCGTTGCCGTGACCCGCGAAATCGACGGCGGCGCGCAGACCGTTTCGCTGAAACTGCCAGCCATCGTCACCACCGACCTGCGTTTGAACGAGCCGCGCTACGCGTCCCTGCCAAACATCATGAAAGCCAAGAAGAAGCCTCTCGAAGTGCTGACTCCGGACGCTTTGGGCGTTTCCACCGCCTCCACCAACAAGACCCTGAAAGTCGAAGCGCCGGCTGCACGCAGCGCGGGTATCAAGGTCAAGTCGGTGGCTGAACTGGTCGAGAAACTGAAAAACGAAGCGAAGGTAATCTAATCATGACTATCTTGGTAATCGCTGAACACGACAACAAAGTGTTGGCCCCGGCCACGCTGAACACCGTGGCCGCTGCTGCCAAAATCGGCGGCGACATCCACGTTCTGGTGGCAGGTCAGGGCGCAGGCCCGGTGGCTGAAGCCGCGGCGAAAATCGCTGGCGTGAGCAAAGTCCTCAACGCTGACAACGCCGCGTACGCGCATCAGTTGCCGGAAAACATCGCGCCGCTGGTAGCCGAGCTGGGCGCTGGTTATAGCCACATCCTCGCTGCTGCCACTTCCAACGGCAAAAACATCCTGCCGCGCGTTGCTGCTGCGCTGGACGTTGACCAGATCTCCGAGATCATCTCGGTCGAAAGCGCTGACACTTTCAAGCGCCCGATCTACGCCGGTAACGCCATCGCTACCGTGCAGTCGACCGCCGCGATCAAAGTAATCACCGTGCGTGCCACCGGTTTCGATCCGGTTGCCGCTGAAGGTGGTTCGGCTGCCGTTGAAGCCGTTGGCGCTGCCCACGACGCCGGTACGTCGAGCTTCGTCAGCGAAGAGCTGGCCAAGTCCGATCGTCCTGAACTGACCGCTGCCAAGATCGTCGTTTCCGGCGGTCGCGGCATGCAGAACGGCGACAACTTCAAACACCTGTACGCGCTGGCCGACAAGCTCGGCGCGGCCGTCGGTGCCTCGCGCGCTGCGGTCGACGCAGGTTTCGTACCGAACGACATGCAGGTCGGTCAGACTGGCAAGATCGTTGCGCCACAGCTGTACATCGCCGTCGGTATCTCCGGCGCGATCCAGCACTTGGCCGGTATGAAAGACTCCAAGGTGATCGTTGCGATCAACAAGGACGAAGAAGCGCCGATCTTCCAGGTGGCCGACTACGGCCTCGTGGCGGATCTGTTCGAAGCAATCCCTGAGCTGGAGAAGCTGGTCTAATCCGGCGGCTTCACTTATAAAGAGCCCGGCCTGTTGGTCGGGCTTTTTTTGTCTCGGATTTGAGTGGGAGCGTTCTGCCATGGATCTGCGCTGCGGATGGTTGTTGGGATTGGCCCTGTTGCCAGGATTGGCCATGGCCGCTGGCAAGTGCGAGCGCCTGGTCGTCACCGGCAGCCCGGATGCGCCGCCGTACCTGTGGCAGGACCCGCAAAACCCCAAGCGCTTGATCGGTGCCAGTGCCGATCTGTTGCAGCAAGTGGCCAAGGATCTGGGCATCAAAGTCGACCTGCTCTACGCCGGCAAACGCTCGCAGGCGCTTGATGAAGTGCGCAGCGGACGCATGGACATGCTGGCCGATGCGCCGCTGACGGTAAATGAGCTGGAAAACCTCGACTATATCCATCCGCCACTGCTGGAAAACGACTATCTGGTGTGGACGCGCAAAGGCTCGACGCTGACCTATGCCGAGGCCAGCGACCTGAAAGGCCATGTCGGCGCGTTGTCGGAAAAGTCTCGGATGACCCAGGCATTCGGCACTTTCGCCGAACAGAATCTGACCCTGACCCGCACAGTAAACCTTACCCAGGCACTACAGAAACTGCTGTTGGGCGAAGTGGAATATGTCCTCGCCGGGCGCTACTCAGGCCTTGCCGCCGCGCAGACATTGGGCATGACCAGCGATCTGCTGGCGTTCGAGCAACCCATCGATCGTCCGGGGCTGTTCCTCGCGGTTTCGCATAACTCGGCCTGCAACGATCCGTGGTTGCGCGGACAGCTCGCCAAAAAGATGACAGAATTGCCCGCGTCCGGACTGACGGAAGCCGCGCTGCAACGCAACATCGAGCGCTGGAAGGCGCAACAGCAACAGCCGCCACAACCTGTCAGTGCCCCAAAACAGTAGGGATTCTTAGTGAGTATTCGACCTCTTTTCGCGGCTGTGGCCGTTCTGGCCCTGGCCGGGTGCGCAACCGATCCGGCACCCAGTGAACAAATGCGTTTGACCGAACAAGCCATCGTGCAGGCCAAGGCAGTCGGCGCCACCGCTGACGAAGTGCCGGAAATGCAGCTGGCCGAAACAAAATACAACCGCGCCAAAGGCAGCATGGCCGACGAGTCCTATCGCAACGCGCGCATGCGTGCCGAGCAGGCCGAACTGGATGCGCGTCTGGCCGAGGCCAAGGTGCTGACGAAAAAAAGTGAAGAACAGCTGAATGTGCTCAATACCCGCATTGTCCGCCTGCGCAAGCAGCTGCAACTGGGGGAAGCGCAATGAGCCTCAAGTCCAACGCGCTCGGCATTCTGCTTCTTGCCGGTTGCGCCAGCCTGTACGGCTGCGCCGGCCAGCACAGCGAGGCGGCACTGCAACAGGCCGGCGCTGATTTCCAGAAGGTCAAGGAAGATTCCAACGTGCTGCGCATCGCGCCGAAAGACGTGATCCGCGCCGGCGAATCCCTGGCCCGCGCCGATCGACTGTCGACCTATTGGGGCAGCGGTGCCGACGTGGTGCATTACGCCTACCTGAGCCAGCGCTACAGCGAAATCGCCCGCGAGCACACCAACCAGGCCCTCAACGAGGAGCGCGCAGCCAAACTCGAGCTTGAGCGCCAGCGTCTGCAACTGGCCCTGCGCGAATCGAAACTGCTCAGCGTGCAGCAACAAGGCAAGTGGCTGGAGGAACAGATCGTCGCGCTGGCCACCACGCAGACCGATCGCGGTCTGGTGATGACCCTCGGGGACGTGTTGTTCGACACCGGCCAGGCGGAACTGAAAAACTCGGCCAACCGCGTCGTACTGAAGATCGTCCAGTTCCTGCAACTGAATCCCAAGCGCGTTGTGCGCATCGAGGGTTACACCGACAGCACCGGTGGCAGACAGGAAAACCTCAAACTGTCTCGCGATCGTGCGCAATCGGTGGCTGACGTGCTGGTCGATCTGGGTATCGATGAAAAACGTATCCAGGTTGAAGGTTACGGTGATCAGTTCCCGGTCGACGCCAATGCCTCCGAGCGTGGACGGGCGCAGAACCGCCGCGTAGAAATCGTGTTCTCTGATGAAAAAGGCCAGCTCGGCGCCGCCCGCTAAGGGCTGCGTCTCTGGAAAGCCCGGACTGTCATGCAGTGCCGGGCTTTTTTGTGTCTGTCGATTGCCGCGCAAAACCGTACAGATGGGGCAGACACCGCACTGTACGGTCGAGTAATCTGGCAACTGTCCCAGTACACTTCTAAACTGTTCCGGTATTGTTTCAGACAAGAATAAAACGCCCGTGAAATCGAGTGCTGCGTCATGACCAATCTCTTGCTCTACCAACGTATTGCTCAGCAACTGGCCGAAGACATCCGCCGTGGTGTTTATCAACCGGGGGAGCGCGTGCCTTCGGTGCGCAAGATGAGTTCGCAGCTCAACGTCAGCCATGCGACGGTGTTGCAGGCTTACGCCAACCTTGAGGATCAGGGCCTGATCCGCGCCCGGCCACAGTCGGGTTACTACGTACACCAGACCCCGGCGCTGACCGCGCCGACGCCGGACATTGCCCGGGTCGAACGGCCGGGGCTGGTGACGCGCAGCAGCATCATTCAACAGGTATTGGTCGAATCCCGCCGCGAAGGCGTGTTTCCGCTGGGCGCTGCGGTGCCGAGTGTCGATTATCTGCCGGTGCGCGCGCTGCATCAGCAATTGGCCAAGGTCACCCGCTTCCACAGCCCTCGGGCGTTCAGCTACATGTTCAGCCCCGGCTTCGAACCGCTGCGCCGGCAAGTGGCGATCCGCATGCGTGACGCTGGCGTGGTGGTCGATCCATCGGAAGTGGTGATCACCCACGGCTGTGTCGACGCCTTGCAGATGTCGTTGCGCGTGCTGACGCGGCCGGGCGATCTGATTGCTGCCGAATCGCCGACCTATTACGGCCTGCTGCAACTGGCCGATCTGCTCGGCCTGAAAGTCATCGAAATCCCCAGCGACCCCGCCACCGGCATGAGTCTGGAAGCCTTGCAACTGGCCGCCAACCAATGGTCGATCAAGGCGCTGGTGCTGACTACGCGCCTGAGCAATCCCCTTGGCGGCACCATGCCGGAAGAGCGGCAGAAACAGTTGCTGCGCCTGGCCTCGGATTTCGACATTCAGATCGTCGAAGACGATATCTACGGCGAACTGATGTTCGAACAGGGCCGCACCAAAGCGCTGAAAGCCTACGACCGCCTGGATCGGGTGATCTACTGCTCAAGCTTCTCCAAAACCCTGTCACCGGGTGTGCGCATCGGCTGGATGATCGCCGGCAAATACCAACAGGAAATCCAGCGCCTGCAAACCTTCAGCACCCATTCGGCGTGCAGCGTTACGCAGATGGCGATTGCCGCGTATCTGGAAAACGGCGGTTATGACCGGCATTTACGCTACATCCGTCAGGAATACCGGAAGAACCTCAGCGCGTTCCAGCTGGCGGTGCAGCAGCACTTCCCCGAGGGCACGCAAATGTCCCGGCCCACGGGCGGTTTCATCCTCTGGGTGAGCTTGCCGGGGCGGGTCAACACTCAGGAATTGCATGTCCGCGCGCTGCAACAAGGCATCAGCATCGCGCCGGGGCTGATCTTCAGTAATACCGAGCAGTTCAACCACTGTATCCGCCTCAACTGCGGCATTCCGTGGAACCGCGAAGCGGAGCGGGCGCTGATGACGCTGGGTCTGTTGGCCACCCAGCTGTGTCAGGAAACCGCTGGCGGATTCTGAACGGGGAGGGCGCTGAGGCTTGTCATGTGACGCACAACAGGCGAGCATGTGGCCCTCTGCCGTTAGTTCGTTGGGTCCATGAAAGCCATTGTTCCTGCCGCGTGGGTACTGCTGGGTTTGCTGATGATCGGCCAGGCGCCGGGTGTCCTGGCGGCCGCAGCCCAGGAAAAACCGGCAGCGACCAATACCACGAACAAAGCCACCAAAACCGCGGCTCCGGCAAAAAAAGCCCAGGCGAAAAAAAACGCCACGGTGAAGAAGCGCCGCCCGGTTGCTTCGAAATCGAAACCCGCCAGCGAAGTGGCCAAGACCAAATTGCCGCCGGCAAAACTCGATCTCAGCCTGCCCAAAGATATGGTTGAAGAGTTGAAGCCACAGGGCACCGTTGAGCTGCCCAAACGCGAGGCCATCCTGCCGCAGATGTTTGGCGAGAAAGATAACGGCTTCCAGCTCAACGGCCGTTTGCTCAGCAACGAAATGCAGTTGCAACTGCGCAACGAAGCGCGACGCGATGTGGAAGGTGCGGCGCTGGATTTCGAATTCAAGCAATAGATGCTGCCCTCTGCAACGCGCAGAGCAGACGCTTCGTCGGAGACTGCCCGGTCACTTTTACTTATCGTTGAAAACCCGCTCGTAGCAATTTGAAACAGTCGTTTTAGCGGTTACTCTGTTTCCCGTCTCTTTACACATCGCCCGTCGCGAGGATCTGTTCGTCATGAAATGCCGTGAAGGCTGTGGCGCTTGCTGCATTGCCCCCTCCATCAGTTCGCCGATCCCCGGCATGCCCGATGGCAAGCCCGCCGGCGAACGTTGCGTGCAACTGTCGGTCGATAACCTGTGCAGCATTTTCGGCCGTCCGGAACGTCCGGCTGTGTGCTCGGGCTTCGCTGCGGATGTCGAGGTGTGCGGCAGCAGTTCGGAAGAAGCGATCAGATTGATCGGCTGGTGGGAGCAGATGACGGCGGCGTGATGTGTTCACCAACGGAACTTCAACAATAAGGAATAAGACTATGGGTTCGCTGCACCGTATCGCTGTGTTGTGTGGTCTGACTGCCGTACTTGCCACTTCGGTCGCTCAGGCGGAAGACTGGAAAGTGGCCAAGAACGAAGACGGCATCAAGGTTTCCCTGAGCGAAATACCCGGTTCGGACTACAAGTCCTACCAAGGCGTCGCGCTGATGAAAACCACCGTCGCCAAACTGCGCGCCTTGCAGGAAGACGTCTCCGGCGCCTGCGCGTGGATTCACGAATGCAAGAGCCAGAAACTGCTCAAGCACGAAGGCGATCTGAGCTGGACCTATTCGCAATTCAACACGCCGTGGCCGGTGACCCCGCGTGATTCGGTGCTGAAGATCACCACCGTTGAGGGCGCCGATGGCAGCCTGACCCGTAATCTTGAAGGCGTACCGACCTATCTCCCGGAAGAAAAAGGCTTCGTGCGGGTCCAGCAAGTCAAAGGCTTCTGGAAGTTCGTGCCTAAAGGCGATCAGGTTGAAGTGACTTATCAGGTGCACACCGAGCCGGGCGGTAGCGTACCGGCCATGGTCGCCAACAAGTTTGTGGTCGATGCGCCATTCAATACCCTGAAAGCGCTGAAAGAACGCGCCGAGAAATAATCAATTCGCTGTAAGCAAAACGCCCCGACCGGTTCGGGGCGTTTTGTTTTGTCTCTAAATTGTATTTCCAGATATGCGTTGCACGAAATTTTCACAAAGTCTCCAAGACAATTCGCCCGCACTTGTTGCCTGCCATAGCGCTGCCAACCCTTCGAATGAAAGTCTCGAGGAGCAGGGCAGTAATCAATGGCAATGGTGTGAACGATCGTGCAACATTTGCGCACCGCGCACGCCCCGGGGTCTGGACTGACCAATAGAGGGCCTGGCGCCGCTGTATTTTTGCAACTTCAACTTCCAATGGGTCCTAAAACGACATGGCAAACCCGGACGCCCTGAATCAGCAGCGATCTTCTGCTCGCCTGCTGCAACCGACCGTCAAATCGCATCTGGCCTACACGCTGCTGTGCGCACTGGTCATGATGGTCATGTTTTCCGCGCTGCGCCTCGCGCTGCTGGTCTACAACCGCGAGATGATCCTCGACACCCCAGCCGCGACCTTCCTTGAAGCGTTCGTCAACGGCCTGCGTTTCGACCTGCGCCTGGTGGTCTACCTGTGCATTCCGCTGGTGCTGGCGCTGTTCAGTGCCCGGGCCATGGCCGCGCGCGGTTTCTTCCGTCTGTGGCTGACCGTCGCATCGAGCATCGCGCTGTTCCTCGGCCTGATGGAAATGGACTTCTACCGCGAGTTTCACCAGCGCCTCAACGGTCTGGTGTTCCAGTACGTGAAGGAAGACCCGAAAACCGTAATGAGCATGCTCTGGTACGGTTTCCCGGTGGTGCGCTACGTGCTGGCATGGGTAATCGGCACGGTCATTCTGACCCTGGCGTTCAAAGGCGCCGACCGTGCTACCCGCCCGCGCGGACCGTTCAGCGGCGGCAGCGTCAGCTCCCGTCAGGTTGCGCCGTGGTACACCCGCTTGGCGGTGTTCGTGGTTTGCCTGCTGATCTGCGTCGTCGCCGCTCGCGGCACCCTGCGTCAGGGCCCGCCGATGCGTTGGGGTGACGTGTACACCACCGATTCCAACTTCGCCAACCAGCTCGGCCTCAACGGCACGCTGTCGCTGATCGCTGCAGCCAAGGCACGCATGGGTGAAGACCGCGACAACATCTGGAAAGCCACGCTGCCGCAGGAACAGGCGCAGCAAGTGGTGCGCGACATGCTGCTGATGCCCGACGACAAACTGGTCGATGCCGACATCGCCGCTGTTCGCCGCGACTACATGCCGCCGGCCGACAAGACCCTGCCGATCAAGAACGTCGTGGTGATCCTGATGGAAAGCATGGCCGGTCACTCGGTCGGTGCTTTGGGCGCGCCGGGCAATATCACCCCGTACCTGGACAAGCTGTCGAAGGAAGGTCTGCTGTTCGACCGTTTCTTCTCCAACGGCACCCACACCCACCAGGGCATGTTCGCGACCATGGCCTGCTTCCCCAACCTTCCAGGTTTCGAATACCTGATGCAGACCCCGGAAGGCAGCCACAAACTGTCCGGCCTGCCGCAGCTGCTCAGCGCCCGCGACTATGACGACGTCTACGTCTACAACGGCGACTTCGCCTGGGATAACCAGTCGGGCTTCTTCAGCAACCAGGGCATGACCAACTTCGTTGGCCGCAACGACTTCGTCAATCCGGTGTTCTCCGATCCGACCTGGGGCGTTTCCGACCAGGACATGTTCGATCGTGGCCTGCAGGAATTGAAGGCGCGGGAAAACGGCAAGCCGTTTTACGCATTGCTGCAAACCCTGTCCAACCACACGCCGTACGCCTTGCCCACGCCATTGCCGGTCGAGCGCGTGACTGACCGTGGCAGCCTCAACGAACACCTGACCGCCATGCGCTACTCCGATTGGGCACTCGGCCAGTTCTTCGAGAAGGCGCGCAAAGAGAAGTACTTCAACGAAACCCTGTTCGTCATCGTCGGCGACCACGGCTTCGGCAACGAGCGCCAGATCACCGAAATGGACCTGGGCCGCTTCAACGTGCCGATGCTGATGATCGCCCCGGGCATTCAGCAGAAGTTCGGAACCCGCGACCACACCGTGGGTACGCAGATCGACATCGTGCCGACCATCATGGGCCGTCTCGGTGGCGAAGTGCGTCACCAGTGCTGGGGTCGTGATCTGCTCAACCTGCCGCAGGGCGACACCGGTTTCGGTGTGATCAAGCCATCTGGCAGCGAGCAGACCACCGCCATCGTCACCGCCGATGAGATTCTGGTGCTGCCGCGTGACAAGGACATGGGCCCGAAAATCTGGAAATATCAACTTGGCGCCAACCCGCACGCCGAAGTTGTACCGGACGCGCCGCGCACTGCCGAACTCAAACTCAAACTTGAGGCGTTCCTGCAAACCGCGACCAAGAGCCTGCTCGATAATACCGCCGGTGTCATTCACGGCAAGCCGGACTGATCACTCCTTAAAGTCCACGCAATAAAAAAGAGGCCCTTGAACAAGGGCCTCTTTTTTTACAGCTTCAAATCGTCATATCTTGCCGAGTAACAACAGCACCAGCAGCACGACCAACACCACGCCGATAATGCCCGACGGGCCATAACCCCAACTTCTGGAGTGCGGGAAGACCGGCAGACCACCGATCAGCAACAGGATCAGGATGATGATTAGAATTGTGCCCATGGGTGATTTCCTTGTTCAGAGTCTGGAAGAGTCTTGATGCTCAGTGGGCAGCTGGAGAGCAACTAAATTCCAGCCGGCTTACATGTTCCGACTTGCGCCGGTGAAAAATAATTCAATGTTTTTTTAATGTATTTGGATTGCTCGGTTATTTCCTTTAAAGCAGAAAAGCAAAAGTTCGCAGCCTTCGGCAGCTCCTACAGGAGACCATCCCGAAAACGATTACGGCTGGAATCTTTTGATCCTCCATTCAGCAATTGGATGGAGCGTGGGCGGCAGTCGAACCTTCGCTACACTCGGCGCATCTCTCCCGGAACAACAAGGCTGTCCGCTATGCAAAATCGCATGATGATCACTGGTGCAGGCTCAGGCCTGGGTCGCGAAATCGCCCTGCGCTGGGCCCGTGAAGGCTGGCGGCTGGCCTTGTCCGATGTCAGTGAACCCGGCCTGCAGGAAACCCTGAAACTGGTGCGCGAGGCGGGCGGTGACGGCTTCATTCAGCGCTGTGACGTGCGCGATTACAGCCAGCTCACCGCCTTCGCCCAGGCCTGCGAAGAGAAGCTCGGCGGCATCGACATCATCGTCAACAATGCCGGCGTCGCATCGGGCGGATTCTTCAGCGAACTGTCCCTGGAAGACTGGGACTGGCAGATCGCGATCAACCTGATGGGCGTGGTCAAAGGCTGCAAGGCGTTCCTGCCGCTGCTGGAACAGAGCAAGGGCAAGATCATCAACATCGCCTCCATGGCCGCACTGATGCAAGGCCCGGCGATGAGCAACTACAACGTGGCCAAGGCCGGCGTAGTGGCGTTGTCGGAGAGTCTGCTGATCGAACTGGCGCAGCAGGAAGTGGCGGTGCATGTGGTTTGCCCGTCGTTCTTCCAGACCAACTTGCTCGATTCTTTCCGTGGCCCGACCCCGGCCATGAAAGCCCAAGTCGGCAAGTTGCTGGAAAGTTCGCCGATCAGTGCCGCCGACATCGCTGACTACATCTATCAGCAAGTCGCCGCCGGTGAGTTCATGATCCTGCCCCACGAACAAGGGCGCATGGCCTGGGCGATCAAGCAAAAGAATCCGCAACTGCTCTACAACGAGATGACTTCCATGGCCGAGAAAATGCGCGCCAAGGCCAAACAAAACAACGCTTGATCTTGTTCGATGCCCGCCGCGTCGTTAGGGTGGCCGCCATGGTCACCCTGTCGAGACGCCTCCATGCTCAATTACTTGTGGTTCTTCCTTGCAGCGCTGTTTGAAATCGCCGGCTGTTTTGCCTTCTACATGTGGCTGCGCCAGGGCAAGAGTGCGTTGTGGGTGATTCCCGCGTTGCTCAGCCTGACCCTGTTCGCGCTGTTGCTGACCCGTGTTGAAGCGGCCTACGCCGGGCGCGCCTATGCCGCGTATGGCGGGATCTACATCGTTGCTTCGATTGGCTGGCTGGCGGTGGTCGAGCGGGTGCGTCCGCTGGGCTCGGACTGGATCGGCATGGCGCTGTGCGTGGTCGGTGCCAGCATCATTCTGTTCGGGCCGCGCTTTTCCGCCGCCTGAAGCTTTTGTGCGAAGCGTCTGACAGCTGTGGGCGTGGGCAGCTGTAGGGCAAGACTGATTTGCTCGTCGTGGATTGTGAAGACGCTGTAAGCCGCGCATCTTCAGGGTTTGCCAGTCCTGAAGGATGAATCCCATGCTTGTACTCAGCCGTGTGGTCGGTGAGTTGATTTCAATCGGAGACGACATCACCCTGCGTGTTCTGTCGGTCAACGGCTCCAGCGTGCGCTTCGGCGTCGAGGCGCCGAAAAAGGTCCATGTACACCGCGCCGAGGTCTATGACCGGATCAAGCGCAAGGAGGCCGCGGCGAAGGCTGGCTGACGGTTTCAGTCGAACAGATGCTTGGGTACGTCGTGCTTGAGCATCAGCTGGCACTGTTCGCTTTCCGGGTCGAACACGATCAAAGCCTGGCCTTTGGTCAACGCCTGGCGCACGCGCAGGACGCGGGTTTCCAGCGGGGTGTCATCGCCGTTGTCGGTACCGTCGCGGGTGACGAAATCCTCGATCAGGCGGGTGAGGGTGTCGACTTCAAGCGCGTCGTGGGGAATGAGCATGGGCACCTCGGTCAAATCAATGTCGGGATGCTACGGGGATTGGGTTCTGCCTGCCAGTTCTGTATCGGTCTTGCCGGCCCATTCGCGAGCAGGCTCGCTCCCACATTTGAAAGCGATCCCCTGTGGGAGCGAGCCTGCTCGCGAAGGCGGTTATCTGTTCCGAAGGCTCAACTGTCAGAACGCTGCCCAACCAGACTGTCCACCGGCGGCACGCGGGTTTCGCTTTCCATCTGCGTGTCATGCTCGATCTGATGGCTGAAGCGATCCAGTGAAGCATTGGCCGGCGCCGCATCGCTGGCGAAGACCGGCGGGCTCAGAATGTACGCGCCGAGCAAGCGACTGAGCGCCGCCAGGCTGTCGATGTGCGTGCGTTCGTAGCCGTGGGTGGCATCGCAGCCGAAGGCGAGCAGGGCGGTGCGAATGTCGTGGCCGGCGGTGACCGCCGAGTGCGCATCGCTGAAGTAATAGCGGAACATGTCACGGCGCACCGGCAATTCGTGTTCATCGGCCAGACGCAACAGATGCCGCGACAGGTGATAGTCATACGGCCCGCCCGAATCCTGCATCGCCACGCTCACCGCGTGTTCGCTGGAATGCTGGCCGGGGGCGACCGGTGCGATGTCGATGCCGACAAACTCGCTGACGTCCCACGGCAATGCCGCCGCTGCACCGCTTCCGGTCTCTTCGGTGATGGTGAACAGCGGATGGCAATCGATGTTCAGTTCCTGGCCGCTGTCGACAATCGCCTTGAGCGCGGCGAGCAGCGCTGCGACGCCGGCCTTGTCGTCTAGGTGGCGCGCGCTGATATGCCCGCTTTCGGTGAACTCCGGCAGCGGATCGAAGGCCACCACGTCGCCGACATGTATGCCCAGCGATTCGCAATCGGCTTTGGTCGTGCAGTAGGCGTCCAGACGCAGTTCGACGTGGTCCCAACTGATCGGCATTTCATCGACCTGGGTATTGAACGCATGCCCGGACGCCATCAGCGGCAGCACGCTGCCGCGAATCACGCCGGTGTCGGTGAACAGGCTGACCCGGCTGCCCTCGGCAAAGCGGCTCGACCAGCAACCGACCGGGGCGAGGGTCAGGCGACCGTTGTCTTTCACCGCACGCACAGCAGCGCCGATGGTGTCCAGGTGCGCCGACACCGCGCGGTCAGGGCTGCTCTTTTTGCCCTTCAAGGTCGCGCGGATGGTCCCGCGCCGGGTCATTTCAAACGGAATGCCCAGCTCTTCGAGACGCTCGGCGACGTAGCGCACGATGGTGTCGGTGAACCCGGTAGGGCTGGGAATGGCGAGCATTTCCAGCAGGACTTTTTGCAGGTAAGCCAGATCCGGTTCAGGGATTTGTGTGGTGATGGTCATGGAAACTCCTGATGGGTTGAGCACTGATCGTTCCCACGCTCTGCGTGGGAATGCAGCGCGGGACGCTCTGCGTCCCTCGAATGGACGCGAAGCGTCCGATGAGGCGTTCCCACGCAGAGCGTGGGAACGATCAGGAAGGGTTCAGACAGCCGGCTGACTATGCGGAAACAACAGATCGACAAAGCGCTCCGCCGTCGGCTGCGGTTCATGGTTGGCGAGGCCGGCGCGCTCATTGGCTTCGATGAACACGTACTCGGGCTGATCCGCTGCCGGCACCATCAGATCGAGCCCGACCATCGGAATATCCAGCGCCCGCGCCGCGCGCACGGCCGCGTCGACCAGCGTTGGATGAAGAATGTCGGTCACGTCTTCCAGCGTCCCGCCGGTGTGCAGGTTGGCCGTGCGCCGCACGAACAGATGCTCGCCGGCCGGCAGGATGCTGCTGTAGTCGTAACCGGCAGCATGCAGCGTGCGTTGGGTTTCGTGGTCCAGCGGAATCTTGCTTTCGCCACTGGTGGCGGCTTGCCGGCGGCGGCTCTGTGCTTCGATCAGCGCACCGATCGAATGCTGACCATCGCCGACCACTTCGGCGGGCTTGCGAATCGCCGCCGCCACCACTTCAAAGCCGATCACCACGATGCGCAGATCAAGGCCTTCGTGGAAGCTTTCCAGCAGCACGCGACTGTCGAACTGCTTGGCGGTTTCGATAGCCTTTTGCACCTCTTCGATGGTGCGCAGATCCACCGCGACGCCGTGGCCCTGTTCGCCATCGAGAGGCTTGACCACCACCCGTTGGTGCTCATCAAGGAAGGCCAGGTTGTCGTCGGCATTGCCCGCCAGTTGCTGCGCCGGCAGTTTCAGGCCTGCGGCCTTGAGCACCTTGTGGGTCAGGCTTTTGTCCTGGCACAGGGTCATGCTGATCGCACTGGTCAGATCGCTCAGCGACTCGCGGCAGCGCACGCGACGGCCGCCATGGCTAAGGGTGAACAGCCCGGCGTCGGCGTCATCGACTTGCACGTCGATACCGCGTCGATGCGCTTCTTCGACGATGATCCGCGCGTAAGGATTGAAATTCGCCTCCGGCCCCGGGCCGAGAAACAGCGGCTGGTTGATGCCGTTCTTGCGCTTGATGGCGAAGGTCGGCAGGTTGCGGAAACCCAGTTTGGCGTAAAGGTTTTTCGCCTGACGATTGTCGTGCAGCACCGACAGATCCAGATAAGCCAGGCCGCGACTCATGAAGTGTTCGACCAAATGTCGCACCAGCACTTCGCCGACGCCCGGGCGTGAGCAATGCGGGTCGACCGCCAGGCACCAGAGGCTGCTGCCGTGTTCCGGATCGTTGAAGGCTTTTTCATGATTGAGGCCCATGACACTGCCGATCACCGCGCCGCTGTCCTCGTCTTCCGCCAGCCAGTACACCGGGCCGCCCTGATGATGCGGGGTGAGCAACTCCTGATCGATCGGCAACATGCCGCGCGCCTGGTACAAACGGTTGATGCCCTGCCAGTCGGTTTCGCTCTGCGCACGACGAATGCGGAAGCCGCGAAACACCCGCGTGGCCTGCCGGTAATCGCTGAACCACAAACGCAGGGTGTCGGATGGATCGAGAAACAGCTGCGTCGGCTCCAGGCCGAGAATCTGCTGCGGTGCGGCAACATACAGGGCGATGTCGCGCTCGCCGGGTTGCTCGTTGAGCAGCTCCTGCGCCAGCGACGCCGGGTCGGGAAAGGTGTGGCCGATCAGCAGCCGGCCCCAACCGCAATGCACGGCAATCGGGGCGCTGGCAAGCTCGCTGCCGTCTTCGGCCAGGCGCGCCTGCAAACGTTCATACGAGGGGGCCTGACCACGCAACAGGCGTTGGTTGATGGACGTGGCATGGGGTTTCATCAATCAGATTCCTTGTTCACTGAGCCACAGGTTCAGGGCTGCCAATTGCCACAGTTTCGAGCCGCGCAACGGGGTCAGCTGGCCTTGCGGATCAGTCAAAAGCTTGTCGAGCATGCTCGGGTTGAACAGGCCGCGATCCTGGCTCGGATCCAGCAGCAGCTCGCGCACCCAATTGAGTGTGTCGCCCTGCAAGTGCTTGAGACCCGGCACCGGGAAGTAGCCTTTCTTGCGGTCGATCACTTCGCTTGGAATGACCCGGCGCGCAGCTTCTTTCAGCACTTGTTTGCCGCCATCGGGCAGCTTGAATTTGCCCGGCACACGGGCCGACAGTTCGACCAGTCGATAGTCGAGAAACGGCGTACGCGCTTCCAGGCCCCAGGCCATGGTCATGTTATCGACGCGTTTGACCGGGTCATCGACCAGCATCACCGTGCTGTCCAGACGCAGCGCCTTGTCCACGGCAGCATCGGCGCCGGGCTGGGCAAAATGCTGTTTGACGAAGTCGCCCGCCGCATCATGATCGACCAGCCATTTCGGCTGAACTGTCGCCGCGTAGTCGTCGTAGCTGCGATCGAAGAACGCGTCGCGGTAGGCCGCGTATGGGTCCGCCGCGCCGTCGACCTGCGGATACCAGTGGTAACCGGCAAACAGTTCGTCTGCGCCTTGGCCGCTCTGCACCACTTTGCAGTGCTTGGCCACTTCACGGGACAACAGATAGAACGCGATGCAGTCATGGCTGACCATCGGTTCGCTCATTGCGCGGAAGGCGGCGGGCAGTTGCTCGATGATTTCTTTCTCGTCGATGCGCAACTGGTGGTGGCGGGTGCCGTAGTGCTTGGCGATCAGGTCCGAATACTGGAATTCGTCGCCGCGCTCGCCGCCGGCATCCTGGAAACCAATGGAGAAGGTCGACAGATTTTCTACGCCGACTTCGCGCAACAGGCCGACGAGCATGCTCGAATCGACACCGCCCGAAAGCAACACACCGACATCCACTGCCGCACGCTGACGGATCGCCACTGCTTCGCGGGTGCTGCCGAGGACGCGATCGACCCAGTCTTCCAGATTGAGGTTTTTCTCGTCTTCATTTGGGCCGTAGGGCAGGGTCCACCAGGTTTTCTGCTCGGTGCCGCCATCGGCTTCAACGCGCATCCAGGTGGCCGGCGGCAGTTTTTCAATACCGGCCAGCAAGGTGCGCGGCGCAGGCACCACCGCATGGAAATTCAGATAGTGATTGAGCGCCACCGGATCAAGAATCGGGTTGATATCGCCGCCCTTGAGCAATGCCGGCAATGCCGAAGCGAAGCGCAGGCGTTGGCCGGTTCGCGACAGGTACAGCGGCTTGACGCCGAGACGGTCGCGGGCGATGAACAGACGCTTGGCATCGCGCTCCCAGATGGCGAAGGCGAACATGCCGTTGAGTTTCGGCAGCAGTGCCTCGCCCCAGGCGTGATAACCCTTGAGCAGCACTTCGGTGTCGCCACCCGAATAGAAGGCATAACCCAGTGCTTCAAGCTCTGCGCGCAGTTCCGGGAAGTTGTAGATCGCACCGTTGAACGCCAGGGACAGGCCCAGTTGGCTGTCGATCATCGGCTGCGCCGAGCCGTCCGACAGGTCCATGATTTTCAGGCGTCGATGACCCAGGGCAATCGGCCCTTGGGCATGGAAGCCCCACGCGTCAGGGCCGCGAGGGGCCAGGTGATGGGTGATTCTCTCGATCGCTGCAAGGTCTGCAGGTTGTTGATCAAAACGTAACTCGCCAGCTAATCCGCACATAATCCAAAAAGGCCTTGTGTCTGCGGGGGTCAAGCGTATTTACCGCGAATCAGGTACCAATGCTGTACCGTTTTTTTGATAAATCCGGCTTTTTCATGTTCCGCGAGGTCACTCGCAAAGCTGATTCGCCCGGCATCGGTTGAAAGCAGAACCTGGGCACTGCGTCTGAGCTGCAAGGTAACGATTCCCATATCCCCGCACATCACGCATATCACGATCAGGTGTGCCTGATGTTATGCATCTGGCGATACTGAATCTTCGCCTGCCGCAGCCCCTTCAACCAGTGGCGCTTGGCCCCTGTTTCGGAACGGATGTGCAGCTCTGATCTATCACCCGAACCTTTCGGCGCGAAAACGTCATCAGAGCGCGCCGCCGTAGTAGGTCTGGCTTTTTCGAGTACCTGCAGAGCGCGATCGTTCAATAAAACTTCCCGCGACGCGTCCGTCCCCTTCGGTTGCGACCACGCGGGAGCGAAAATGGCCGTACTCCCGGACCCAGCGAACGACCGCCGTGGGGCCGTTGGATACAGCCCCGGAAATGTCATTTTGCGTTGATCGACTTCGTTGTCGGGATCGTATCTGAGGGTGGCATGTATCGGCTGAGATCTTTTTTTCTAAACAGTTTGAGAATCATCTGTTGGCAAGGCTTTTCAATGCACAGATGCAGGCCGACGGATATGCTGATGACACCTCCTAGAAATAAAGCCTGGTGAAGTATGACAAAAAACATCGATTCACCAGTATGAGGTATGTACATCGCACCAAGGAGAACATGGATCAAATACAAGGCGTACGATGCTTCGCCTAGTAGAACGATCTTTTCCCCGGAAAGGAATCGGGCTACGTGGGTTTTGTTGGAGATGACGATACTCAGTATGAGTAACGTGTACGGGACAGCGTAAGCGGCGTCCCACTTGAAAGCACTGCCGGCAACGGTCAAAGAAGTTGCCAGTGTGAATATATAAGCGATACATGCGTAAGTTAGCGCGCTCCACATGTAATTGGTTGTTCGTGTCGGTTTGAAAAAACGCTGATAATAAATCGCCGCGAGTATTCCCAGCATAAAGTCGAGAGATCTGTACGCCGGCCCTCGGTATAGCCAGCGATGCGAAGATCCTGGTTCGGTGGCCACGAGACCGGCGCGCTCAGGTGCTGAAAAGTAGATTGCAATAGCGATTTGAGCGACAACTATGAGCGTCGCGGCTATCATCAGTTTGTATCGGTCGGTGGAAATTCCAACTGCTTTAAGTGCTGGAATCAGAAACGGAAACAATAAGTACAGGAACACCTCGACGCTGATGCTCCATGACGGGCTGTTTAGCCCCATAGCGACAAACAGATCTCCACTCCATGCCTGAGTTGCGGTGAGGTACGGCGCGATTGGAATGGAGCCACCCGAATTCATCCAGGAAAAAATTATTATAAGAGCGTACAGCGGATATATCCTGGCGAATCTTGAAAGCAAGAAGCGTGGTGTTGATTGCAATGGCCGTGACTCAAATCGCTCCAGATAGTTGTACGCAATTATAAAGCCTGAGAGAACGAAGAAAAAAGTAACGCCATTAAATCCGGAAGTTTGCAGTAGTAAAATATTTTGATTTTGCGTTTTGATCGGGAAGTGAGAGAAAAAAACCATCAGGGCCGCGAAGAACCTCAGTCCGGTAAGCGCCGGTATATTTCCGCTTTTTTTGTTAGGTTGCAACATCGCAGCTGTCCATTGAGTGTATGGCCGCAATTCTACCTTAGCGCCGCTCTAAATGGACGATGTTGCATTTTAAAATGCCACTATCCAACCCTGGCAGCTGTCGACGCTCCCTGATGTCTCTGAACAGCCGGGTATACGGGTTGCGCTGAATGCCAGTACGGTTGGGGCTTGCCGTGTGATGCAGGGCTATTTTTTCCATACAAAAACACGTTTGATCTGCGCGGATTCTGCGCAGGAATTTGAACTGTTACTGGCCGTCCGGTACCGCTAGAGTCGAGGGTTCGAATCGCAATAAAGGACTATTGCCATGCCCAGCCAAGACAAGACCCATCCGCAGACTCAGGACTCGGTCCTGAGCACCCTGTACGACGCTACCGGTGATCTCGATACCGCTGAAAGCCTGGAAAAAAGCTTGCCGGCGTATCTGCTCACGGCTTCTGCGGCCACGCTGAACAAGCTGGATGAAATCAATCGTGAATTGCACACCCTGCAAGTAAAAGTCGACAAGGATCTGACCCGGCTCAAACCATTGCACAGCTTCTGCATCAGCGAACTCAACGCCGCGCTGAACGAGAAATGGCCAGCGTCCTATGACGTGGGCGAGGATGTGCTCAGTCTGCCGGGCGTCGATTGCGGCTGCGATGGGAAGGCGACGGATCAGGCCGATATCGACTTGGTCGAACACGCGACGCAGACCCTGTTGCAAGCAGCCATGCAGAATTTCACCGAAGACGAGGAGCAGGCCGATGGTTTCCCCGCCGGCAGTCTGGTGCGCGTCAAAAGTGTGCCCGCTGGCGTGAAAGATCTGACGCCGGCAGCGTTCGCAGCGTTGTGCCGCAAGCTGGATCTGGGCAAGAAATACCAGGAGCATCTGCAGCAAGTGTTCGGTCTGCGTGATGACTGCGGCAAAGTCGTAGCCACCAGTGCCATGACTCGCGATATCGCCGCATTGAAGCAATCGCTGCTGGAGCTGGACGCTCATCCTGCGCAGCTCAAGGGCGATATCACCGCGGCAGGTTTGCGCATGCTGCAGGATCTGATGCTGGCCGAGGGCGTCGCTTCGGCGCAAAACCTGCGCTACGGCAAAGACCCGATGATCATGCAGGGCGTCAGAATCCTCGACAGCTGCGTTTGGGGCGTCGTCGTATTTTCCAAACGCTCCGTGGAACAGCACCCTGAGGATGGATGCATGGTGTATATGCCCGGCGAGCCCGAGCGCGCCGTGTATGAGTACCCGAGTTTCAACGCGTTCAAGCGCTACCTCGCGCAACAACTCAAAAGCACGGAATATCAGGAGTATTTCGCCGGCAGCCTGGATGAAGATGACAAGGCGGACTTCTTCAAGGCGTTAGCTGAAAAGCCTGACCTGGGCGTCGTCGAGCATTGGCCGATCGATGTGCCGCTTTTCGATTTCATGGTGCAAAGCCATGTCGGAAAATTGCAGATCGACGCGCGCAAACTGGCGGTGCCAACCGCTGATATCGATGAAGAGATCCGACAGAAACGTCTGTTGGATTTCATTCAACGCGGGGTGACCGTGGCGTCGGTGGCAGGGCTGTTCGTGCCGGTCCTGGGACAATTGATGATGGGCGTCGCGGTCGGGCAGTTGCTCGGTGAAGTGTACGACGGCGTCGAGGACTGGCGCCGTGGTGATCATCAAGAGGCGCTGTCACATCTGCTCAGTGTGGTAGAGAACATCGCATTGATGGGCGTTTTTGCCGGCGCTCAGAAGGCGCTGGGAACACTGGGCAAAAAGCTCCTGCGTGCGCATCCGGAGTTCTTCGCGCAGTTCACCGCGATTCTTGATCGGGCAGGCAAGCCGCGCCTGTGGAAGCCTGATTTGAGCCCGTACGAGCATGCTTTGCCGGCCGGATTCACCATCGGTGCCGGTTCAAAGGAGTTCTACCAGATCGGCAACAAGACCATCGGCCGCCTCGAGCATCGCCTGTTGGCTGGCAACTTTGATATCGACACTCAGCACTGGCGCCTGGAACACCCCGCACGCGCCCAAGCCTATGCTCCGGAACTGATCCGCCACGTCGAGGGTGGCTGGCGCTTACCCGCTGAAGAGCCCGAAGAATGGGGCAGCAGCGCCTACACGCTCAAGCGCATCGATCCGCAGTTGAGCGAATTTGCTGACAGCGATCTGGATATCCTTCGCCGGCTGAGCAACACCTCGCAGCAGACCTTGCTGGAAACCTTCAACGACAATCTGAGCCTGCCTGTACGCCTGCGCGATACCGTCGAGCGCGTGCGCATCGAGCGCCAGTTTCGTGAGTTGACCACGGAACTGGAAAACGGCGAGATCCACTCCGAGCAGCCTCTTGAAGAACAGATGCATGCCTTGACGAAACTGCCGGGCTGGCCGACTGACCGGTACCTTGAGGTGATCGGTCATGAGGGAGACGTCGAAACCACTTACCCAGCAAACACCACGCTCGACGATACCTTGGGAGTGCCGGTCACCCAAGGTCAGTTGGCACTCGGGCGCTTGCTGCAAACCGTCATCGATGGTCTTTACGAGCATGAAGTCGAGGCCTTGCTCGGCGGCAAAGTCGCAAAAAGCACGCAAGCACCTGCGCTGGCGAAAAAACTCGGTGCTGCGCTCAAGTCCGATTACCGCGCGGCGTTCGAGCGGATGTACAAGCGCTATGACCACAGTGACGCGCAGGACCTGGGCAAATTACGCCAGGTCTTCGCCGACATTCCGGCGCGCCATGGTCAAAGGCTGATCGACCGTGCCTCGACTGTCGAGCGCCTGCACTTGCGCTCGACCGGGAGCGCGCCCTTGCGGCTGGGGCAGCGGACGCGGGCCGGTGTTGCCGAGGTGCGGCTTGACCGGGCGCTGAGCGGGTTGCACTGGTCGTGGCTGGCCAATGCTGACACCGACAGCCTGGCCATGAAATTACTGCCGCGCCTGAGCGGCTGGAACGCGCAGCTGCGTCTGCAAATGCGCGACAAGGCCTTGACCGGACCGATCCTCGAAGACATCGGCGATGCGTCGGCGACTTCGGAAAATACCGGTTATCTGGTGAAAACCACGCAGGGCTATGAGGCGTTTGGCGGCGACAAAAAATCCTTGGGCAAGGTGGCATCCGGCCCCGACGCTTTGTACATGGCCATCCTCAAGGCATTGCCGCCACGTCAGCGGGCAGCACTCGGGTTTGCCGATACCGGACAGGTCAGTACGCAACAGTTACGCAAAAAGCTGCTCAACGTTGCCCTCGACGAACGCGAGTTCACTGCGCGGGCATTGCGCGGCGGCAGTACGGAGTCACTTCCCGTCGAGCCGGCCTGTGTGCAAGGCGATCAGGTCCCCGTGGCTGGCCATTCACGCAAACTGCTGCGCAAAGCCCGCAGGCTTTATCCGCGTCTGAGCGAGCCGCAGCTCAATCAATTGCTCAACGAACTGGGTGATGATCCGTTGAGCCGTGCGACCCGGATCAAAGCCCTGCGTCAGGATCTGCAAACCCTGCGTGACGCGCTGTTTGTCTGGAGTGAAGATGGCGCCGCGCTGCAAGCCATGGGGGGCGATCTGGCCGAAGCGCGGCACAGTCGGAAAATGGCTGCCGAGCTGATCGAGGAAGCGTTTCGACGCTTTCATTGGGCCGCCAACGAGGAGGGAAAGAACCTCTGTACCCTCGATCTTGACGGCATGCGCATCGGTAAGGTGCCAACATTGCCGCCGTCGGTGAGCTTCGACCACATAGAGCAATTGTCGATGCGGAACATGGCGCTGGGTGATGATGTCGCGCACTTCCTCAAGTCCTTCAAACAGCTCGAGCTACTGGAACTGGGCAGCAACACGATCACCCGGTTGCCTGAAGTGTTGTCGCACATGCCGCGTCTGCAACGGCTGAGCCTGGCAAACAATCAGCTCAAGCTCACCGAGCAGACACTGGCGAAGCTGAACAGGCTGAGCACGTTGCGCTACCTGAATCTGGACAAGAATCCGTTGGGCGCCACCCCGGATTTCAGTCAAATGACGCAACTGCGCCGCTTGTCCCTGCAAGAAACCGGCATCACGGAACTGCCAGAAGGCCTGTCCAATTCCGTCCACATTGAATTGATGAACCTGACCGGGAATAAAATCAAAGAGCTGCCCGACTGGTTATTCCAGAAAACACGCCATTTCACCAGCGCACTCAAGCTGGGACTGAATCCTTTTTCCGAACGCAGCAAAACGCATCTGGAAAACTATCGCGATAATTTCGGCATCGGTATGGACTACCTCCCCGATGACATCGCACGGATGAACGAGCAAACGGCGCGCTCGCTCTGGTTGACCAAGGTCAGTGGCGAAGAGTGGGCAGAGCAGTCGCGCATCTGGGCGGCATTGCGTAGCGATCAGACGGCCGATGGCTTGTTCACTTTGCTGGCGCAACTGGGTGATACGGCGGACGGCAAACTGGGCAGCGCTGACATGCAGCGACGCGTCTGGGCGGTACTGAAGGCGGCGGAAGCTGACGAGCCACTGGGTCGTCAACTGCTCGACATCGCGGCCGATCCGCTTCATTGCACCGATAACGCGGCGCTTGTTTTCAGTCGCCTTGAAGTCGCAGTAGAAGTGGAGCGGGTAAGCAGCGCCGCAAGTGGTCGCAGGGTAACAGCCAAGGCTCTGTTGGAACTGGGTCGCAGTCTGTTCAGGCTGGACAAGCTGGAAGAAATCGCCCGGGAGCATTCGCTCCGGGCTCCAGAGGTCGATGCGCTGGAAATGAACCTTGCTTATCGCATCGGTCTGACCGATGAGCTGGGGCTGCGCGGTCAACCGAAAGATATGCTGTTCAGTGCCCAGAGTGGCGTGACGGCCGCGGATCTTGAAGTGGCAAAAAATCGCGTTCTGACCGCCGAACTTTCCCCGCAATGGCTGGATTACATGCAGGGGCGCACGTTCTGGCGTGACTATCTGCGACGCACATTTGTCCGCAAGTTTGCGCTGATCGATGACGCGTACGACCCGCAAATGAGCGCACTGTTCGACAAGAAGGATACGCTGCCCTCTGGCGATTATTTAAGTCAGAACCAGGCACTCAAGCTGGAAAAGGACCAGGCTGAAGACGTGCTGTTCAAGAGCCTGACGGAAGACGCGATACGGCTGATGGATCTGGGCATCTGCGAAATGCCCGATACGTGAAATTCACTTGCCGCGAATCAACTGCCTTAACGCGAAACGGTTGGGATGACAGGCTTCGGCTACGCTGCGCGGCAACGGCAGCGGCTCGTTGTCCAGCCACGCGGCGAGCAGCTCGCCGGACAGCGGCGCGGTGATCAGTCCGCGAGAACCGTGGCCGCTGTTGACGTACAGACCGTCGAGCCACGGGCAGGCGAGGTCCGGCACTTGCCGGGCGTCTTTGCTCAACGCTGCGTAGGTTTGATTGAAGGTTTGCAGATCAGCGAGCGGACCGACAATCGGCAGGTAATCGGGGCTGGTGCAGCGGAAGGCGGCGCGGCCCTCAAGATTCTCCAGTGGCTGCTCGTTGGTGTTGAGGCGGGTCAGCAGGTCGCTGGAAATTTCTTCGAGCATCGTCAGATTGCCTTGGTGCTCGGCACTCGTGGGCGTCAGGTCGTCGCTGTTGAAGTCGAAACTGGCGCCCAGGGTGTGCTCGCCCAGACGCGCCGGGGCGACGTAGCCCTCGGCGCACACCACGGTGGCCAGCGCACGACTGTCTGCAGTCTCAGCCAGACGCGTGATCTGCCCGCGAATACGCTTGAGCGGCAATTCTGCACTCTGGGCAAAACGTTTGATTTCGGCGGCTCCGGCCAGGATCACCACCGGCGCACTGGCGAGCAAACGTTCGCCGTCGAAGGCTTGCCACAGGTCTGCGACTTTGCGCAGTTCCAAAGCTTCGTGATGGCTGAGCAACTCAATGTTGGTGTGGGTCGCCTGGGCCTGACATAACGCCGGCGGATGCACCCAGCCGCCTTCGGGGTAGAACAAGCCGCCATGAGCCACGCCGACACCGGCGCGAGCCTGCGCTTGCGGCTGTTCCAGCCACTGCAAGAGATCTTCAGGAAACGCCGCCGCCAGTTGCCCGTGGCGCTCGGCTTCTTTGGCATTGAACGCCAGTTGCAGCACGCCGCAGTCATCCCAGTCGCTGCCGCGTTGCAGGCTTTCCAGCAGGCGCCGGGTGTAACCGAAGCCGCTGACGATCAACTGCGACAAGGCAGTGCCATGGGCGGACAGCTTGAGATAGAGCACGCCCTGCGGGTTGCCCGAGGCTTCTTGCGCGACGGCCGCGTGACGCTCCAGCAGACTCACTTGCCAGCCGCGCGCCGCCAGACTCGACGCCGTCGCGCAGCCGGCCAGGCCGGCGCCGATCACCAGCGCCCGGCGTTCACCGCACAACGGAGCAGGGCGGGCGAACCAGGGTTTCGCCGGTATGGGCGCCGCCACCTCGGCGGGCCAACCGAGAAATTCGCCACGCAGGATTTCCCACTTGTGGCCGATGCCCGGTGTGCGCTTCATCTTGAACCCGGCAGCGTTGAGCAGACGCCGGACCCAACCGGTGCTGGTGAAGGTGCTGATGGTCGAGCCCGGCGCAGCCAGACGTGCCAGCTCGACGAACAGCTCGGCAGTCCACATGTCCGGATTTTTCGCCGGGGCGAAACCGTCGAGAAACCACGCGTCGATCTGCGCATCGAGTTGCGGCAGTTGCTCCAGCGCATCGCCGATGAGCAAGGTCAGCGTCACTCGACCTTCGGCCAAAGTAATGCGCTGAAAGCCTTGATGAATCGCCACGTAGTGCCTGAGCAACTGATCGGCCAACGGCCTGAGTTCCGGCCACAGTGCCAAGGCCCGACGCAGATCCGCAGGCGCCAGCGGGTACTTCTCGACGCTGACAAAATGCAGGCGTGCGCCGGCCACTGCGTGTTGTTCGAACAGCTGCCAGGCACAGAGAAAATTCAGCCCGGTGCCGAAGCCGGTTTCGCCAATGACCAGACGTCCATCCGCCGGCAGCGCAGCGAAGCGTTCGGCCAAACGGTTCTGCTCAAGAAACACGTAACGGGTTTCCTCCAGCCCCGATTGGTCGGAAAAGTACACGTCATCGAACACCCGCGATCGTGGGCGTCCCTGGTCGTCCCAGTCGAGTTGGGCGTGGGGCATTTCGGCTTTCATGGCAGGCTCGGCAAACACAAGGCGGCCATTCTAGCCGATCACGCGCGAGCTGCCTGATCCAGCACAAGACGAGATTTGGGCGTGTCAGGGAAAATGTCAAAAGATCGCAGCCTTCGGCAGCTCCTACAGGGAAACGCATTTGGAGCTGCCGAAGACTGCGATCTGTTCAGGTGCTGCAATCATCCGCTAGTCTTGCTGAACCCTGGAAGGAGCCGTCCCATGTTTGAATCCGCTGAAATCGGTCACGCCATCGACAAAGATACTTATGAGGCGGCGGTCCCTGCGCTGCGTGAAGCCTTGCTGGAAGCGCAGTTCGAGTTGCAGCAGCAGAAGCGCTTTCCGGTGATCATCCTGATCAACGGCATCGAAGGGGCGGGCAAGGGCGAGACGGTCAAGCTGCTCAATGAATGGATGGACCCGCGCCTGATCGAAGTGCGCACCTTCGACCAGCAGACCGATGAAGAACTCGCGCGGCCACCGGCGTGGCGCTACTGGCGCATGCTGCCGGCCAAAGGGCGAATGGGGGTTTTCTTCGGCAACTGGTACAGCCAGATGCTCCAGGGCCGGGTGCACGGACTGTTCAAGGATCCGCGTCTGGATCAGGCCATCGCCGGCGCCGAGCGTCTGGAAAAAATGCTCTGCGATGAAGGCGCGCTGATCTTCAAGTTCTGGTTTCACCTGTCCAAGAAGCAGATGAAAGCGCGGCTCAAATCGCTGGCCGACGACCCGTTGCACAGTTGGCGCATCAGTCCGCTGGACTGGCAGCAGTCGCAGACCTACGACAAGTTCGTCAAATACGGCGAGCGGGTGTTGCGCCGCACCAGCCGCGATTACGCGCCGTGGCATGTCATCGAAGGCGTCGATGCCAATTACCGCAGCCTGGCGGTGGGCAAGATTCTCCTCGAAGGCCTGCAAAGTGCGCTCAAGCGCGCCGACGTCAATCCCCACGAAGTCAGTGCCGCGCCGCTGGGCACGCCGGTCGATCAGTTGAACCTGCTCGACAGCCTCGACCTGACCCAGCGTCTGGACAAGAAAGACTATGAAGAACAACTGATCACCGAACAGGCGCGTCTGTCCGGGCTGATGCGCGACAAACGCATGCGCCGCCATGCGCTGGTGGCGGTGTTCGAGGGTAACGACGCGGCGGGCAAGGGCGGGGCGATTCGCCGCGTGGCAGCCGCGCTCGATCCGCGTCAGTACAGCATCGTGCCGATCGCCGCGCCCACCGAAGAAGAGCGCGCGCAACCCTACCTGTGGCGGTTCTGGCGACACCTTCCGGCGCGGGGCAAATTCACCGTATTCGACCGCTCCTGGTACGGGCGGGTGCTGGTCGAGCGGATCGAAGGCTTCTGCACCCCGGCCGACTGGCTGCGCGCCTATGGCGAAATCAATGACTTCGAAGAGCAACTGGCCGATGCCGGCGTCATCGTCGTCAAGTTCTGGCTGGCTATCGACAAGGACACGCAGATGGAGCGCTTTCAGGAGCGCGAAGAGATTTCCTTCAAGCGCTTCAAGATTACCGAGGACGACTGGCGCAACCGGGAAAAGTGGGACGACTATCGCCGGGCGGTCGGCGACATGGTTGATCGCACCAGCACCGAGATCGCGCCGTGGACGCTGGTCGAGGCCAACGACAAACGCTGGGCACGGGTGAAAGTGTTGCGCACCATCAACCGCGCGCTGGAAGACGCGTTCGAGAAATCCGACAAGAAGGCCAAAAAGCACAAGGATTGAAGCGATGGCCGCGCATACGCCGGGTGAATGATCCTCGCGGTCGGTAAGAAGGTGGACTTATGCTCAGGTCCACTTTCAACCGACAACAACAATGAGGTATGCCATGCGTGAAGTGGTGATCGTCGACAGCGTGCGGACCGGCCTGGCCAAATCCTTTCGCGGCAAGTTCAACCAGACCCGCCCCGATGACATGGCGGCCCACTGCGTCAATGCCCTGCTGACCCGCAACGATATCGACCCGGCCAGCGTCGAGGACTGCATCGTCGGCGCCGGATCCAACGAGGGCGCGCAGGGCTACAACATCGGCCGCAACGTCGCGGTACTGTCGCGCCTGGGCACCGGCACCGCCGGCATGACCCTCAACCGTTTCTGTTCCTCGGGCTTGCAGGCGATTGCGATTGCCGCCAACCAGATCGCCTCCGGTTGCAGCGACATCATCGTCGCCGGCGGCGTTGAGTCGATCAGCCTGACCCTGAAAAGCGTCAACACCGATCACCTGATCAACCCGCTGCTCAAGCAACAGACTCCCGGCATCTACTACACCATGGGCCAGACCGCCGAAGTGGTGGCACGACGTTACGGCGTCAGCCGCGAAGCGCAGGATCGCTATGCGCTGCAAAGCCAGATCCGCACGGCCCAGGCCCAGGCTGCGGGTTTGTTCGATGATGAAATCGTGCCGATGGCGGTGAAATACCGGGTCGAGGACAAGAACAGCGGCGAAGTGCAGATTGTCGACGGCGTCGTCGAGCGCGACGACTGCAACCGCCCGGACACCACGTACGAAAGCCTTGCCGGTTTGAAACCGGTGTTCGCCGACGACGGTTCGGTGACGGCGGGCAATTCCTCGCAGCTGTCCGACGGTGCCTCGATGACACTGGTGATGAGCTTGGACAAAGCGCTGGAGCTGGGGCTCAAGCCGAAAGCGTTTTTCCGTGGCTTCACCGTCGCCGGCTGCGAGCCGGACGAAATGGGCATCGGCCCGGTGTTCTCGGTGCCGAAACTGCTCAAGGCCAAGGGGTTGCAAGTGGCGGATATCGATCTGTGGGAATTGAACGAGGCGTTCGCTTCGCAGTGCCTGTACAGCCGCGACCGGCTGGAGATCGACAACGACAAGTACAACGCCAATGGCGGCTCGATTTCCATCGGCCACCCGTTCGGCATGACCGGCTCGCGTCAGGTCGGGCATTTGATCCGGGAATTGCAGCGGCGCAATCTGCGCTACGGCATCGTCACCATGTGCGTGGGTGGCGGGATGGGGGCGAGCGGGTTGTTTGAGGCGGTGCGCTAAAGGATTGGTTGCCTGTTCAGGCCCCTTCGCGAGCAGGCTCGCTCCCACAGGTGACGGTATTCCCCCTGTCTCTTATACACATCTGACGCTG
>NZ_CEEDDH010000025.1:0-98987 GCF_979253165.1 Pseudomonas sp. AC083
GATCAAGAGCACTCGAGCTTGCGCTCATTGTTGAGTGGGGCGGCTTCGCCGCGGGCAGCTGCGCTGCTTTGCTTTTGTGGGAGCGAGCTTGCTCGCGAAGGCGGTCTGACAGCCAATTCATTTCGAATCGCCAATTCACGCTGCCTTCCTACAGCTTTTTCAGAATCCTCCGATCTTGAGGCGCTGGCCGTCGAATGCTGTACTCCGGGTTCTGCTTTTCCGAGTCCTTGAGTCTGTCTGATGAAGAAACCACCGACATTAGCCGGCAGAACGGATCCTGTTTTCGACCTGTTGGCCCGCTCGCCACACAAGCAACGACTTGCGGATTATCTGGCGCTGCTCAAGCCGCTCGATGATCAGGGGCGCTATCTGCCATTCGAGGCGTTGCGCTTTCGCTGGGCGGTAGGGTTGGACGCGAACCTTTGTTGGGCGTTGGTGAAGAAGGCGCGGGCGGCCCAGTACATTCATTTGTTGCCGTTGGGCGAGCCGGTGCAGTGGGGCAAATTCGTGCCAACGCCGTTGGCGCAGAAAACCTTGGCTGTGGTGGATCGTTACGCCAGTACGGCCGCGCTGGATTACATGACCAGTCAGATCGACGAGCGGGCGCATTTCTCCTGTCTGCTCAATGACCTGATCGAAGACGAAGCCATCGCCAGTAGCCAGTTGGAGGGCGCGGCGACTACCACGCGCGTAGCCAAGGACATGCTCAAGCATCAGCGCCAGCCGCGGACGCCAGATGAGCGCATGGTCATGGGTAATTATCGAATGATGAATTTCGCTTGGGAAAAGCGTTATGAACCTCTGAGCATTGAACTGATTGCAGAGATCCATCGAGTGGGTGTGGAGGGGATCGATGACGAGCAGTATTCCCCCGGGTTGTTCCGGACCAATGATGAGGTGGTTGTTCAGGATGGTTCGGGCAACACCGTGCACCGACCACCTCCTGCTGCAGGATTGGTTGCGCGGTTGGCGAGGTTGTCCGCCTGGATCAACCGGCCCGCTGCCTCGATTCTGGACAAAAATTATCTGCATCCACTGATCAAGGCCGTGACGCTGCATTTCGCCATGGGTTATGAACATCCATTTCGCGACGGTAACGGGCGGGTCGCGAGAGCCTTGTTTTACTGGTTCATGTTCAAACGTGAGTTCGCGGCGTTTCGCTACATTGCGATCAGTCTGCTGCTGCGCAATGCACCGGTGAAATACGGACGCTCCTACCTGCACACCGAGGCAGATGAGCTGGATCTGACTTATTTCATCGAGTTTCAATGCGCGGTGATTTTGCGAGCCGTGGTCGGTTTTATAACTGTGTACCGCAAGAGTCTGGCAGACATTCAGGACTTTGAGCGCTGGCTGACGAGCTCTGGCGTAATTGCTCAACTGACGGAACGGCAGCGCGCGGTTTATCAAGTGGCTAAAAGCGGGGAGGCGAAGGAGTTTACGGCGAGCAATGTCGCGGAAAATTTTTCCTGCTCGGGTAGCGAGGCGGCGTCGATTCTGGAAGAGCTGGACCAATTGCAGCTTTTTGAGAGAAGGAAGATGGGGCGGGAGTGGGTGTTTTTTTTACGTAGTTCTTTACGTGGAGGCAAGCATGGGAGCAAATTGAATCGCCCCCATGTTGTAACGACTTAAAGCGTACCAAACACCTTCTTCGCCAGACTCGTCGCCGCAGCGGCCGGGTTCTGGCGGATGGTTTCTTCCTGCTTGCCGATCATCTCGAACAAACCATTGAGTGCCTGTTCGGTGACGTAGCTTTCAACGTTGGCGCTCTTCGCGTCCACCACGCCAAACGCAGCGGCCTGGCCCGCGAAGGCGTTGTACTTCTGCGCGACGCCGACCTTGTCGGTGGCTTGCTTGACGATTGGCAGGAATTTCGCGCGGATCTGTTCGCGGCTGGATTTGTTCAGGTATTGGGTTGCCGAATCGTTGCCGCCGCTGAGGATGCCTTTGGCGTCGGCCACGCTCATTTTCTTCACTGCATCGACGAGGATTGGCTGGGCCTGGGTCACGGCGGATTCGGCGGCTTTGTTCATCGCGGTTTCCAGTTCTTCGACCTGGGCGCCCATGCCGAAGGCTTTCATCTTGCTCGCGGCTTTGCCGAGTTTGCCTGGCAGTTCGATTTTCACTTCGGGATTGTTGCTGAAGCCACCCGGGGTGCCGAGTTGTTTCACGGCGATCTGTGCGCCTTGGGTCAGGGCGTCCTTGAGGCCGCCGGTGGCGTCTTGTTGCGACAGGTCGTTGAGCGACAGGGCCAGGGCATTGGCGGAGATCAGCAGGCCGGCGCAGGCGGCGGCGAAGCGAAGGGTAGGGCGGCGCATGGCGGCTTCCTTGTGGCTAAAAGTGGATTAACGAACGGCGTCGACGCGGATTTTCAGCGGCTGCGGGTCGTTGCCGTCGAGTTGCACGGCGTGGTTTTCGGTGGTGATGAACATCAGCTCGCCGTTGACTTCAATGCGCGCGCTGACCGAGTAACGGTGGCCGGATTTGACCTGCGCCGGATCGTAGCTCAAATGGAATGGCAGCGGCACCTGGCCTTTGATCGAGCCTTTCTGTTCGGCGAGGACGACGGCCGGCGCATCGGCCAGCGACACGTCCTGCAGGCTGACGCTCAGGGTCGCGCTCGGGGGCAGGGCGATGCGTTGCAGGTAGAAGACTTCGCCGTCGAGGCTGGCCTTGCCGGCGGGTGTGGTTGATTGGCAGGCGCTAAGCAGGGTGGCGGCGGCGAGGGTTAGCAGTTTTTTCATGGGTGAATCTCCTTTCAATGTGGGAGCGAGCCTGCTCGCGAAAGCGCTGGATCAGTCAAAATAAATGGCGACTGACATTCCGTCTTCGCGAGCAGGCTCGCTCCCACAGGTCTAAGGCTTTAAGCCTCAGGCTGTGGCGTGATCTGATCCGCAGCATCTTCACTGCGGTGCAGCGCGACCTGGCGGATCGACAGGCGAATCTCCGCAGGCAGCACGCGCTTGGCCGCGCCTTCGGCCAGCTCGCCGAGCAGTTCGTGGTAGCTGAGCTTGCCGGCTTCGTCGCGGCGCAGGACGTCGAGGTCGAGCAGGGTCTGGATGAAGTGGCGGAACAAACTCTTGTCGAAGAATTCCGGCGCGTTCAGGCCATGGAGGATCGACAGACGCTGGGCCATCACTGTGCAGAGGTCTTCCAGCTCTTCGGCGCTGATGCTGTTCTGGCCGCTGTTGAGCAGCAGGGACACGGTCATGTAGAAGCGCTGCAGGGTCTGCGCGATGCTTTTCGACAGCAGCGTCAGCAGCACGAAATGCCGCGAACTCGGCGCCGGGCGCAGGTACAGGTCTTTCTCGAAACGTAGCAGGCCCTGCTCGACGAAGGCTTCCAGCCACTGGTCGATCACCGCATCAAGTTCGTCCAGGCTCCAGCGGATGAACAGCTCCGATTGCAGGTACGGATACAGCGCGCGGGTGTAGCGCAGGATCTGCTCGCGGCTCATGCGCGAGGTGCTCTGGAAGAAACTCGCCAGCAACGACGGCAGAGCGAAAATGTGCAGGACGTTGTTGCGGTAGTAAGTCATCAGGACCGCGTTCTGCTCGTCCAGATACAGAATCTTGCCCAGCGCATCGTTCTGCTCGGCGAGCAGATCCATGTCTTTCACATGCTCGATCAGCGCCCGGCCATCGCCTTCCGGCAAGGTGGTGTGTGGCGAATACGGGACCTTGCGCAGCAGCGCCAGATACAGATCCAGCACCCGCGCCATGGCCCGATCGTCCAGCGCCAGGCGCGTGGTCGACAGCAGGGCCAGCGCTACCAGATTCACCGGATTGATCGCCGCCGCTTCGTTGAGGTGGCGGGCGACTTTCTCGCCGAGGCGGTTGGTGGTTTCGTTGAGCCACGCCGGTTTGAACTGCGGGCCGAGCTCCTGCTGGCGCCAGTCCGGTTGCTCGGCGTCGAGAAATTCGGCCAGTTTGATCGGCTCACCGAAGTTGACCGCGACCTGACCGAAGCGCTGCTTGAGCGCGCCGATCACTTTGAAAATATCGAAGATCGATTCTTTTTTCTTGCTCGCCCCGCGCAGTTCGCCGAGGTAGGTGCGGCCTTCGAGCACGCGCTCGTATCCGATGTACACCGGCACGAACACGATCGGCATCCGCGACGAACGCAGGAAACTGCGCAGGGTGATCGCGAGCATGCCGGTTTTCGGTTGCAGCATGCGCCCGGTGCGCGAGCGCCCGCCCTCGACGAAATACTCGACCGGGAAACCTTTGGTGAACAGCGTGTGCAGGTATTCGTTGAACACCGAGGTATACAGCGGATTGCCCTTGAAGGTGCGGCGCATGAAGAACGCACCGCCGCGACGCAGCAGGCTGCCGATCACCGGCATGTTCAGGTTGATCCCGGCAGCGATGTGCGGTGGGGTCAGGCCGTTGCGGAACAGCAGATAGGAAAGCAGCAGGTAATCGATGTGGCTGCGATGGCACGGCACGTAGATCACTTCGTGACCCTGCGCGACGTTCTGCACGCCCTCGATGTGGTTGACCTTGATGCCGTCGTAGATCTTGTTCCAGAACCAGCTCAGCACCACTTCGAGAAAACGGATCGCGGTGTAGGTGTAGTCCGAGGCGATCTCGTTGCCGTAGCGCAGGGCCTGGGCCTTGGCTTTTTCCGGCGAGATTTTTTCGCGCTCGGCTTCGTCGAGGATCGCCTGTTTGACCAACGGCTGATTGAGCAGGCCTTTGACCAGATTGCGCCGGTGAGAAATGTCCGGGCCGATTACCGCAGCTTTGAGGTTGCGGAAGTGCACGCGCAGGATGCGCTGGGCCATGCGCACGGTGCGCTCGTGGCCCTTGTTGTGATCGATCAGTTCGCGCAGGTGGATCGGCGCGGAGAACTGCACGCGGGTTTTACGCCCGAGGACGATGATGCTCAGCAGCCGGCGCAGACGGCCGGTGACTGCCCAGCTGTCGGCGAACAACAGTTTCCACGGACTGTTTTCGCTGTCCGGCGACTGGCCCCAGAACACGCTGACCGGAATGATCTGCGCGTCTTCGGCAGCGTTCTGTGTCAGTGCGCTGACCAGACGGGTGAGAGTCGGCGGCGCGCCGCGTTTGTCCTGGCGACCGAGCCAGTCCGGGTCCGGCGTCAAATAGAAAAACGCCGCCGGCTCGATCAGCGCACCCACCGACACCGCCAGCACCGGGCGTGGCAGACCAGCCTTGGTGCACTCGGTGTCAACCACCGCCAGATCGGTCAGCGAGGGGTTTTGCAGGACGTAAAACACCGGACGACTGCGGTCGAGGTTGAGGGTGAACGACGACTGATTGATGGTCTCGGAGCGAACCCAGAGATACAACAGGCGGCGCAGGGTGCCAAACACAAGACGGCGGAACGGGGAACGGGTCATACGGCTTCTGCGTGAGTGAATAAAACCGAGCAGCCGCTCGGGGCGGACAGTTTGCCGTATTAGGCGAAAATCGGCAAAAAAGCGCCGAAGTAATCTCCTGTTGAGAGTTTCCGCACCTGTCATATACTCGGCGCTCTGTTGCCGGTGCCCTGTCATGGACGTCGGACGCAGGCTGACGTTCCTCGAAGGCTTTCCTGCGAAAAGCCTGTTCAATAATAAAAAAGGAGTATGAACAGATGGCAACACGCGAAACCGGCAACGTGAAGTGGTTCAACGACGCCAAAGGCTATGGCTTTATCCAGCGCGACGACGGCGTGGACGTGTTCGTGCACTACCGCGCGATACGCGGCGAAGGGCACCGCTCGCTGACCGAAGGTCAGCAGGTTGAGTACGCGGTGATCACCGGCGAGAAGGGATTGCAGGCTGAGGATGTTGTAGGTCTGTAAAAGCAGCTGCAAGCCTCAAGCCTCAAGCTGCAAGCAGTTCAGCTTGAAGCTTGAAGCTTGTAGCTGCCGCTAAGCGGTCTTCCAGGTGATCTCTTCTTCTCCGTCTTCGCTGATGCGAATCCAGCGATCGGCGGTTTCTTCACCTTCTTCTTCGACCCACGTCCCCGGTGCGCAGCGCACCTCGACGTTCAGTGCCGCGAAGGCTGCGCGGGCGCAGGCGATGTCGTCGTCCCAGGGGGTCTGGTCGCTTTCCAGGAACAGGCTGTTCCACTTGCCCACGGCTTTCGGCAGCCAGGTCACCGGTACGTTGCCGGCCTTGCACTTGTACGTCTGGCCTTTCTGCACCCAGTCGCTGCACGGGCCCAGCGCTGCGCCGAGCCAGGCGGAAATGGCCTTGTGGTCGACGTCGGCGTCTTTCAGGTAAATCTCGATGTCCGGTTGGCGCATGGATGTCCTCACTGCGGGTCTGAAAAATCCATTCGCGGATTTAGCCGGCCCCGGGCCTTTGCCCGAGACCAAAAGTTATTGAAGAACGAAATAATCGTAGCGCATCGACACGGTGGTCTCGAACGGCTCGGCCTGTTCGATCACTGCCGCACGACGCTCGGCACTGGCACGCCAGCCGTGAGGCGTCATCGCCAACAGGTTGGCGCGGTCCTCGGGCTTGTCCAGGGTCAGCTTGAATTCCAGGGTTTCGCTGTGCGCCAGCGCCATGCCTTCCGGCACCAGGGCCAGGTGCTTGTCGTCGGTGTACTCGCGCACTTCGTCGTACAGGCGTTCGCGCAATTCCATCAGATGGCCACGGGTCGGGCCGACTTTCATCAGCCCGCCGCCGACGCTGAGCAGACGCTTGGCTTCCTCCCAATCCAGCGGACTGAAGACGCTGGCGAGAAACTGGCAACTGCCTGAAGCCAATGGCACGCGGGCCATGCTGGCGATCAACCAAGTGATCGCCGGGTTGCGTTTGCAGGCGCGTTTGACCGCTTCGCGGGAGATGTCCAGCGCGTAGCCATCAGCGTTCGGCAAAGCTTCGGCGATTTGCGCGGTGTAGTAACCCTCGCCACAACCGATGTCGACCCAGCGCTCCGGCGCGTAACTCGCCGCCAATTCAGCCAGACGCTTGGCCACCGGCGCGTAATGCCCGGCGTTGAGGAAATCACGCCGCGCCTCGACCATCGCTTGATTGTCGCCCGGGTCGCGGCTGTTCTTGTGCTGCACCGGCAACAGGTTCAGATAACCCTGACGCGCACGGTCAAACCGATGCCCGGCGGGGCAGACCACGCCGTTCTCTACCGCATTGAGCGGCTCACTGCAGATCGGGCACGCGAGCATCAGGCGAGCAACTTGATCAGGGTCTGGTAATAGATTTCGGTCAGCACATCGAGATCCGCCGCCAGCACGCGCTCGTTGACCTGGTGGATGGTCGCGTTGACCGGGCCCAGTTCAACCACTTGCGTGCCCATGGTCGCGATGAAGCGGCCATCGGAGGTGCCGCCGCTGGTCGACGCCTTGGTCTCGCGACCGGTGATGTCCTTGATGCTCGACGACACCGCATCAAGCAGCGCGCCCGGTTCGGTGAGGAATGGCAGGCCGGACAGCGCCCAGTCGATGTGCCAGTCCAGACCATGCTTGTCGAGGATGTCGGCAACGCGTTTCTGCAGGCCTTCGACGGTCGATTCGGTGGAGAAACGGAAGTTGAACACCGCCACCAGATCACCGGGAATCACGTTGGTCGCGCCAGTGCCGGAATTGAGGTTGGAAATCTGGAAACTGGTCGGCGGGAAGAAATCGTTGCCGTGGTCCCAGTGCTCGGCGGCCAGCTCTGCCAGCGCCGGAGCGGCGAGGTGGATCGGGTTCTTCGCCAGATGCGGGTAGGCCACGTGACCCTGCACGCCTTTGACCGTGAGCTTGGCGCCGAGGGAGCCGCGACGGCCGTTTTTCACCACATCGCCGACCAGCGTGGTGCTCGACGGTTCGCCAACGATGCACCAGTCCAGGCGCTCGTTGCGCGCGACCAGACGTTCGACCACAGCCTTGGTACCGTGATGCGCCGGGCCTTCTTCATCGCTGGTGATCAGGAACGCGACCTTGCCTTTGTGGTTCGGGTAATCGGCGACAAAGCGTTCAGCGGCGACGGTCATCGACGCCAGGCTGCCTTTCATGTCTGCCGCGCCACGGCCGCAGAGCATGCCATGTTCGTCGATCACGGCATTGAACGGATCGATCTGCCATGCGGTAACCGGACCGGTCGGCACCACGTCGGTGTGACCGGCGAAGCACAGCACCGGGCCGTCGTTGTTGCCGTGAGTGGCCCAGAAGTTATCCACATCTTCGATGCGCATCGGCTCCAGGGTGAAACCGGCATCGCCCAGGCGCTGCATCATCTGCTTCTGGCAGTCGGCATCGACCGGGGTTACGGAGGGACGGCGGATCAGGTCGATGGCCAGTTGAAGGGTCGGCGATAGGTCGGCGTGGGCCGTCATGGAAAACTCCGGGATCATGGGGTGTGAGCTTGGGCTTCTAATGTGGGAGCGAGCCTGCTCGCGAAAGCGGTCTACCAGGCACCTTAAAGGTTGAATGTTACAACGCCTTCGCGAGCAGGCTCGCTCCCACAAGGGATAGGGGTGGTCAGTCAGACCGGTTATCACGCCAAGCCCCGCAAAATGGCGGTTATCTTAAAGCAAAACGGCGACCATTGGCCGCCGTTTAGTGCTGCGTTGCGGATTTAGACGACCGGTGCCGGCTCAGCCTTGGCCACAGGTTTGGGCAGCGACGACAGGAACGCCATGATCAGCGCCGCCAGATACGGCAGCGACTGCACCAGCAGCATGGTTACCCAGAAGCGCATGTCATTGCTCGGAATGCCCTGCACGAGGAAGATCCCCAGCGCCGCGCCCCACAGCAACAGCATGATGAACAGCTCCTCGCGAGCCTCGCTGATCGCCACCCAGAAACCGTGGTTGTCAGCGTTTTTCGGTGTGCGGAAGAACGGAATGCTGCTGGTGAAGAAACCGTACAGCACCGCTTTGGCGATGGTGTGCGACAACGCCAGCCCGGCCAGCGCCGCGCAGAACGCATCTTTCAGATTCACACCGACGGCGCGGCGATAAAGGAAGATGATCTTGCCGACCTTGAACACGAACAGCGCCAGTGGCGGGATTGCGAAAATCAGCAGCGGCGGATCGACCCGTTGCGGCACGATGATCATCGCCGCCGACCACAACAGCGCGCCAACGGTGAAGAAGATGTTCATGCCATCGGCGACCCACGGCAGCCAACCGGCGAGGAAGTGATAACGCTGACCGCGAGTCAGTTCGGTGTCCTTGCCGCGCAGCAGGCTGCGGGTGTGGCGCTTGATGATCTGGATCGCGCCATAGGCCCAGCGGAAACGCTGTTTCTTGAAGTCGATGAAGGTATCCGGCATCAGGCCCTTGCCGTAGCTGTCGTGGTAATACGCCGCCGACAGGCCCTTCTCGAACACGCGCAGGCCGAGTTCGGCGTCTTCACAGATGCACCAGTCAGCCCAGCCCAATTCTTCCAGCACGGAACGGCGGGTCATGGTCATGGTGCCGTGCTGAATGATCGCGTCACGGTCGTTGCGAGTGACCATGCCGATATGGAAGAAGCCCTTGTATTCGGCGTAGCAGAGCTTCTTGAAGGTGCTTTCGTTCTGGTCGCGATAATCCTGCGGCGACTGCACTACGGCGATTTTTGGGTCGGCGAAGTGCGGCACCATGTGCTTGAGCCAGTTCGGGTGCACGCAGTAATCGGAGTCGATCACCGCAATGACCTCGGCATCCTTGGCGGTGTGCGGAATCAGGTAATTCAGCGCGCCGCCCTTGAAACCGGCCAGCGGCGAAACGTGGAAGAACTTGAAGCGCGGGCCGAGGGTTGCGCAGTAATCGCGCACCGGTTCCCACACCGCCGGGTCCTTGGTGTTGTTGTCGATGATCAGGACTTCGAAGTCGGGATAATCGAGTGCGGCCAGTGCGTCGAGGGTCTGTTTGACCATCTCTGGCGGCTCGTTGTAGCACGGCACATGGATCGACACTTTCGGCCGGTAATCAGAATCGCCCAGCACCGGCAGGAATTCCCGACGCCGCTTGTGAATCCACACCGCTTCGGCCAGTTCATGGGCCTCGGTGAGCAGGACGATGAATACCCCGAGCGCACCGAGCGCCAAGAGGAATCCGACCGTGAGGCTGAACCACGTGCTGTATTGCTGGCTGTAGTCGTAACCGATGTACACCAGCACCGAACCGCAGAGGAACGCGATAAACGTCAGGAACGTGCGACCGCGCTGGCGCAGGGCTGAGCCGTCGATCATCAGCAGGGTCAGCGACAGGAGCGCTAGCACCACCGAGCCGATGGCCAGCACGCGCCATTGCGGAATCGCCACCACCGGGCCTTCGAAATTGAATTTCTGCTGGCGCGCGGCGTTGAACACGCCCCAGTAGGCGCCGACCGAACCTTCATCGCTGGCCTTCCACGGCTGATCGAACGCTTCGATCACGAAGTAGTTGAAGCCTTGGCGATTGAGCTTGTTGACCAGTGTGCGCAGATAAATTGCCTGATCTGCCGGCGAGGCATCGGCGCCACCGCGCATGCGACCGTTGCTCGGCCAGCCGACCTCGGAGAGCAGCAGCGGTTTTTTCGGAAACAGTTTTTTCAGATCGCGGGCGCGGTCGAAGACGAACTGGCCGGCCTTGTCCACCGGAATGAATTCCCAGTAGGGCAGGACGTGGGCGGCGATCAGGTCAACGTGCTTGGCCAGTTGCGGGTATTTCTCCCAGATGTGCCATTGCTCGGAGGTGGTCACCGGTACTTTGACCGCAGCGCGCACCCGATCCAGCAGAACGATCAGCGCTTCCGGGGTGATTTCCTCGCGAAACAGCGCCTCGTTGCCGACCACCACGCGCACGACGCTGCGCGAGGTGTTGGCCAGTTCGATGGCTTTGGTAATTTCCCGTTCGTTGCGTTCCTGGTCCGGGCTGATCCAGATGCCGAGGGTGACGCGCAGGCCGAATTCTTCAGCCAGTTTCGGGATGTCTCCCAGCGAGCCGTCGACCGAATAGATACGAATGTTGTCGGTCAGCTTGCTCATGATTTCCAGGTCACGGCGCATTTCGTCGTCAGACGGATACTGATCCTTCTGTGGGAATTGCCCCTGCTGGAATGGCGAATACGAGAAGCCGGAGATTTGCTGCGGCCAGTTCGGCGCCGTGACCGGGCGATTGACCAGCGCCCAGAAACCGGTGAACAAGGCAGCGATGGCCAGCACCACCACCAGGTTGAGTCCAAATTTACGCGATGACATATCTGTTTCGGGTTCCAAAGGCTGTGGAACGAAGGATCGGTCGGATAGACGCCCGAGGGGCGCGCATCCTACACCGGCGGTTAACCAGCCGTACAACTGACGGGAAAATGCCTGACATTGGGCAGCCGCCTCTGACTTAAGTTCTTACACTTGTCGCTTGCAGCTTAAAACTTGTCGCTGCGTAGCCCTATAATGCGCGCCGGTTTTTGGGGTAATGGTCATGAGTACAGAAGATCCGCGGTTTGCAGGCATCGCCCGTTTGTATGGCATCGAAGGCCTGGAACGCTTGCGCGCCGCCCATGTGGCGATCGTCGGCGTCGGTGGCGTCGGCTCCTGGGCGGCGGAAGCCATGGCCCGGTGCGGGGTCGGCGAGATCTCGCTGTTCGACCTCGACGACGTCTGCGTCAGCAATGCCAACCGCCAGCTGCATGCGCTGGACAGCACTGTCGGCAAACCCAAGGTCGAGGTGATGGCCGAGCGTCTGCGCGGGATCAATCCCGATTGCACGGTGCACGCCGTGGCCGATTTCGTTACCCGCGACACCATGGCCGAGTACATCACGCCGAACATCGACTGCGTGATCGACTGCATCGATGCGGTCAATGCCAAAGCGGCGCTGATCGCTTGGTGCAAACGTCGCAAGATCCAGATCATTACCACCGGCGGCGCGGGCGGTCAGATTGACCCGACGCTGATTCAGGTTTGCGACTTGAACCGCACCTTCAACGATCCGCTTGCCTCGAAAGTCCGTTCGACCTTGCGTCGTGACTACGGCTTCTCCCGCACCGTGACCCGCCACTACAGCGTGCCGTGCGTATTTTCCACCGAACAGCTGCGCTACCCGAAACCGGATGGCAGCATTTGTCTGCAGAAAAGTTTTGTCGGCGACGGCGTGAAGCTCGACTGCGCTGGCGGGTTTGGCGCGGTGATGATGGTTACCGCGACATTTGGCATGGTCGCGGCGACCAAGGCTGTGGACAAGATTGTCGCTGGTGTACGGCGCCCGGCAGACCGGGTCAAACCTCAGATTTGATGCTGCGGCTTTGATCGTTCCCACGCTCCGCGTGGTAATGCAGCCCGGGACGCTCCGCGTCCCATCCAGAGCCGAACGCGGAGCGTCCGTTGAGGCATTCCCACGCAGAGCGTGGGAACGATCAGTCAGCGAGCTAACTCATTCATCCGCTGGAGCACGGCATTCAAACCATTACTGCGCGAAGGCGACAACTGCCGCGACAACCCCAGCTGATTGAACCACTCCGGCAGATCCACCTGCTGCAACTCCACCGCCGACAAGCCGTTGACCCGCAACAGCAGCAACGCCACCAACCCGCGAATCATCCGCGCATCGCTGCTTGCCTTGAACTGCCAGTGCCCGTCGCGCAAATCTCCGACCAGCCACACCTGACTCTCACAGCCATGCACCCGGTTGGCCTCGCACTTTTGCGCGTCATCCAGCGCCGGCAGACGATCACCAAACTGCATCAGTAACCGCGCCCGCTGTTCCCAGCCCGCCGCAGTCTGAAACGTCTTCAGCGCTTCGGCCGCTTCCACCGGCAGGCTCATCGCAACATCTCCAGAGCCTGATCCAAAGCCTCGAAAAAGCGCTCCAGATCTTCCGAGTCGTTATACAGCGCCAGCGACACGCGAATCGCGCCGGCCAGTTCGAAGCTCTTCATCAATGGCATGGCGCAGTGATGTCCGGCGCGCACGGCAATGCCTTGTTCGGTCAGCAAGTGCGCAAGATCGGCGTTGTGCACGCCTTCGACGACAAAACTGGCCAGCGCCAATTGCGGCTTGCCGAGCAGGCGAATGCCATTGCGGGCGGCGAGGCCGCGCAGCAGATAGTCGTGCAGTGCCGCTTCATGGGCAGATACGGCGTCCTGATCCAAACCGGCCAAGTAGTCGAGGGTCGCTCCGAGGCCGATGACACTCGCGATCGGCGGTGTGCCTGCCTCGAACCCCAACGGCGCCGGGTGGAAGCGCGAATCCTGATAGTTGGCGTCGAGCACCATCTCGCCGCCGAACTGCCAATGCTGCAATTGCTCCATCGCAGCGTTGCGCCCGAACAGCACGCCGAGGCCATCGGGGCCGTAGAGTTTGTGGCTGGAAAATACATAGAAGTCGCAACCCAGCGCCTGTACATCATGCCGACCGTGCACCACACCTTGCGCACCATCGACCACGGTCAGCGCGTTCTGCGCCTTGGCCATGCCCAGCAAAGCGGTCAGTGGCTGCCAGGCGCCGAGCACATTGGACAACTGGCTGACCGCCAACAAACGCGTGCGCGGGCCGATCAGGTGTACGGCAGCGCCGAGGTCGATCAGGCCGTCGGCATCCAGCGGCAGGATCACCAGTTTCAGATTGCGACGTTGCGCCAGTTGCTGCCACGGCAGCAGGTTGGCGTGATGCTCCAGAGCGCTGATGACAATCTCATCGCCCGGCTGAAACAGAGGCTCCAGACCATAAGCCAGCAGATTCAGCGCGCTGGTGGCGCCGTGGGTGAAGATGATTTGCCCGCTGTCACCGGCATTCAGCCATTGGCCAACCTTGCGCCGACTGTCTTCGAACGCTTGCGTCGCGTGGGCACCGGGCAGGTGTTGCGCACGATGCACATTGGCCGCGCCGTTGGCGTAGTAATGCGTCAGTGCGCCGAGCAGGGCTTGTGGTTTTTGCGTGGTGGCGGCGCTGTCCAGATAGGTCTGGTCTTGCCGTTGCAGCGCGGCGATAGCCGGGAAATCGGCACGCCAGGGGGAGGGGATCATCATGAGTTCAGCCCTGTGAAATTGGGCGGGGTGTACGCCAAACCTTGTGGGATCGAGCCTGCACGCGAAAGCGTCCTTGAGGACGCCAAAAGCTTCGCGAGCAGACTCGCTCCCACAGGCCTACAGCGCTTAGTTGTGAGCGTGCAGCGCTTCGTTCAGTTCGATCGCCGATTTGTGGGTCTTGCATTCCACAGCACCGGTTTCCGAATTGCGACGGAACAGCAGATCAGTCTGACCAGCCAGCTCACGCGCCTTCACAACCTTGACCAGATTGTTGTGCTCGTCCAGCAGCGCAACCTTGGTACCGGCGGTCACGTACAGGCCCGATTCCACAGTGTTGCGGTCGCCCAGCGGAATACCGATACCGGCGTTGGCGCCGATCAGGCAGCCTTCGCCGACCTTGATCACGATGTTGCCGCCGCCCGACAGCGTGCCCATGGTCGAGCAACCGCCGCCCAGGTCCGAACCCTTGCCGACGAAGACGCCAGCGGAAACGCGGCCTTCGATCATGCCCGGGCCTTCGGTGCCGGCGTTGAAGTTGATGAAACCTTCATGCATGACAGTGGTGCCTTCGCCGACATAGGCGCCCAGACGCAGACGTGCAGCATCAGCGATACGCACGCCGGCCGGTACCACGTAGTCGGTCATCTTCGGGAACTTGTCCACGGAGAACACTTCCAGCAGTTCGCCGCGCAGACGCGCTTCGAGTTGCATTTCCGCCAGTTCGCTCAAATCGATCGCGCCCTGGCTGGTCCACGCCACGTTCGGCAGCAGCGGGAAGATACCGGCCAGGCTCACGCCGTGCGGCTTGACCAGACGGTGCGAGAGCAGATGCAGTTTGAGGTAGGCCTCAGGCGTGGAGGTCAGTTGCGCGTCTTCAGCCAGCAGCGTGGCGACCAGCGGCTTGTGGCTTTCGGCCAGGCGGGTCAGCAGCTTGCCTTGCACGGCGTCGATGCCTTTCACGGCTTCAGCCAGTTGCGCGGCCTGGGCGGTGGTAAAGGTGATGGCCTGGTTGCCTTCGCTGTAACCGAGGATCGGCGCAACAGCCGCGACCAGTTCGGCCGAAGGATTGAGCAGTGGCTGTGCGTAGAACACTTCCAGCCATGCGCCTTGACGGTTCTGGGTGCCGACACCAAAGGCAATGCTGAACAGGGAATTGGACATGTGAATACCTCTACAAAGAGTGACGGGCTGCTTACTTCAGAGCGGCCGCGTAGATATCTGGCTTGAAGCCAATCAGGGTTCGGTCACCGAGATCGAGCACCGGGCGCTTGATCATCGAGGGTTGTGCGAGCATCAGTTCGATGGCTTTCGCTTGGTCGAGATCGGCTTTGCGTTCGTCGTCGAGTTTGCGAAAGGTCGTGCCGGCGCGGTTCAACACGGTTTGCCAGCCGTGCTCGTCGCACCATTGGGTCAGGTGCTCACGGTCAATGCCGGCGGTCTTGTAATCGTGAAAGTCGTAGCTGACAGCGTGTTCATCGAGCCAGGTGCGCGCCTTTTTCATGGTGTCGCAGGCTTTGATGCCGAAAAGGTGCAACGTTTTACTTGAAACGGCCAAGGAATCGCCCCCTTTACAGGTGCTGGAAAAAAATGGTGACGGATTATGCCATGACCGGACGGTTTCGCGGTGCCTCAGGTCGATTTGGCAATGCAAAACCCCTGTAGGAGCTGACGAGTGAAACGAGGCTGCGATCTTTTGATCTTGAAGATCGAAAGATCGCGGCGTGCCGCAGCTCCTACAAAAGCGAGGGCTGCGACATAGGTGCAACGGTCAGCCACAGCCTAAGGCGCTAATATGGCAGTTCAACGCTGTCGATCGCCTGAGATTCTGGTTTTATGCAAACTGCTTACACCGTCCTCATCCTGCTGATGCTGGTCAGCGTCTCGCGCCTGGTCGGGCGGGTCATCCCGCTGCCGTTGCCGCTGGTGCAAATTGCTGCCGGTGCCTTGCTCGCCTGGCCGACCCTGGGGCTACACGTCGCCCTCGATCCCGAACTATTCCTGTTTCTGTTCCTGCCGCCGCTGCTGTTTTCCGATGGCTGGCGCATGCCCAAACGCGCCTTCTGGCAATTGCGCGGACCGATCCTGACCCTGGCCGTCGGCCTTGTTCTGTTCACCGTAGTTGGTGCCGGTTATTTCATTCATTGGCTGTTGCCGACGATTCCGCTGCCGGTAGCCTTCGCCCTTGCAGCGGTTTTGTCACCGACCGACGCCGTCGCAGTCTCAGCGATTTCGCAGAACCGACTCCCGACGCCGCTGATGCACATCCTCCAGGGCGAGGCGCTGATGAATGACGCCTCAGGCCTGGTGACCTTCAAATTCGCCCTCGCTGCAGCGGTCACGGGGGTGTTTTCGCTGACCAATGCCAGTCTGACCTTCGTCGCCGTGGCGCTCGGTGGCCTGGCGGTCGGAGTGGCGTTGAGCTGGTTGGTCGGACGCCTGCGCGCGTGGATGATCGCCCGGGGCTGGGACGATCCGGCCACTCACGTGGTGTTCATGTTGCTGCTGCCGTTCGCTGCTTATGTACTGGCCGAACGTTTGGGCGCTTCAGGGATTCTCTCGGCGGTGGCAGCGGGGATGATGCAGAGCTGGCTCGACCTGTTGCCACGCCAGACCAGCACGCGATTGCTTAACCGCAGCGTTTGGGCGCTACTCGAATTTGCGTTCAATGGCTTGATCTTCCTGCTGCTTGGCCTGCAATTGCCAGACATCATCAAGGCGGTGGTCAGCCATGAGCCGACGCTGTGGCCGACGCTGTTCTATCGCTGCCTCGATGTGTTGGCGATCTTCGTCGCGCTGGTGCTGCTGCGGTTCATCTGGGTGCAGAGCATCTGGCGCTTGTCGGTGTTGCTGCGCCGACTGCGCGGCAAGGGTGAGCTGACGCAAGTGCCAACGGCGCGTTCATGCTGGTTGCTGACGGTGGGCGGTGTGCGCGGGGCGGTGACGCTGGCGGGCGTGATGTCGGTGCCGATGCTGATCGGCGCCGAGGCTTTTCCTGAACGCGACTTGCTGATCTTCATTGCTGCCGGGGTGATTCTGCTGTCGCTGGTCTCGGCCTGTATCGCGCTGCCGTTGCTGCTGCGCGGCATCGACAAAAGTCCCGACGACAAGCGTCGTCAGGAAGTGCGCGACGCCTGGCGCAAGACAGCCGAAGCAGCGATTCACTCGCTGGAAAGCGAAGAAGTGGTCCCACAGGATGCCGCTCAAGCAGCGCTGGCGGCTGAGCTCAAGGCGCGGATCATGTCCGAATATCGCCATCAACTTGATGTGTTCAATGATTCCGCCGAAGCCCAAGCGCTGGCATTCCAGATGGATCTGCTTGAACGGCGTTTGCGCTTGAAAGCACTGCGCGCGCAACGTCTGGAACTCTACAGCCTCAGTCGTCAGCACCAGATCGGTGATGACGTGTTGCGAGAAGTGCTCGGGGAACTGGATTTGAGCGAGGCCAATCTGGGCCAGGTCAAGTCGTAGCACGAGATGATTCCTGATGGCGATTCAAGGGGATTCGCAAGAGCCGCCGTCAGGAATTTCGATCGGATAAAAATGTGCGCAGATGCGTTTGTCCTGCCAACTTATTTTCGTGTTCATCGGTATCTCAAACTTCCCATCGGTTAGTTCCTTCTCGACAGGATAATGCATGATTGAAGTCGGATCGTATGGGGTGACGGTGATCGCCTCGTCTATCGGTGTAAAAATGTTCAGGTCCACGCTTTGCTTATCCATTCCCCATTTTTCCGCATATTCCTGATAGACCTTCGGTCTATTCCAGGGAATGTTAGCATCAGGGTGCAGATGCTCATGATGAAAACCGAGCGCATGACCGAACTCGTGTATTACTACCGTGCGAAAATCCGCATCTCCCGGTCGCGCGTATATGAACATCGTGGGTTTTCCTGCCGCGACTGTTAGTGCGTCGGTGCCAATTTGCGAAGCGTTTTGAGTAGTGTCGGTTGTAATTCGGATTACGCCGTCTTTACTATCGATGAAGCTAAAGGTGAGGCTGACATAGTCCGCCCATTCCCATATATGGCTCTTTATCGCTTCTTTCAGCGAGGCGGGTGGGTTGTCCATAAACGAAATGGTCAGATGGCGGCTCGGGTGCCAACACTTTGCATTGAGTGCCATGGTCCGGGAGGTCAGGCCTGAGTTGTTGGTGTACGAAATATTTTTCGAGTTTTCATTGATGGCCGCTCGAAAGCTGGCAACTGGATCTTCTATTTCAAGATTCAGACAGGGTCTGGTTTTGTACATGGTCAATTCCTTTGAGGTTTTTATCCAGGGTTGACTGCAAGTTAGTGGTTAAAAACTTGTAGTTTGTAAGTTGGTTATTGCGGGAGGTAGGTTATTAGTTAGTGTATTGAGGAGTAAAGGAGGGGGTTGTAAGGTAGCGTTTCTTTTTTTTAGTCCGCATCAGGTGGCCTGATGCGGACTCTTGAAAGTTACTGTTGGCGAGTTACGAATGCGCGTATTCTTTCGGCGGCCTCGACACATTCAGCCAACGGCGCAACCAGCGCCATGCGCACGCGGCCCGCCCCCGGATTGACGCCATCGACATCGCGAGACAGGTACGAGCCCGGCACCACGGTCACATGCTCCTGCTCGAACAGATCACGGCAGAACGCCGCATCATCGCCCTGCACGTTCGGCCACAGATAGAAGCTGCCGTCCGGGCGCTGTACGTCCATGACCGGGCTGAGAATGTTCAGCACCGCATCGAACTTCTCGCGATACAGCGCACGGTTGGCGCGCACATGCACTTCGTCATTCCACGCGGCAACGCTGGCCAGTTGAGTCTGTACCGGCATCGCGCAGCCGTGGTAAGTGCGATAGAGCAGGAAACCCTTGAGGATGTCGGCATCGCCGGCAACGAAGCCTGAACGCAGGCCCGGCAGGTTGGAGCGCTTGGACAGACTGTGGAAGACCACGCAGCGCTTGAAGTCATTGCGGCCCAGTTCGACGCAGGCGCTGAGCAGGCCCGGCGGCGGAGTCTGTTCGTCGAAGTACAGTTCGCTGTAGCACTCGTCGGCGGCAATCACGAAGTCGTACTGATCAGCCAGGGCGATCAGCTTCTTCAGGGTCTCGACCGGAATCAGCGCGCCGGTCGGGTTGCCCGGCGAGCACAGGAACAGAATCTGGCAGCGCTGCCAGATCTCGGGCGCTACTGCGTCGAAGTCCGGGTTGAAGCCGTTTTCATCCAGGCATGGCAGGTAATGCGGCTTGGCCCCGGCGAGAAACGCCGCGCCTTCGTAGATCTGATAGAACGGGTTCGGGCTGACCACCAGCGCATCGTCGCCACGGTTGACCACGGTCTGGGTGAAGGCGAACAGCGCTTCACGGGTGCCGTTGACCGGTAGCACATTGCGCGCCGGATCGATCCAGCCGTTCGGCACGCCAAAACGACGCTCGCACCAGCCGGCGATGGCTTCGCGCAGGGCCGGGATACCGAGGGTGGTCGGGTACACCGCCATCTGATCCAGACTGTTCGCCAGCGCTTCGGCGACAAAGCTCGGCGAACGGTGTTTCGGCTCGCCGATCGACAGGGCGATCGGGCGTTTGTCCGGGTTCGGCGTGACGCTGCCGAGCAGGGCGCGGAGCTTTTCGAACGGGTACGGCTGGAGCTGGTTCAGAGCGTTGTTCATGGGGGCCTCTTTTAAATGCTCAAGAGCTTTCTGTGGCGAGGGGATTTATCCCCGTTGGGCTGCGCAGCGGCCGCAAAACCATTCACTGCGGTTCAACTGAATGTCCGCATACACAGGTTTTACGACTGCTTCGCAGCCGAACGGGGATAAATCCCCTCGCCACAGGGGATTGTATGTACCGGAGGAAAGCATGGGCTGCATTCACAGGGATAAACGGGTGATTCAGATACTGATCCGCGAAAGTTTGATATCCGGTTCCTGATTGACGCTCAGCTGTTCGACGATCGCATCCTGCAGACGGCTGCACAGCAGCGGATCAGACAGCGGCTGGTTGTGCGCGTCGGTGATGAAGAACACGTCTTCCACGCGCTCGCCCAGGGTCGCAATCTTGGCGTTCTGCAGCGACAGATCGAACTCGAGGAAAATCCCCCCGACCCGCGCCAGCAGGCCCGGCCGGTCGGGCGCGGTCAGCTCAAGCACGGTCACTGGACGCTGGGCGTCGTTGTGGATCGTTACTTGCGGGGCGAAGGCGAAGTGTTTGAGCTGGCGCGGCACACGGCGCTGGATGATCGTTGGGTAGTCGTCCGGGTTGCGCAGCGCTTCGGTCAGGCCTTCGCGGATCTGCTTGATCCGCGCCGGGTTGTCGCCGATCGATTCGCCTTCGTTGTCGAGCACGATGTAGGTGTCGAGGGTGAACTGGCTGCTCGAGGTGATGACCCGGGCGTCGTGAATGTTCAGGTTGAGCTGGTCCATCGCTGCCACGGTCACGGCGAAGAAGTCGTGCTGGTCCGGTGCATAAATGAAGATCTGCGTGCCGCCTTCAAACTCGCGCTGGGTGGTTTCCTTGATCAGCACCAGCGGCCCGCCATCCACCGGTTGCTGCAGGATCGCATCGCTGTGCCAGGCCACGTCGCCGGCGGTGTGGCGCAGGAAATAGTCATCGCCCAATTGCGCCCACAGCTGCTCGACGTCGTCCGGATCGGTGCCGCCGCGCACCAGAATGTCCAGCGCGGCGCTTTGCGTCTGACGGATCTGTTCTTCGCGATCCACCGGGTTTTCCAGACCCCGGCGCAGGGCGCGCTTGGTCTCGGTATAGAGCTGGCGCAGCAGGCTGGCGCGCCATGAGTTCCACAGCGTCGGGTTGGTCGCATTGATGTCGGCCACGGTCAGCACGTAGAGGTAGTCGAGGCGGGTTTCGTCGCCGACCGCCTGGGCGAAATCGTGGATCACCTGCGGGTCCGACAGATCCTTGCGCTGCGCAGTGGTGGACATCACCAAATGGTTCTGCACCAGCCAGACGATCAGGCGGCTGTCCCACACCGGCAACTGGTGGCGCTGGCAGAACGCTTCGGCATCGACCGCGCCGATCTCCGAGTGATCGCCATGCCGGCCCTTGCCGATATCGTGATACAGACCGGCCATGTAGATCAGCTCAGGTTTGGGCAGCTTGGCCATGAGCTTGGCGGCCAGCGGAAATTTCTCCGAAACCTGGGTGTACTGCAGTTTGCGCAGGTGTTTGATCAGATTCAGCGTGTGCGCATCGACCGTATAGATGTGGAACAGGTCGTGCTGCATCTGCCCGACGATAAAACCGAACTCCGGCAGATAGCGCCCGAGAATGCCGTAACGGTTCATCCGCCGCAGATTGCGATGGATACCGATCTTGCACTTGAACAGCTCGATGAACAGGCTGGTGTTGCGGATGTCGTTGCGGAAGTTGTCATCGATCAGATGACGATGTTCGCGCAGCAGGCGAATGGTGTCGGCGCGCACGCCTTTGATTTCCGGCTGTTGGGCCATCAGCACGAAAATTTCCAGCATGGCGAACGGCGTGCGGCGGAACACGTTGTCATTGCGCGCTTCGATGTAGCCGTCATGCAGCTGGAAGCGGGCGTTGATCGGCTGCGGGGGCGATTCGTCTTCCGGGGCGAGGATGACTTCTTCGAAGTGCTGAATGATCAAATCGCTGAGCTGGGCAATGCTCATCACCGTGCGGAAGTATTGCTGCATGAAAGCTTCGACCGCCTGTTTGGCATCATCACCTTCAAAACCGAGCAGGCCGGCGATGGTGCGCTGGTGATCGAACAGTAAGCGGTCTTCGGAGCGGCCGGCTAGCATGTGCAGGGCGTAGCGAACTTTCCAGAGAAATTCCTGGGAGGAGGCGAGCAGGGCGTTTTCGCTTTCTACCAGAAACCCTTCGCCGGCGAGGGCGCGCAGGTTCAGGGTGCCGTACTGACGCCGCGCCACCCAAAGGATGGTTTGAATATCGCGCAGGCCGCCGGGCGAACCTTTGACGTTCGGTTCGAGGTTGTACTCGGTGTCGTTGTATTTGTGGTGACGTGCTTTCTGTTCCGCACGCTTGGCCAGGAAGAACTCCTTGGCCGGCCACATGTGCGCGGTGCTGGTCACTTCGAGCATGCGCTGACGCAGACGCTCGGGGCCGCAGATGGTGCGGCTTTCCATCAGGTTGGTGACCACAGTCAGGTCGGCGCGGGCCTCTTCTGCGCATTCGTCGACCGAGCGCACGCTCTGGCCGACTTCCAGGCCTATGTCCCACAACAACGTCAGAAAACGCTCGATGGAGTCGCGGAAAACTTCGTGGTCGGCACTGTCGAGCAGGATCAGCAGATCGATATCGGAGTATGGATGCAGTTCGCCGCGACCGTAGCCGCCCACCGCCACCAGAGCGATGTCGGCGTCTTCGCTCCAGTTGAACTGCTCCCAGGCCTTTTGCAGGATGTTGTCGACAAACCAGGCGCGGTCCTCGATCAGCCGGCGGATGTCGCGGCCATTGCGAAAACGCGTGTCGAGGACCTCGCGAGCCTGGCGGATCGCCTTCTTGAACGCCGCGATGGGACTCGCTTTGAGGGCCAGTTCAGCCTGGAACTGGCCGCGGTCGAAGAGTTCGGGATCCACCTGCGGCATCGATTGGCTTTCCTTCTATAGGCTGGGAGCGTTCTGGGTGTCAGGCCGAGATGCGCGGGATGGTGTCATCGCTGCGCAAAGTGAAAATCTCGTAGCCGGTCTCGGTGACCAGCAGGGTGTGTTCCCACTGTGCCGAGAGCTTGCGGTCCTTGGTGATCGCGGTCCAGCCGTCGCCGAGAACCTTGGTGTCGGCCTTGCCCTGGTTGATCATCGGCTCGATGGTGAAGGTCATGCCGGCCTTCAGTTCCATACCGGTACCGGCGCGACCGTAGTGCAGGATCTGCGGTTCTTCGTGGAAGACCTTGCCGATGCCGTGACCGCAGAACTCGCGCACCACCGAGAAACCGTTCTTTTCCGCGTGCTTCTGGATTACTTCGCCGATGTCGCCGAGGCGGCAGCCGGGTTTGACGATCTCGATCGCCTTGTACATGCATTCCTGGGTGACCTGCGACAGGCGCTCGGCCCAGACCGGCACTTCGCCGACGTGGAACATGCGGCTGGTGTCGCCGTGGTAACCGTCCTTGATCACCGTGACGTCGATGTTCAGGGTATCGCCGTTTTTCAGCGGTTTGTCGTTCGGGATGCCGTGGCAGACCACATGGTTGATCGAGGTGCAGATCGACTTCGGGTAGCCCTTGTAGTTGAGCGGGGCAGGGATCGCTTGCTGCACATCGACGATGTAGTCGTGGCAGATCTGATTGAGCTGATCAGTGGTCACGCCCGGTTTGACATGTTCGGCAATCATTTCCAGCACATCGGCGGCCAGTTTGCCGGCGACACGCATGCCAGCGATGTCCTCGGGGGTTTTGAGGTTGACGGTCATACAGGCTCTCTCTGCGCTCGGCGGCGCTTACGGATACGAATTGGGTGGCAAGCGTACATTTTGCGACCCTGAAAAACGCGATTCTACCAGACGGGAGGCGCAAATCCGCGCCTGCATGTCCAGCTTCTATCTATACAATGGTGCCCATCGAGCCGATTCCAAGGGGGCTGCGCCCGAGTCCCTGGTGCGAATACAGATTCCGGGTTCCGTTTCTGCGCGCCCTGTGGTATAAAATGCGCCGCTTTCCGGGGATGCCCCGAAAAGCTTAAATCCACACACGTGTCGACACGATGACCTGGGTGCCTTGGGCTTTATGCCTCTGGTTGGTCATTGGGATACGTGGAGGCCAAACCCGACTTATCAAGGAACTATCATGTCCCAAGTCAACATGCGCGATATGCTGAAGGCCGGTGTGCACTTCGGTCACCAAACCCGTTACTGGAATCCGAAAATGGGCAAGTACATTTTCGGCGCGCGTAACAAGATTCACATCATCAACCTTGAAAAAACCCTGCCAATGTTCAACGAAGCTCTGACTTTCGTAGAGCGTCTGGCCCAGGGCAAAAACAAGATTCTGTTCGTCGGCACCAAGCGTTCCGCTGGCAAGATCGTTGCTGAAGAAGCAGCACGTTGCGGTTCGCCGTACGTCGATCACCGCTGGTTGGGCGGCATGCTGACCAACTTCAAGACCATTCGTGCTTCCATCAAGCGTCTGCGTGACCTTGAAGTTCAAGCCGAAGACGGTACTTTCGCCAAGCTGACCAAGAAAGAAGCGCTGATGCGCTCCCGTGACCTTGAGAAGCTGGATCGTTCGCTGGGCGGCATCAAGGACATGGGCGGTCTGCCAGACGCACTGTTCGTGATCGACGTTGACCACGAGCGCATCGCGATCACCGAAGCCAACAAGCTGGGCATCCCGGTCATCGGCGTTGTCGATACCAACAGCAGCCCGGAAGGCGTTGACTACATCATCCCAGGCAACGATGACGCCATCCGCGCTATCCAGCTGTACATGGGTTCGATGGCTGACGCAGTAATCCGTGGTCGCAACAATGTTGCTGGCGGTACTGTTGAATTCGCAGCTGAAGAAACTCAGGCTGCAGCTGAGTAATCGACGCCCCTGGCGTTGACTCAGTAAGCAAAAAGGGGGCTTGGCCCCCTTTTTGCCACCTCGAAAACCATTTGTCGGCGCCCACGTCTGTATTTGTCATGTGCGGCAGCCAACATGGGTGGTTCGGGAAGAATTGAACGCCCGTTCGATCGGGTGGAATGGTTGAAAACCTATCCAAGAGGAATTTGAAAATGGCAGCAATTACTGCAGCGTTGGTCAAAGAACTGCGCGAGCGTACCGGCGAAGGCATGATGGATTGCAAGAAAGCCCTGGAAAAGGCTGACGGCGACATCGAAAAAGCCATTGATGACATGCGTGCTTCGGGCGCCATCAAGGCTGCGAAAAAAGCTGGCAACGTTGCCGCTGAAGGCGCAATCGCCATCAAATCGAATGACAAGGCAGCCGTGCTGCTGGAAGTCAACTCGCAGACCGACTTCCTGGCCCTGCAAGACGACTTCAAGAACTTCGTTGCTGCCAGCGTAGAAAAAGCTTTCGACGAAAAACTGACCGACGCAGCTCCGCTGATCGCCGCTCAGGAATCGGCTCGTGAAGCGCTGGTTGCCAAAGTTGGCGAGAACGTCAACATTCGTCGTCTGGTTCGCGTAGAGGGTGACGTAGTCGGCACCTACCTGCACGGTAACAAGATCGGTGTTGCTGTTGTCCTGAAAGGCGGTGACGTCGAGCTGGCCAAAGACATCGCTATGCACGTTGCTGCAAGCAACCCTGAGTTCCTGCTGCCTTCGCAAGTCTCCGACGAAGCGATCGAGCGTGAGAAAGCTGTGTTCCTGCAGCTGAACGAAGAAAAGATCAAAGGCAAGCCAGAAAACATTGTTGAAAACATGGTCAAGGGCCGTATCAGCAAGTTCCTGGCAGAAGCGAGCCTGGTCGAGCAGGCGTTCGTCAAGAACCCTGAAGTCAAGGTTGGCGAGCTGGCCAAGAAAGCCGGTGCTGAAATCGTTTCTTTCACTTACTTCAAAGTAGGCGAAGGCATCGAGAAGCCGGTCGACAACTTCGCTGAAGAAGTTGCTGCCCAGCTGGCCGCCGCCAAGCAATAAGACGGTTTTTCAACTGTCGCCCGAAAGAGGCTGCCCGCTTACGCGCGCAGCCTCTTTTCAGATGGGGTACCAATTTTTATTTGGTTTCCACCCGGAACTGACTTACAAAGCCATGTTCCGATGGCGCTGCAGCAGCGCCAAGCTAGAGTGAACGCCAGCTGTAAACAGCTCGCAAAGAATTTTAAATACGCCGCAGGAGAGATTCGCAATGGCTCAGCAGGGCAGTGGTTATCAGGCTCGCTATAAACGCATTCTACTCAAGCTTAGCGGCGAGGCCCTGATGGGCTCGGAAGAGTTCGGGATCGATCCGAAGGTTCTGGATCGCATGGCGCTGGAAGTCGGCCAGCTGGTCGGCATCGGCGTGCAGGTCGGTCTGGTCATCGGCGGTGGCAACCTGTTCCGTGGCGAAGCCCTGAGCAAAGCCGGTATGGATCGGGTCACGGGCGACCACATGGGCATGCTGGCCACTGTGATGAACGCCCTGGCCATGCGCGATGCGCTGGAACGTGCCAATATCTCGGCCATCGTCATGTCGGCCATTTCCATGGTCGGTGTGACCGATCACTACGATCGCCGCAAAGCCATGCGCCACCTGAACTCCAAAGACGTCGTGATCTTCGCGGCCGGTACCGGCAATCCGTTCTTCACCACGGATTCGGCAGCCTGCCTGCGTGCAATCGAAATCGACGCCGACGTTGTGCTCAAGGCCACCAAGGTTGATGGCGTGTACACCGCAGACCCGTTCAAAGACCCGCATGCCGAGAAGTTCGATCATCTGACTTATGATGAAGTACTGGATCGCAAGCTGGGTGTAATGGATCTGACTGCCATCTGCCTGTGCCGCGATCACAAGATGCCGCTGCGCGTATTCAACATGAACAAGCCCGGCGCCCTGCTGAACATCGTGCACGGCGGCGCTGAAGGGACTTTGATCGAGGAAGGCCAACAATGATCAACGAAATCAAGAAAGACGCCCAAGCGCGTATGCAGAAATCCCTGGAATCTCTGAACCACGCGTTCGGCCAGATTCGTACCGGCAAGGCTCACCCGAGCATCCTCGGCAGCGTCATGGTGCCTTACTACGGCACTGACACTCCGCTGAGCGGCGTTGCCAACGTCACCGTGAAAGATTCGCGCACCCTGCAGGTCGTGGCCTTCGAGCGCAACATGCTCGCTGCCGTCGACAAGGCAATCCAGAGCGCCGGTCTGAACCTCAACCCGACCAACCTGGGCGAGTTGCTGTTGATCCCGATGCCTGCCCTTACCGAAGAAACGCGCAAAGGCTTCACCAAGCAGGCCCGCAGTGCAGCCGAAGACGCGCGCGTAGCTGTGCGCAACATCCGTCGCGATGCCTTGGGCGAGCTGAAAAAACTGGTCAAGGACAAGGAAATCAGCGAAGACGAAGAGCGTCGTGCCATCGCCGATATCGACAAGCTGACCAAAGAATCCGAGGCCCAGATCACCAAGGCCACGGACGAGAAAGAAAAAGACCTGATGGCCGTATAAGGGTCGAGCTTTAAATGGACAAGACCAAGCAGACTGCGCCGTCCGCGGTGCCGCGCCATGTCGCGATCATCATGGATGGCAATAATCGCTGGGCGAAAAAACGCTTTATGCCGGGTGTCGCCGGGCATAAAGCGGGCGTGGATGCTGTGCGGGCGGTGATCGAGGTGTGCGCTGAGGCCAAGGTCGAAGTCCTGACCCTGTTCGCTTTCTCCAGTGAAAACTGGCAGCGCCCGGCCGATGAAGTCAGCGCCTTGATGGATCTGTTCTTCAAGGCCTTGCGTCGTGAGGCCAAGCGTCTCAACGACAACAACATCAGCCTGCGCATCATTGGCGATCGCTCGCGCTTCCACCCTGAGCTTCAGGCGGCGATGCGCGAGGCCGAGGCCATGACGGTCGGTGCCAACCGCTTTGTCCTGCAGATCGCCGCCAACTATGGCGGCCAGTGGGATATCGCTCAGGCCGCGCAGCGTCTGGCGCGTGAAGTCCAGGCCGGGCACTTGCGCCCGGAGGACATCACCCCGGATCTGCTGCAGACCTGTCTGGCCACCGGTGATCTGCCGTTGCCTGACCTGTGCATCCGCACCGGTGGCGAGCATCGCATCAGCAACTTCCTGCTGTGGCAGCTGGCCTACGCCGAGCTGTACTTCTCCGACCTGTTCTGGCCGGACTTCAAACACGACGCCATGCGCACCGCGCTGGCCGATTTCGCTTCACGCCAGCGTCGCTTCGGTAAAACGAGCGAACAGGTCGAAGCTGGAGCCCGGGTTTAATGCTTAAACAACGAATCATCACTGCACTGATCCTGCTGCCGATTGCCTTGTGCGGGTTTTTCCTGCTCAAAGGTGCCGGCTTCGCGCTGTTCATCGGCCTGGTGGTGAGCCTCGGTGCCTGGGAATGGGCGCGTCTGGCCGGCTTCACCGCACAATCGTTCCGCGTCGGCTTTGCCGCCGTGGTCGCCTTGATGCTGTTTGTCATGTATGTGCTGCCGGGCCTTGCGCCTTGGGTGCTCGGTGCATCGGTGATCTGGTGGGCAATTGCGACTTATCTGGTGCTGACGTATCCACGCTCCAGCGCGCACTGGTCCACAGCGGCGACCAAGCTGCTGATTGGCCTGCTGATCCTGCTGCCTGCGTGGCAGGGGTTGGTGCAGATCAAGCAGTACCCGCTGGGTAACTGGTTGATCATGGCGGTGATGGTGCTGGTCTGGGGCGCGGACATCGGCGCTTACTTTTCCGGACGCCAGTTCGGCAAGCGCAAGCTGGCGCCGCAGGTCAGCCCGGGCAAGAGCTGGGAAGGCGTCTACGGTGGTCTGGCGCTGAGTCTGGTGATTACCGCGATTGTCGGGCTGGTGCGCGACTGGACCGTGGCCGAGCTGCTCAAAGGCCTGATCGGCGCGGCAGTGATCGTCTTCATTTCCGTTGTCGGCGATCTCACCGAGAGCATGTTCAAGCGCCAATCCGGCATCAAGGACAGCAGTAATCTGCTGCCCGGCCATGGTGGCGTGCTGGATCGCATCGACAGCCTGACCGCAGCCATTCCGGTGTTCGCCGTATTGCTCTGGATGGCCGCACCGTGAGTCGTCCCCAGCAGATTACCGTGTTGGGTGCGACCGGTTCGATCGGTCTGAGCACCCTGGATGTGATTGCCCGTCATCCTGAGCGTTATCAGATTTTTGCATTGAGTGGTTTTACCCGTCTTAGCGAATTGCTCGCGCTGTGCATTCGTCATGTACCGCAATTTGCCGTAGTGCCTGAAGGTGCTGCGGCGCGCGGCTTGCAGGATGACTTGCGTGCAGCCGGTTTGCCGACTCGTGTGCTGGTAGGTGAGGAGGGCCTGTGTCAGGTTGCCTCCGCGCCTGAAGTCGACGCGGTCATGGCGGCCATTGTCGGTGCGGCGGGTTTGCGTCCGACACTGGCGGCGGTCGAGGCGGGCAAGAAGATTCTGCTGGCCAACAAGGAAGCGCTGGTGATGTCCGGCGCGCTGTTCATGCAGGCCGTGCGCAAAAGTGGCTCGGTGCTGCTGCCGATCGACAGTGAGCACAACGCGATTTTTCAGTGCATGCCCGCGGATTTCGCGCGCGGCTTGAGCTCGGTGGGTGTGCGGCGGATCTTGCTGACCGCCTCTGGCGGTCCTTTCCGGCAGACGCCGATGTCCGAGCTGGCGCATGTTTCGCCGGAACAGGCTTGCGCGCATCCGAACTGGTCCATGGGGCGCAAGATCTCCGTGGATTCGGCAAGCATGATGAACAAGGGTCTGGAACTGATCGAAGCCTGCTGGTTGTTCGATGCCAAACCGACTCAGGTCGAAGTGGTGATTCATCCGCAAAGCGTGATCCATTCTCTGGTCGACTATGTGGATGGCTCGGTGCTGGCGCAATTGGGCAACCCCGACATGCGCACGCCGATCGCCAACGCCCTGGCCTGGCCTGAGCGTATCGATTCCGGCGTACCGCCACTGGATCTGTTCGCCATTGCGCGACTGGATTTTGAGGCGCCTGATGAAAGCCGTTTCCCCTGTCTGCGTTTGGCCTGTCAGGCGGCCGAAGCTGGCGACAGCGCGCCGGCGATGCTCAACGCGGCCAATGAAGTGGCCGTGGCAGCGTTTCTCGACGGACGGGTTCGCTACCTGGAAATCGCGAGTATCATCGAGGAAGTCTTGAATCTGGAGCCGGTGGTGGCGCTGCACGACCTCGACGCCGTGTTTACGGCGGACGCGAAAGCGCGAGTGCTGGCGGAGCAATGGTTGAGTCGGCACGGCCGATAGTTTTTGCACCAAAATGGCGACACGCGACACTGAACAGGATTGCGGAGAAAGTAGATGAGCGCGCTCTATATGATTGCCGGCACCCTGATCGCCCTGGGTGTGCTGGTCACCTTCCACGAATTCGGCCACTTCTGGGTCGCGCGTCGCTGTGGCGTCAAGGTTCTGCGGTTTTCCGTGGGCTTTGGCATGCCGTTGCTGCGCTGGCATGACAAGCAAGGCACTGAATTCGTGGTCGCCGCGATTCCCTTGGGCGGCTACGTCAAGATGCTCGACGAGCGCGAAGGCGAAGTGCCGGTCGATCAACTCGATCAGTCGTTCAATCGCAAATCGGTACGTCAGCGTATCGCCATTGTTGCCGCTGGCCCGATTGCCAACTTCCTTTTGGCGCTGGTGTTTTTCTGGGTGCTGGCGATGCTCGGCAGCGAGCAGGTGCGTCCGGTCATCGGCGCGGTCGAGTCTGGCAGCATTGCCGCCAGGGCTGGTCTGAACGCTGGTCAGGAGATTGTTTCGATCGATGGCGAGCCAACGTCGGGTTGGGCGGCAGTCAATCTGCAACTGGTGCGCCGTCTCGGTGAGAGCGGCGCCATTCAATTGCTGGTGCGCGAGCAGGGTTCGACGGCAGAATCGCCGCGCACGCTGGCACTGGATAACTGGCTAAAAGGCGCCGACGAGCCGGATCCGATCCGTTCGCTGGGCATTCGTCCATGGCGTCCGGCGTTGCCGCCGGTGCTTGCCGAACTGGACCCGAAAGGTCCGGCTCATGCAGCGGGGCTGAAAACCGGCGATCGTTTGCTGTCGCTTGATGGCCAGCCGCTCGATGACTGGCAGCAAGTGGTCGATACCGTTCGTACGCGTCCTGATACCAAAATCATGCTGCGCATCGAGCGCGACGGTGCTCAAATCGACGTCCCTGTGACCTTGGCGGCGCGCGGTGAAAGCAAAGCGCCAAGCGGTTATCTGGGCGCTGGCGTCAAAGCCATCGACTGGCCGCCGGAAATGATCCGCGAAGTCAGCTATGGCCCGCTGGCCGCGATTGGCGAGGGTGCCCGTCGCACTTGGACCATGAGCATTCTGACGCTGGATTCACTGAAGAAAATGCTGTTCGGCGAGCTCTCGGTAAAAAACTTGAGTGGACCGATAACCATTGCTAAAGTGGCGGGCGCTTCTGCCCAGTCGGGCGTCGCTGATTTCCTGAATTTCCTTGCTTATCTGAGTATTAGCCTGGGGGTTCTGAATTTGCTGCCCATTCCTGTACTGGATGGGGGGCATTTGTTGTTTTATCTGATCGAGTGGGTGCGTGGTCGCCCCTTGTCGGATCGGGTGCAAGGTTGGGGGATACAGATCGGTATCAGTTTGGTGGTCGGGGTGATGTTGCTTGCTCTGGTCAACGATCTGGGTCGACTGTAACGCTTCGCTGAATTGCGAATCTGCCGCATTTTGCGGCAGTTTGTTTATTGCCAGTTGGAATAAGAAAGGACTTCATGAAACGTCTGCTGCTAACTGCGGTTCTCACCGTATTGATGATCGCCGAAGTTCACGCCGAGTCCTTCACTATCTCTGATATTCGCGTCAATGGCCTCCAGCGGGTCTCCGCGGGTAGCGTCTTTGGTGCCTTGCCGTTGAACGTCGGCGAGCAGGCGGATGATCGTCGCCTGGTGGAATCCACTCGTGCGTTGTTCAAAACCGGTTTCTTTCAAGATATCCAGCTGGGCCGCGAAGGCAACGTTCTGGTCATCACCGTGGTCGAGCGTCCCTCGGTCGCCAGTATCGAAATCGAAGGCAACAAGGCGATTTCCACTGAAGACCTGATGAAAGGCCTCAAGCAATCCGGTCTGGCTGAAGGCGAGATCTTCCAGCGCGCCACCCTCGAGGGTGTGCGTAACGAACTGCAACGTCAGTACGTTGCCCAGGGTCGTTACTCCGCTACCGTCGACACCGAAGTGGTTTCGCAGCCGCGTAACCGCGTGGGTCTGAAGGTGAAGATCAACGAAGGTACCGTTGCCGCCATCCAGCACATCAACGTGGTAGGCAATACGGTTTTCCCCGAGGAAGACCTGACCGACCTGTTCGAACTGAAAACCACCAACTGGCTGTCGTTCTTCAAGAACGATGACAAATATGCCCGCGAAAAACTCTCCGGTGACCTGGAGCGTCTGCGTTCCTACTATCTGGATCGCGGCTATATCAACATGGACATCGCTTCGACCCAGGTATCGATTACCCCGGACAAGAAGCACGTCTACATCACCGTCAACGTCACCGAAGGCGAGAAGTACACCGTTCGTGACGTCAAGCTCAGTGGCGACCTGAAAGTCCCTGAAGACCAGGTAAAGTCGCTGTTGCTGGTGCAGAAGGGCCAGGTGTTCTCGCGCAAGCTGATGACCACCACCTCCGAGCTGATCACCCGTCGTCTGGGTAACGAGGGCTACACCTTCGCCAACGTCAACGGTATTCCTCAGCCGCATGATGACGACCACACCGTGGACGTCCTCTTCGCTGTCGATCCGGGCAAGCGCGCCTACGTCAATCGCATCAACTTCCGTGGCAACACCAAGTCCGAAGACGAAGTGCTGCGTCGTGAAATGCGTCAGATGGAAGGCGGCTGGGCTTCGACCTACCTGATCGACCAGTCCAAGACCCGTCTGGAACGTCTGGGCTTCTTCAAGGAAGTCAACGTTGAAACCCCGGCCGTGCCCGGTGTCGACGACCAGGTTGATGTGAACTACGCCGTCGAAGAACAGGCTTCCGGTTCGATCACCGCCAGCGTCGGTTTCGCCCAGAGCGCCGGTCTGATCCTCGGTGGCTCGATCACCCAGAACAACTTCCTCGGTACCGGTAATCGCGTCAGCATCGGTCTGACCCGCAGCGAATACCAGAGCCGCTACAACTTCGGCTACGTTGACCCGTACTGGACCGCCGATGGCGTGAGCCTGGGCTACAACGCGTTCTATCGCACTACTGACTACGACGAGCTCGACACCGACCTTTCGAGCTACGCGGTAGACAGCCTGGGCGCTGGTGTGAACATCGGCTACCCGATCAGCGAGACTTCGCGTCTGACCTTCGGTGCTTCCGTTCAGCAGGACGAAATCAGTACCGGTAGCTACACCGTCGACGAGATTTTCGACTTCGTTAACAAGGAAGGCGACAAATACCTGAACTTCAAGGCGTCTGCCGGCTGGTCCGAATCCACCTTGAACAAAGGCGTACTGCCTACCCGTGGCCGGTCCCAGAGCCTGACTCTGGAAACCACCATCCCGGGTAGCGACCTGTCCTTCTTCAAGCTTGATTACCGTGGTCAGCTGTTCCAGCCGATCACTGAAAACTACACCATGCGCCTGCACACCGAACTGGGTTATGGCGACGGTTACGGTTCGACCGACGGCTTGCCGTTCTATGAAAACTACTATGCGGGTGGCTTCAACTCCGTACGTGGCTTCAAGGACAGCACGCTGGGTCCACGCAGTACACCGAGCCGCGGTGCAGCTGTAACGGGTAACTCGGGTACGCTTGCCGATCCGGATCAGGATCCGCTGCCATTCGGTGGTAACGTGTTGATTCAAGGTGGCGTTGAAGTCTTGTTCCCGCTGCCTTTCGTGAAAGATCAGCGCTCTCTGCGGACCTCGGTGTTCTGGGACGTGGGTAACGTATTCGATTCCAAGTGCGACAAGACCACCAACGCTAGCGCGGGTTCGACGTCCAGCACTCAGTGCAACGACATCAGCCTGAGCAACATGGCCAGTTCCGTCGGTGTCGGCGTGACCTGGGTCACCGCACTGGGTCCTTTGAGCTTTGCGCTGGCGATGCCGGTCAAAAAACCGGATGACGCTGAAACTCAAGTGTTCCAATTCTCCCTCGGCCAGACGTTCTAAGCGTCTGACCCAAGATAACGACAATGGATTTTGTAGGAGTGCATCGTGCGTAAGTTGACTCAATTGGTTCTCCTGGCCTCCGTACTGGTGGCAGGCCCGGCGTTCGCCGACATGAAAATTGCCGTGCTGAACTATCAGATGGCACTGCTGGAATCCGACGCGGCGAAGAAGTACGCCGTGGATGCCGAGAAGAAGTTCGGTCCGCAACTGACCAAGCTGAAAACCCTGGAAAGCAGCGCCAAAGGCATTCAGGACCGTCTGATGGCCGGTGGCGACAAGATGCAGCAGGGCGAGCGTGAGCGTCTGGAGCTGGAATTCAAGCAAAAGGCCCGTGACTTCCAGTTCCAGTCCAAGGAACTGAACGAAGCCAAAGCCGTTGCCGACCGTGAAATGCTCAAGCAACTGAAGCCGAAACTGGACAGCGCTGTGGAAGAAGTCATCAAGAAGGGTGGTTTTGACCTGGTGTTCGAGCGTGGCGCCGTCATCGATGTCAAACCTCAGTACGACATCACGCGCCAGGTTATCGAGCGCATGAATCAGCTGAAGTAACCCATGACCGTGACTATCAGGCTCGGCCAGTTGGCCGAGCACCTCGGCGCCACCCTGCGTGGCGACCCCGAGAGGCAAATTACTGGGCTAGCCACTTTGCAAGAGGCTGGCCCAGCTCAGTTGAGCTTTCTGGCAAATCCCCAATACCGCAAATACCTGGCCGGTTCTCGAGCAGCTGCACTGCTGCTCAAGGAAGCCGACGCCGAAGGTTTCGCAGGTAATGCCTTGGTGGTGCCGGACCCTTACCTGGCCTATGCACGCATCTCGCATCTGTTCGATCCAAAGCCAAAAGCGGCTGGCGGGGTTCATCCGACAGCGGTGATCGCGGCGGACGCAGTGGTTGATCCAAGTGCCAGCATCGGTCCGTTCGTGGTGATCGAAGCCGGTGCACGCATCGCTGCACAGGTCACGTTGGGTGCGCATTGCGTAGTCGGCGCGCGCAGCGAAATCGGTGAAGGCGGCTGGCTCGCTCCGCGCGTTACGCTGTATCACGATGTGCGCATCGGCAAGCGTGTGGTTATTCAGTCCGGCGCAGTGATCGGCGGTGAGGGCTTCGGCTTCGCCAACGAAAAAGGCGTCTGGCAGAAAATCGCCCAGATCGGTGGCGTGACCATCGGCGACGATGTCGAGATCGGTGTGAACACTGCCATCGACCGCGGCGCTCTGGCCGATACCGTGATTGGCAATGGCGTGAAGCTCGACAACCAGATTCAGATCGCGCACAACGTCCAGGTCGGTGATCACACCGCCATGGCCGCGTGCGTCGGCATTTCCGGCAGCACCAAAATCGGCAAGCACTGCATGCTCGCCGGTGGTGTTGGTCTGGTCGGCCACATTGATATCTGCGACAACGTTTTCCTGACCGGGATGACCATGGTGACCCACTCGATTACCGAGCCGGGCGCCTATTCTTCCGGCACAGCCATGCAACCGGCGGCCGAATGGCGCAAAAGCGCGGCCCGCATCCGTCAGCTCGATGACATCGCACGACGGTTGAAACAGCTGGAAAAGCGCGTAGGGGAAGTGACCCCTGACGGCAATGCTTCATCTGATGGCTGATACCATTTCCATATCAAGTGTGCACAGCCTCTGGACTGCCTCCTTGATTTGCTAGAGGAGTGCGCGTCAGTCGCGCTCCCAATCTTTACATAGGCTTTCCCCTGAAATGATGGACATCAACGAGATTCGCGAATACCTGCCTCACCGTTACCCGTTCCTGCTGGTGGACCGGGTGGTGGAACTGGACACTGAAGGCAAGCGAATTCGCGCCTACAAGAATGTCAGCATCAATGAGCCGTTCTTCAATGGTCACTTCCCTGCGCATCCAATCATGCCGGGCGTTCTGATCATCGAAGCGATGGCTCAGGCTGCCGGGATCCTCGGTTTCAAGATGCTCGACGTCAAACCGGCCGACGGCACCCTGTATTACTTCGTCGGTTCCGACAAGCTGCGCTTCCGCCAGCCAGTCAAGCCGGGCGATCAGTTGATCCTTGAAGCGACTTTCATCAGCTGCAAGCGCAAGATCTGGAAGTTCGAATGCCAGGCTTCGGTGGACGGCAAGCCGGTCTGCTCGGCAGAAATCATCTGCGCGGAACAGAAAGTATGAGTTTGATTGACCCTCGCGCAATCATCGATCCGTCCGCCGTTCTGGCTGACGGCGTCGAGGTCGGCCCGTGGTCGATCATCGGCGCAGGTGTGGAAATCGGCGAGGGTACCGTGATCGGGCCGCACGTGATCCTCAAGGGGCCGACCCGCATTGGTAAGCACAATCGCATCTACCAGTTTTCTTCGGTAGGCGAAGACACCCCGGATCTGAAGTACAAAGGCGAGGAAACCCGCCTGGTGATCGGCGACCACAACGTCATTCGTGAAGGCGTGACCATTCACCGTGGCACCGTGCAGGACCGTTCGGAAACCACCCTGGGTGATCACAACCTGATCATGGCCTATGCCCACATCGGCCATGACAGCGTCATCGGCAACCACTGCATTCTGGTCAACAACACTGCGTTGGCCGGGCATGTACACGTTGACGACTGGGCGATCCTCTCCGGTTTCACCCTGGTGCATCAGTACTGCCACATCGGCGCCCACAGCTTTTCCGGCATGGGCACGGCGATCGGCAAGGATGTTCCGGCGTTCGTCACCGTATTCGGCAACCCTGCCGAAGCGCGCAGCATGAACTTCGAAGGCATGCGCCGTCGCGGTTTCAGCGAAGACGCAATTCATGCGCTGCGCCGCGCGTACAAGACTGTCTACCGCCAGGGCCTGACGGTCGAGCAGGCGTTGGCCGAACTGGCCGAGTCGTCTGCGCAGTTCCCTGAAGTCGCCGTGTTCCGCGATTCGATCCAGGCGTCGACTCGCGGCATCACCCGCTGATCATGGCCAGTCTGCGTATTGCGCTGGTGGCGGGTGAGGCTTCCGGTGACATTCTCGGCGCCGGCCTCATGCGTGCGCTCAAGGCTCAGCACCCGGCAGTCGAGTTCATCGGTGTCGGCGGTCCGCTGATGCAGGCCGAAGGCCTGACCTCGTACTTCCCCATGGAGCGCCTGTCGGTCATGGGCCTGGTCGAAGTCCTCGGTCGGCTGCGTGAATTGCTCAAGCGCCGCAAAGAGCTGATTGCCACACTGATTGCCGCAAAGCCAGACGTGTTCATCGGCATCGATGCGCCGGATTTCAACCTCAATATCGAACTCAAGCTGCGTCAGGCCGGGATCAAGACCGTGCATTACGTCAGCCCGTCGGTGTGGGCATGGCGGCAGAAACGGGTGCTGAAGATCCGCGAAGGCTGCGATCTGATGCTCACCCTGTTGCCGTTCGAAGCGAAATTCTACGAAGAGAAAGGCGTGCCGGTGCGTTTCGTCGGTCACACCTTGGCCGATACCATTCCGCTGCAAGCCGACCGCGCCGCTGCACGCGCCGAGCTGGGTTTGCCCGACGGTCCGCTGGTAGCGTTGATGCCGGGCAGCCGTGGCGGTGAAGTCAGTCGCCTCGGTGCGCTGTTCCTCGACACCGCCGAACGTCTGCGCGCCATGCGTCCGGGCGTGCGCTTTGTCATGCCTTGTGCAAACCCGGACCGCCGGGTGCAACTCGAGGCCTTGCTTGCTGGCCGGGATTTGCCGGTAACCTTGCTCGACGGTAAATCCCACTTGGCCCTCGCCGCGTGCAACGCCGTGTTGATCGCCTCCGGCACTGCTACCCTTGAAGCGCTGCTGTACAAGCGGCCGATGGTGGTGGCGTATCGGTTGGCGTCGCTGACGTTCTGGATTCTCAAGCGCATGGTCAAGAGCCCGTACGTGTCGCTGCCCAACTTGCTCGCCCAGCGCTTGCTGGTGCCGGAGTTGTTGCAGGATGATGCGACTGTCGAGGCCTTGGCGCAGACGCTGTCGCCATTGATCGATGGCGGTGATGAACAGACCCGCGGCTTCGACGAGATCCACCGCACGCTGCGGCGCGATGCTTCCAATCAGGCGGCGCAAGCCGTCCTTGACCTGATCGGCAAACCACAATGAGCAAGACAAGCATGCAATTGGGCCTGGATTTCACTCTGGTAGCCGAAGTCGAAGAACTGGTTGCCGGTGTTGATGAAGTCGGTCGTGGTCCGTTGTGCGGTGCGGTGGTAACGGCAGCAGTGATTCTCGATCCGAACCGGCCGATCCTCGGTCTCGACGATTCGAAAAAGCTCACCGAAGCCAAGCGCGAAAAGCTCTACGACGAGATCTGTGAAAAGGCCCTGAGCTGGTGCATCGCCCGTGCCGAAGTTGAAGAAATCGACGATCTGAATATCCTCCACGCGACCATGCTGGCCATGCAGCGCGCGGTTGCCGGTCTGCACATTCAGCCAAAGCTGGCGATGATCGACGGTAACCGCTGCCCGCATTTGCCGATGCGCGCCGAGGCGGTGATTCAGGGCGACGGCAAGGTGCCGGCGATCGCTGCGGCGTCGATTCTGGCCAAGGTCAGCCGTGATCGCGAAATGGCGGCGTTCGAATTGATCTACCCGGGCTACGGCATCGGCGGCCACAAAGGCTATCCGACGCCCGTTCATCTGGAAGCGCTGGCGCGGCTCGGCCCGACGCCGATTCACCGCCGCTCGTTCGCCCCGGTACGCCTGGCTTACGAGGCGCGGGAAAGCCTGACGCAGGTTTAGGCGCAAGGCTGATGTTTTATTCGAGGCCCGGTACAATCCGGGCCTCGTTGTCTCTATGTAACTGGACAGGATCACTATGCCGGCTTCATTCGTTCATCTACGCCTGCACACTGAATACTCCCTGGTCGACGGGCTGGTGCGGATCAAGCCGCTGGTCAAGGCGCTGACCGCCATGAACATGCCGGCGGTCGCGGTCACCGATCAGAACAATATGTGTTCCCTGGTCAAATTCTATAAAAACGCCATGGGCGCCGGCATCAAGCCGATCTGCGGCGCCGACCTGTGGCTGGCGAACAAGGACCCGGATGCACCGCTGAGCCGCCTCAGCCTGCTGGTGATGAACGCTCAGGGTTATCGCAATCTCACCGAATTGATCTCGCGCGGCTTTATCGAAGGCCAGCGCAACGGCATGGTCATCGTCGAGCGCGAGTGGGTGGCTGAGGCCAGCGAAGGCCTGATCATGCTGTCCGCCGCCAAAGAAGGCGAGATCGGCATGGCCATGATCGGCGGCAACCCGGCGGAAGCCGAGGCCTTGGCGCGCGAGTGGATGGCAGTGTTCCCGGATCGTTTCTATCTGGAAATCCAGCGCACCAACCGCCCCAACGATGAAGAACAGCTGCACGGCGCCGTGGCGCTGGCCGACAAGCTTGGCGCGCCGCTGGTGGCGACCAACGATGTGCGCTTCATCAAGCAGGAAGACTTCGCCGCCCACGAAACCCGTGTGTGCATCGGTGAAGGCCGCGCCCTCGATGACCCGCGTCGTTCGAAGAATTACAGCGATCAGCAATACCTGAAAAGCGCCGAGGAAATGCTCGAGCTGTTCAGCGATATCCCCGACGCCATCGAAAACACCGTCGAGATCGCCAAGCGCTGCAACATCGAAGTGAAGCTGGGCACGCACTTCCTGCCCAACTTCCCGATCCCCGATGGCATGACCATCGACGAATATTTCCGCAAGGTCTCCTTCGAAGGGCTCGAAGAACGCCTGGCGGTGTTGCTGCCCAAGGACACCACCGAAGACTACGAAGCCAAGCGCCAGGTCTACGTCGACCGCTTGAATTTCGAGCTGGATATCATCATCCAGATGGGCTTCCCCGGTTACTTCCTGATCGTGATGGACTTTATCCAGTGGGCCAAGAACAACGGCGTACCGGTAGGTCCGGGCCGTGGGTCGGGTGCCGGTTCGCTGGTGGCTTACGTACAGAAGATCACCGATCTCGACCCGTTGGAATATGACCTGCTGTTCGAACGTTTCCTCAACCCGGAACGGGTTTCCATGCCCGACTTCGACGTCGACTTCTGCATGGACGGTCGTGACCGGGTGATCGATTACGTGGCCGAGAAGTACGGCCGCAACGCGGTAAGCCAGATCATCACATTCGGTTCCATGGCCGCCAAGGCTGTGGTCCGTGACGTGGCGCGGGTGCAGGGCAAGTCCTATGGCCTGGCGGATCGTCTGTCGAAGATGATTCCGTTCGAAGTCGGCATGACCCTGGAAAAAGCCTACGAGCAGGAAGAGATCCTGCGCGACTTCATCAAGGTCGATGAAGAAGCGGCGGAAATCTGGGAGATGGCGCGCAAACTCGAGGGTGTGGTGCGTAACGTCGGCAAACACGCCGGTGGTGTGGTAATCGCGCCGACCAAGCTGACCGACTTCTCGCCGATCTATTGCGACGAGGCCGGCGACGGTCTGGTGACCCAGTTCGACAAGGACGACGTCGAGGCCGCCGGTCTGGTGAAGTTCGACTTCCTCGGCCTGCGGACCCTGACGATCATCGACTGGGCGCTGAAAACCATCAACCGCGACCGCGCCAAGGTCAACGAGCCGCCGCTGGATATCGCTTTTATCCCTCTGGACGACAAACCGACCTACCAGTTGCTGCAAAAAGCCGAAACCACGGCGGTGTTCCAGCTTGAATCGCGAGGCATGAAAGAGCTGATCAAAAAGCTCAAGCCCGACTGCCTGGAAGACTTGATCGCACTGGTGGCACTGTTCCGTCCGGGCCCGCTGCAATCGGGCATGGTGGACGACTTCATCAACCGTAAGCACGGTCGCGCCGAACTGGCGTATCCGCACTCGGACTACCAGTACGACGGGCTCAAGCCGGTATTGGCGCCGACTTACGGCATCATCCTGTATCAGGAACAGGTGATGCAGATTGCTCAGGTCATGGCCGGTTACACCCTCGGCGGTGCAGACATGCTGCGTCGGGCGATGGGTAAGAAAAAGCCTGAAGAAATGGCCAAGCAGCGCGGCGGTTTCATTGAGGGTTGCGCGACCAACGGCATCGACGCGGATCTTGCCGGTAACATTTTCGACCTGGTGGAAAAATTCGCCGGTTACGGCTTCAACAAGTCCCACTCCGCCGCTTACGGCCTGGTGTCGTACCAGACTGCCTGGCTGAAAGCCCATTACCCGGCGCCATTCATGGCCGCGGTACTCTCGGCGGATATGCACAACACCGACAAGGTCGTGACCTTGATCGAGGAAGTGCGGACGATGAAGCTGCGCCTCGACGCGCCGGACGTGAACACTTCGGAGTTCAAGTTCACGGTGAACGACGACGGCCGCATCGTTTACGGCCTCGGCGCGATCAAAGGCGTCGGTGAAGGTCCGGTGGAAGCGATCACCGAAGCGCGTCAGGCCGGTCCGTTCAAGGATCTGTTCGATTTCTGCGCGCGGGTCGACCTCAAGCGCATCAACAAACGAACTCTTGATGGCTTGATTCGCAGCGGCGCGCTGGATCGCCTCGGCCCGTACTTCCACGACGAACAAAAGGCCTATCAAGCCAACATCGACCGTAACCGCGCGGTACTGCTGGCGGCGATGGAAGAGGCGATCAAGGCGGCCGAGCAGACTGCGCGGACCCACGACTCTGGCCACGCCGACCTGTTTGGCGGCTTGTTCGTCGAAGAAGATGCCGACGTCTACGCGTCCCATCGCAAGGCCAAGGAGCTGACCCTCAAGGAACGCCTCAAGGGTGAAAAAGACACTCTGGGTCTGTACCTGACCGGTCACCCGATCGACGAATACGAAGGCGAGATCCGCCGTTTCGCCCGCCAGCGCATCATCGACCTGAAACCGGCGCGCGATACGCAAACCGTAGCGGGGATGATCATTGCCCTGCGGGTGATGAAGAACAAGAAGGGCGACAAGATGGGCTTCATCACCCTCGACGACCGCTCCGGGCGGATCGAGGCGTCGTTGTTTGCCGATGCGTTCCACTCCGCGCAGTCGTTGTTGCAGACCGACGCGATGGTGGTGGTTGAAGGCGAGGTCAGCAATGACGACTTCTCCGGCGGCCTGCGCCTGCGGGTCAAGCGGGTGATGAGCATGGAGGATGCGCGGACCAATCTGGCCGAAAGCCTGCGCTTGAAGCTGCACACCCAGGATCTCAAAGGCGATCAGCTACGCTGGTTGGGCGAACTGCTCAAGCGTCATCGCGGCGCGTGCCCGGTGACCATGGAGTACACCAGCCCGGATGCGAAGACCTTGCTGCAGTTCGGCGAGACCTGGCGGATCGACCCGGCGGATACCTTGATTCAAGCCCTGCGTGACCAGTTCGGGCGAGACAACGTCTTCCTCCAATACCGTTGACCGGCAAGTGCCATCATTGCGCTTGCCCGCAACCTGAATTTTTAATCTCGACCTCAGCGCGCCTCTCCCTTAAGGTAGGGCGCGAATAGACAACCGGCCGGCCCAAGCTCACTTGGGACACGACCCAAGACGGACGCCTATGAACCCGAATTTTCTAGATTTCGAACAGCCGATCGCCGACCTGCAAGCCAAGATCGAAGAGTTGCGCTTGGTCGGTAATGACAATTCGCTGAATATCGGCGATGAGATCTCCCGCCTGCAGGACAAGAGCAAGACGCTGACCGAAGACATCTTCGGCAAGCTGACCAGCTGGCAGATCGCACGCCTGGCGCGTCACCCGAAACGCCCGTATACCCTCGATTACATCGAGCACATTTTCACCGAGTTCGACGAACTGCACGGCGACCGTCATTTCTCCGACGACGCTGCCATTGTTGGCGGTATCGCCCGTCTGGAAGACCAGCCGGTGATGATCATCGGTCACCAGAAGGGCCGTGAAGTGCGTGAGAAAGTTCGCCGCAACTTCGGCATGCCGCGTCCGGAAGGCTACCGCAAGGCCTGCCGTCTGATGGAGATGGCCGAGCGCTTCAAGATGCCGATCCTGACGTTCATCGACACCCCGGGTGCCTACCCTGGCATCGACGCTGAAGAGCGCAACCAGAGCGAAGCGATTGCCTGGAACCTGCGTGTGATGGCGCGGTTGAAGACCCCGATCATCGCCACCGTAATTGGTGAGGGTGGTTCCGGCGGCGCACTGGCCATCGGCGTTTGCGATCAGTTGAACATGCTGCAATATTCGACCTACGCGGTGATCTCGCCGGAAGGTTGCGCGTCGATCCTGTGGAAAACCGCCGAGAAAGCACCGGATGCCGCTGAAGCAATGGGCATCACCGCAGAGCGTCTGAAAGGCCTGGGTATCGTCGACAAGGTGATCGGCGAGCCACTGGGCGGCGCCCATCGTGACCCGGCTGCGGCCGCCGCTTCGATCCGCGCCGAGCTGAGCTCGCAACTGGCGATGCTCAAGCAGTTCGATAACGAAGCGCTGCTCAAGCGCCGTTACGATCGCCTGATGAGCTACGGTCTCTAAAGCGAAGCGCGATACCCATGTGGGAGCGAGCCTGCTCGCGAAAGCGGTATAACACTCGACGAATGTGTTGAATGTTAAACCGTCTCCGCGAGCAGGCTCGCTCCCACATTTGTTTGGGGCAAAGAGAAAGCTATGAGTCAGTCCCCGATTGATTTGCCATCCCGTCTTCTGCTGAACCTTGAGCCCTGGCGCCACGCCGCCCACTGGCGTATCGCCTTCTCCGGTGGCCTCGATTCCACCGTCCTCCTGCATCTGCTCGCCACCCTGGCGAACACCGAATCCCTTCCTGCGTTAAGCGCCATCCACATCCACCACGGCCTCCAGGCTGCGGCCGATGCGTGGCCGCAACACTGCCGGGCCGTTTGCGATGCGCTGGACATTCCTTTACAAGTAGAGCGGGTCACCGTGAAGGGCGGGGCGAGCCTGGAGCGGGCGGCGCGGGATGCGCGTTATGCGGTGTTCAGTTCGCTGACGCAGAGCAATGACGTGCTGTTGACTGGCCAGCACCGCGACGACCAAGCGGAAACGCTGCTGTTTCGGCTGTTGCGCGGTGCCGGTGTCCGCGGGCTCGGCGCGATGCCGCTGCAGCGCCCAGTGGGGCAGGGCACGCTGGTTCGACCGTTGCTGGATGTCAGCCGCGCCGAGCTGGAAAGTTATGCACAGGCGCATCGGTTGCGCTGGATCGAAGACCCGTCGAATCAGGATCGGCAGTTTTCGCGCAACTACCTGCGGCATCGAGTCATGCCGGTACTGACCGAGCGTTGGCCGCAAGCGCAGGCGAGCATGGCGCGCACCGCTGCGCATCTGCGTGAGGCGCAGGGCTTGCTCGATGAGCTGGCGCAGATTGATCTCGCACAAGCCGAAACGCCCCATGAATTCGCCTGGCTGGGTGTGCCATCGCTGGAGCTGACACCATTGACGGCGTTGTCTGACGCGCGCCAGCGAAATGCCCTCAGCCACTGGCTCGAACCGTTGACCCGGCTGCCAGACGCTGACCATTGGTCGGGTTGGACAACGCTGTGCAATGCCGGCGCCGACGCTTCTCCGATCTGGCGTCTGGCCGACGGAGAGCTGCACCGCAGCGCCGGTCGCGTCTGGTGGCTGAGCGGCAATTGGTTGGGTACGCCAGTGATCGGTGCCGACTGGCAGACCCCGACTTCAGCGCTACGCTTGCCGGATAACGGACGCGTCATGCTCCACGGGCAAGCTCCATCCGGGCCTTTGCGTATTGCCTATCGGCAGGGCGGTGAGGTCATGCGAATGGCCGAGCGCGGCAGTCGTGATCTCAAGCGTCTGCTCAACGAGCGCGCGGTCCCGGCCTTCGTGCGTGGCAGATTGCCGCTGCTGTTTCGTGGCGAAGAATTGCTCGCCGTGGCGAACCTGCCGGGTCTTGCTGGTCAGATGGACGAAGGCTGGACATTGCACTGGCAGCCAACAGACGAAGATCAAGGTTTGAGCTGAAAGGAGCATTCCGGTAGACTACGCTCCCTTCTTGATACAACTTCTGTGGATTCGCCTGAATTGCAGGAGTTGCCGATTACCAAGCAGTCTTTGCTGGGCGATTCCAAAAAATGTGTAGCGAGCAACGTACCGGTGTTTCATCTGCCGGTCTGTCACAACGCGGCGGTTTTTTCGAAAGGTGCACTGTGATTAATGCAGGTGATCGGGGGCTTCGGCCTTCCTTCGCTTTCCCCGGCGGCTCGTTCCGCTTTAACGCAGACTTCTAGGGTTTTTCATGACGCGCTACATATTCGTCACGGGCGGTGTTGTTTCTTCATTGGGGAAAGGCATTGCCTCGGCTTCATTGGCGGCTATCCTGGAGGCGCGGGGGCTTAAGGTCACCATGCTGAAGCTGGATCCGTACATCAACGTCGATCCAGGCACCATGAGTCCGTTCCAGCACGGTGAAGTGTTCGTCACCCACGACGGCGCCGAGACCGACCTGGATCTGGGGCACTACGAGCGGTTCATCCGCACGACCATGACCCAGAACAATAACTTCACCACCGGCCGTGTCTACGAGCACGTGCTGCGCAAAGAGCGCCGTGGCGACTACCTGGGTGCAACCATCCAGGTAATCCCGCACATCACCGACGAAATCAAGCGCCGCATCATCAAGGGTGCCGGTGACGCAGACGTGGCGATGGTCGAGATTGGTGGCACCGTCGGTGACATCGAGTCGCAACCGTTCCTCGAAGCCATCCGCCAGTTGCGTTTCGAAGTCGGCGCCAAGCGCGCGATGCTGATGCATCTGACGCTGGTGCCGTACATCGCCACCGCTGGCGAAACCAAGACCAAACCGACCCAGCACTCCGTCAAGGAACTGCGTTCGATCGGTCTGCAGCCAGACGTGCTGGTGTGCCGCTCCGATCACCCGATCGACGTGTCCTCGCGTCGCAAGATCGCCCAGTTCACCAACGTTGAAGAACGTGCGGTCATTGCTCTGGAAGACGCCGATACCATCTACAAGATCCCGGGCATCCTGCATTCGCAGGGTCTGGACGATTTCGTCGTTGAGCGTTTCGGCTTGCAGTGCGGCAGCGCCGACCTGTCCGAGTGGGACGCAGTGGTCGATGCCAAGCTGAACCCGGAACACGAAGTGACCATCGCCATGGTCGGCAAGTACATGGAACTGCTCGACGCCTACAAGTCGCTGATCGAAGCGATGAGTCATGCCGGCATCAGCAACCGCACCAAGGTCAATCTGCGCTACATCGATTCCGAAGACATCGAGAACCAGGGCACTGCGCTGCTCGAAGGTGTCGACGCGATTCTGGTGCCGGGCGGCTTCGGTCTGCGTGGCGTGGAAGGCAAGATCACCGCTGTTCAGTACGCTCGCGAAAACAAGGTTCCGTACCTCGGTATCTGCCTGGGCATGCAGGTAGCGGTCATCGAATTCGCCCGTAACGTACTGGGCTGGAAAGACGCCAACTCCACCGAATTCGATCGTGCCAGCGGCCATCCGGTTGTCGGTCTGATCACCGAGTGGGAAGACGCCACCGGCGCTGTTGAAGTCCGTACCGAAGCGTCCGATCTGGGCGGCACCATGCGCCTCGGCGCGCAGGATTGCCTGCTCGAGCCGGGCTCGAAAGTGCACGACTGCTACGGCAAGGATGTGATCGTCGAGCGTCACCGTCACCGTTACGAAGTGAACAACAATCTGCTGCCGCAGATCATCGAAGCCGGCCTGAAGATTTCCGGTCGTTCCGCCGATGCTGCGCTGGTCGAAGTGGTTGAAGCGCCGGATCACCCATGGTTCGTCGCCTGCCAGTTCCACCCTGAGTTCACCTCGACCCCACGCGACGGCCACCCGCTGTTCAGCGGTTTCGTCAAAGCCGCGTTGGCTCAACACCAGAAGAAGGCGTAACCCGATGGCACAGAAGATTATCCGCGTCGGCGACATCGAGATTGCCAACGACAAACCCATGGTGCTGTTCGGCGGCATGAACGTGCTGGAAAGCCGTGACATGGCCATGCAGGTTTGCGAAGAGTACGTGAAGGTCACCGAGAAACTCGGTATCCCTTACGTATTCAAGGCCAGCTTCGACAAGGCCAACCGTTCTTCTGTGACCTCGTATCGCGGTCCTGGCCTGGAAGAGGGCATGCGCATCTTCCAGGACATCAAACAAGCCTTCGGCGTGCCGATCATCACCGACGTCCACGAGCCGGATCAGGCCGCGGTCGTCGCTGAGGTCTGCGACATCATCCAGTTGCCGGCCTTCCTGTCGCGCCAGACCGATCTGGTCGTGGCAATGGCCAAGACCAATGCCGTGATCAACATCAAGAAAGCCCAGTTCCTCGCGCCTCAGGAAATGAAACACATCCTGAACAAGTGCGTGGAAGCGGGTAACGATCAGTTGATCCTCTGCGAGCGCGGTTCGAGCTTCGGCTACAACAACCTCGTGGTCGACATGCTCGGCTTCGGCATCATGAAGCAGTTCGAGTATCCGGTATTCTTCGACGTGACCCACGCGCTGCAAATGCCTGGCGGTCGTGCCGACTCCGCCGGCGGTCGCCGTGCCCAGGTTCTGGATCTGGCCAAGGCCGGCATGAGCCAGTCGCTGGCGGGTCTGTTCCTCGAAGCGCATCCGGATCCGGACAACGCCAAATGCGACGGCCCTTGCGCCTTGCGTCTGGACAAACTGGAGCCATTCCTGGCCCAGCTCAAAGCTCTGGACGAACTGGTGAAGAGTTTTCCGACGGTAGAAACCGCGTAACGCTCGATTCTCCGGTAAAGTACCGCACGATTTGTCGCTCATGCCCTCGGGCGTGAGCGTTGTCGTCTGCAAGTCTGCCCGCTGTACTTCGCTTGCCGACGATAAAGATTTCCTCTAGCTGCGTCGTTTTCGTCAACTTTGGAGTGTTTACAACAATGGCAAAAATCGTCGACATCAAAGGTCGTGAAGTTCTCGACTCCCGTGGCAATCCCACCGTGGAAGCGGACGTGCTTCTCGACAACGGCATCATCGGCAGCGCCTGCGCGCCGTCCGGTGCATCCACTGGCTCGCGTGAAGCGCTCGAGCTGCGTGATGGCGACAAGAGCCGTTACCTGGGCAAGGGCGTGCTCAAGGCGGTAGCCAACATCAACGGTCCGATCCGCGATCTGCTGCTGGGCACCGACCCGAGCGACCAGAAAGCCCTCGACCACGCGATGATCAAGCTCGACGGTACCGAAAACAAGGCAACCCTGGGCGCCAACGCCATCCTCGCCGTGTCCCTGGCTGCGGCCAAGGCGGCTGCGCAGGATCAGGATCTGCCGCTGTACGCACACATCGCCAACCTCAACGGCACCCCGGGTGTGTACTCGATGCCGGTGCCGATGATGAACATCATCAACGGTGGCGAGCACGCCGATAACAACGTCGACATCCAGGAATTCATGGTGCAGCCGGTAGGCGCCAAGTCGTTCTCGGAAGGTCTGCGCATGGGCACCGAGATTTTCCATCACCTGAAAGCTGTGCTGAAGGCTCGTGGTCTGAGCACTGCCGTTGGCGACGAAGGCGGTTTCGCGCCGAATCTGGCGTCCAACGAAGATGCGTTGAAAGTGATCTCCGAAGCCGTGGCCAACGCCGGTTACAAGCTGGGCACCGACGTGACCCTGGCGCTGGACTGCGCCGCGAGCGAGTTCTACGAAGACGGCAAGTACAACCTGTCCGGTGAAGGCCAAGTGTTCACTGCTGAAGGTTTCGCCGACTACCTCAAAGGCCTGACCGAGCGTTACCCGATCATCTCCATCGAAGACGGTCTGGACGAGTCCGACTGGGCTGGCTGGAAAATCCTCACCGACAAGATCGGCGAGAAGACTCAGCTGGTGGGCGACGACCTGTTCGTGACCAACACCAAGATCCTCAAAGAAGGCATCGATAAAAAGATCGCCAACTCGATCCTGATCAAGTTCAACCAGATCGGCACCCTGACCGAAACCCTGGAAGCCATCCAGATGGCCAAGGCTGCCGGCTATACCGCAGTGATCTCGCACCGTTCCGGCGAAACCGAAGATTCGACCATTGCCGACCTGGCTGTGGGCACCTCGGCTGGCCAGATCAAGACCGGTTCGCTGTGCCGCTCCGACCGCGTTTCCAAGTACAACCAACTGCTGCGTATCGAAGAGCAGTTGAACGGCAAGGCCAAGTACAACGGCCGTGCCGAGTTCCGCGGTTAAGCGCAACCTGATCAAAGGACACCGGATTGTGTCGGAAAAGTCGTGACAGCGATGGATTTGCCACTAATCTGATGCCTTAAGCACAAGCCTGGATCTTTCCAGGCTTCGTGCTATCAGATGCTGCAACATTATGCGTGGCTGTCTTTTTTCACTGGATACCTGATATTCGATGCGCAGTCCTTACTGGTTGTTTCTTGTTTTGCTCTTGCTGCTGGCCGGTCTGCAGTACCGCCTGTGGGTGGGCAATGGCAGTCTGGCGCAGGTCGCCGAGCTGAAACAGCAGATCGCCGAGCAACATGCCGAGAACGAAGGCCTGCTGGAGCGCAACCGGGTGATGGACGCTGAAGTCAGCGAGCTGAAGAAAGGCATGGAGACCGTTGAAGAGCGGGCTCGTCACGAACTGGGCATGGTCAAGGATGGCGAAACCCTTTACCAGTTGGCCCAATGATCGATTCCCTGCCGGCCTTCTGGGCCGTGATTCCTGCCGCGGGCGTCGGTGCCCGAATGGCCGCGGACCGTCCCAAGCAATATCTGCAACTGGGCGGGCGCACAATTCTCGAACACAGCCTCGGCTGTTTCCTCGATCACCCGAGCCTCAAGGGCCTGGTGGTCAGTCTTGCTGTAGACGATCCTTACTGGCCGAATCTGGCATGCGTCAACGATCCGCGCATTCAGCGGGTTGAAGGCGGGGCGGAGCGTTCCGCGTCGGTGCTCAATGCCTTGCTGCATCTGCATGCGCAAGGTGCCGACGATGACGACTGGGTGCTGGTGCACGATGCGGCCCGGCCGAATCTGAGTCGCGATGATCTCGACAAGTTGCTTGCCGAACTCGCGGATGACCCGGTCGGCGGTCTGTTGGCGGTTCCTGCTCGCGACACGCTCAAACGCGTTGATAACAACGGACGTGTGGTTGAAACCGTGGATCGCAGCGTGATCTGGCAGGCGTATACACCGCAGATGTTCCGCCTCGGGGCGTTGCATCGGGCGTTGGCCGACAGCCTGGTTGCGGATGCCGTGATTACCGATGAAGCTTCTGCTATGGAATGGGCCGGTCTGGCACCACGTCTGATCGAAGGGCGGGCGGATAACCTCAAGGTGACCCGGCCGGAAGATCTGGAGTGGTTGCGCCAGCGGTGGGCGAATCGCCGCTGAGGTTTGGGGTCGCTGTGGCATTGCCTTCGCGAGCAGGCTAGCTCCCACAGAGGGAATGCATTCAGCTGTCGAACTCGGTCAATTGTGGGAGCGAGCCTGCTCGCGAAAGCGGTCGCACGGGCAATCAATAACTCAAAGTTTGTACTCCGGCCTTTCAGCCAGTCCCACCTTCAAATAATCCACCAACTTGCGCACCTTCGGCGACAGATGCCGCTGCTGCGGATACAGCGCCCACACCGCCGTATTCGGCGGCTGATGCGCCTCGAGTAAGGAAATCAGCGCGCCGCTGTGCAGGTGCTCGAGCACGTAATAGTCCGGCAACTGACACAACCCGACACCCTGAAGCGCCGCATCCAGCACCGCCTGCCCACTGTTGCAACGCCAGTTGCCCTGCACCCGCTGGGAAAATTCCCGCCCGTTCTGTTCCAGTTGCCAGATATCCGAACTGCCGATCAGGCAATTGTGTCGACTCAATTCCGACAAACTGTGTGGGCGCCCATACCGTTCCAGGTAGGAAGGCGACGCGCACAGGTACATTCTCCGTGGCGCCAGGCGTGTCGCGACCAAGCGCGAATCCTGTAGCCGACCCAGACGAATTGCCAGATCCAGCCCTTCATGCACCAGATCCAGCTGGCGATTGCTCAGCTCGATATCGATACGCAGCTGCGGGTAAAGCCCCATGAAGCGAGTCACCAGCGGCACGATAAAGCGTTCGCCATAGGCCACCGCGCAGGTCATGCGCAGCATGCCTTTCGGTTCGCTGGTCAGATCGCCTACCGCGCGCAAGGCTTCTTCGCGACCGTCCTGCAGGCGCTGACAATGTTGCAGGAAAGTCTGCCCGGCTTCGGTCAACGTAACTCGCCGGGTGCTGCGGTAGAGCAGGCGCGTCTGCAAACGCTCTTCGAGCCGTACGATTTGTCGACTGACGTGCGAGGAGGAAACCCCAAGACGCTCGGCAGCGGCGGTGAATTGATTGCATTCGGCGACGGCAACGAACTCATCGATGCCTTCCCAGCGGTTTTCCGACACTTGGATTATCCCTGTACAGCAATAATGTTTTGCTTTCGTCCGGATTATTCCTCAGGACGCGCTGAACTACACTGTCTGTCTGCTTTTTTATTTATTGGGTTCACTGGAGAGTCAGCATGATCAAGTCGCGCGCCGCCGTTGCCTTCGAGGCCAAGAAGCCGCTGGAAATCGTAGAAGTCGATGTCGCCATGCCGAAGGCTGGTGAAGTGTTGCTGCGCGTTGTCGCTTCCGGGGTGTGCCACACCGATGCCTACACCTTGTCCGGCGCAGACCCGGAAGGCATCTTCCCGTCGATCCTCGGCCACGAAGGTGGCGCCATCGTTGAAGCGATCGGCGAGGGCGTGACCTCGGTTGCCGTCGGCGACCACGTCATTCCGCTGTACACCCCGGAATGCGGCCAGTGCAAATTCTGCAAGTCGGGCAAGACCAACCTTTGTCAGGCGATTCGCGCCACCCAAGGCAAGGGCCTGATGCCGGACGGCACTTCGCGCTTTTCCTACAAGGGCGAAACGATTTTCCACTACATGGGCACATCGACGTTTTCGGAGTACACCGTACTGCCGGAAATTTCCGTAGCGAAGATCTCCAAAGACGCGCCGCTGGAAAAGGTTTGCCTGCTCGGTTGCGGCGTAACCACCGGTATCGGCGCCGTGCTCAACACCGCCAAGGTCAAACCGGGTGACACCGTGGCCATCTTCGGTCTCGGTGGTATTGGCTTGTCGGCCGTGATCGGCGCGGTGAAAGCCAAGGCTGCGCGCATCATCGCCATCGACATCAATCCGGCCAAGTTCGAAATCGCCAAACAACTCGGTGCCACCGACTGCGTGAACCCGAAAGATTACGATCGTCCGATCCAGGAAGTGATCGTCGACATGACCGATGGCGGCGTCGACTTCTCCTTCGAGTGCATCGGCAATGTGCAACTGATGCGCGCCGCGCTTGAGTGCTGCCACAAAGGCTGGGGCGAGTCGGTCATCATCGGTGTCGCCGGTGCCGGCCAGGAAATCGCTACCCGGCCGTTCCAGTTGGTCACCGGTCGCGTCTGGCGCGGTTCGGCGTTCGGCGGCGTGCGTGGCCGTACTGAATTGCCGAGCTACGTCGACATGGCCCAGAGCGGCGAGATCCCGCTGGATACCTTCATCACCCACACCATGGGCCTGGAAGATATCAACAAGGCGTTCGACCTGATGCACGAAGGCAAGAGCATCCGCACCGTCATTCATTTCTAAGGAGCAGCGGCAAGCTACAAGCCACAAGCTGCAAGCAGGCGCAACGCCCTCTTGCAGCTTCAAGCTTGCAGCTTGCGGCTGAAGTGCTATGAATCTGGAAAACATTTCCTGTCAGAAGAGTTTCGGTGGCTGGCACAAGCGCTATCGCCATCGCTCCGAAGTGCTTGATTGCGACATGGTCTTCGCCGTGTACCTGCCGCCGCAAGCGGAGCAGGGCGGCAAGCTGCCGGTGCTGTACTGGTTGTCCGGGCTGACCTGCACCGATGAGAATTTCATGCAGAAGGCCGGTGCGATGCGCATGGCCGCCGAGCTTGGTCTGATCATCGTTGCCCCGGATACCAGCCCACGTGGCGCGGATGTCCCGGACGATGCAGACAAGGCTTGGGATTTCGGTCTCGGCGCCGGGTTTTATCTGAACGCCACGCAGGAGCCATGGGCGCATCATTATCAGATGCATGACTATGTCGTGAAGGAATTGCCTGCACTGGTTGAAGCGCATTTCCCCGCTTCCGACAAGCGCAGCATCAGCGGCCACTCGATGGGCGGCCACGGTGCTTTGGTCTGTGCCTTGCGCAATCCTGGGCGGTATAAATCGGTTTCGGCCTTTTCGCCGATCACCCATCCGATCGATTGCCCGTGGGGTCAGAAGGCCTTTTCCAACTATTTGGGCGAAGACCGTTCGAAGTGGAAGGAGTGGGACGCCTGTGTGCTGATCGCGGAGGCGACGGAGAAGTTGCCGTTGTTGGTCGATCAAGGGGATCGTGACGATTTCCTCGCCACGCAATTGAAACCCGAGGCCTTGCAACACGCAGCAAAACAAGCGGCGCATCCGCTGGAGCTGCGCCTGCAACCGGGCTACGACCACAGCTATTTCTTCATCTCAAGCTTCATTGACGACCACTTGCAGCATCACGCACGCGCTCTGCGCGGTTAATGCAGGTAGAATCACGCCCTGACAAAAATCGGGGCGTTTTTTTATGCGTATTGGCCACGGCTACGATGTGCACCGTTTCGCTGAAGGCGATTTCATTACTCTGGGCGGCGTGCAGATTGCACACAGCTTCGGGCTGCTCGCTCATTCCGACGGTGACGTCCTGCTGCACGCCTTGAGCGATGCCTTGCTCGGCGCGGCGGCGCTGGGTGATATCGGCAAACACTTCCCGGACACCGATCCGCAATTCAAGGACGCCGACAGCCGTGTGCTGTTGCGTCATGTGGTCAGTCTGATCCACGCCAAGGGCTGGAAAGTCGGCAACGTCGACAACACCATCGTTGCCCAGGCGCCAAAAATGGCGCCGCATATCGAATCGATGCGCGCGCTGATCGCGGCGGATCTTCAAGTTGAGTTGGATCAAGTGAACGTCAAAGCTACCACCACCGAAAAGCTTGGCTTTGTCGGTCGCGAAGAAGGCATCGCCGTACACTCCGTTGCCTTGTTGCTGCGCGCATGAATGAACTGCAATTGCTCGGCCCGCGGGCCTACGGTGAGCCCCTCGGCACAGCGGTACTGAAAGCCATTGCCGAAGATTTTCAGGTCGATGAAGTACTGGATATCCCGTTCAGCGGCGACGGCGAACACCTGTGGATCTGGGTGGAAAAGCGCGGCCTCAATACCGAAGAAGCGGCGCGGCGTATCGCCAAGGCAGCCGGCGTGCCGTTGCGCACCGTCAGCTATGCCGGCCTCAAGGACCGTCAGGCCCTGACCCGACAGTGGTTCAGCGTGCAGTTGCCGGGCAAGGCCGATCCGGATCTGTCGGCCGCTGAAAACGACACGCTGAAGATCCTCAATACCACGCGTCATAAACGCAAACTGCAACGCGGTGCGCATTCGGCCAACGGTTTCACGTTGCGCCTGACGCAATTCAATGGCGACAAAGAGGCGCTTGAACAGCGCCTGCAACTGATCGCCAAACAAGGCATTCCCAATTATTTCGGCGCCCAGCGCTTCGGCCATGACGGCGGCAACGTTGTCGATGCCCGGGCGTGGGCGGCGCGCAAGGCTTTGCCGGAACAGCGCAATGTGCGTTCGCGGTTGCTGTCGACGGCGCGCAGCTTTCTGTTCAACCAGGTGCTGGCGGCGCGCGTCGCCGATGGCACCTGGAACACCGCGCGGGTTGGCGATCTGCTGGCCTTCACCGACAGCCGCAGTTTTTTCCCGGCCGGTGAAGCCGAATGCAGCGACCCGCGTCTGGCAATTCTCGACCTGCACCCGACCGGTCCGCAGTGGGGCGAAGGTGACTCGCCGGCTGCTGGTGCTGTCCATGAACTGGAGCAGGAGATCGCCGCCCGCGAAGCGGATCTGCGCGACTGGTTGATCCACGCCGGCATGAGCCATGAACGTCGCATCCTGCGGCTGCCCATTGGCGGGTTGACGTGGCATTATCCCCAACCTGACATTCTGCAACTGGAATTCGTCCTCCCGGCCGGATGCTTTGCCACCGTATTGGTGCGCGAGCTCGTTGATCTGGTGCCGGTGGGGCAGACGGACAGCCCATGCGTATTCTGATTTCTAACGACGATGGGGTAACCGCGCCCGGTCTCGCCGCGCTTTATGCTGCGCTGGCGGATTACACCGAATGCGTGGTTATCGCCCCGGAACAGGACAAAAGCGGCGCCAGCAGTTCGCTGACGCTCGACCGTCCGCTGCACCCGCAATACCTGGCCAACGGCTTTATCAGCCTCAACGGCACACCGACCGATTGCATTCACCTGGGCCTCAACGGCTTGCTTGAGCGCGAGGCGGACATGGTGGTTTCCGGCATCAACCTGGGCGCCAACCTCGGTGACGACGTGCTGTATTCCGGAACCGTGGCGGCAGCCCTTGAAGGACGATTTCTCGAGCGCCCATCGTTTGCCTTTTCACTGGTCTCGCGCCAAGTGGATAACCTGCCCACTGCGGCCTACTTTGCGCGCAAACTGGTCGAGGCCCACGCCGGGCTCGATCTGCCACCGCGCACGGTACTCAACGTGAACATTCCCAATCTGCCTATCGATCACATCCGTGGCATTCAGTTGACCCGTCTCGGCCATCGCGCCCGCGCGGCGGCGCCGATGAAAGTGGTCGATCCGCGCGGCAAGGCCGGTTACTGGATCGCCGCTGCCGGCGACGCTGAAGATGGCGGCCCGGGCACCGATTTTCATGCCGTGATGCAGGGTTATGTGTCCATCACACCGTTGCAGCTCGATCGCACTTTCAATGATGCCTTCAGAAGTCTTGATGGCTGGCTGGGGGGGCTGAGCTGATGCGTGAACACGACGACCGCCTGCGCAGCGGCATAGGCATGACCTCCCAACGTACCCGTGAGCGACTGATCCAGCGGCTGTATGAAGAAGGCGTGTCGAACGCCAAAGTGCTGGAAGTGATCCGCCGCACGCCGCGTCATCTGTTTGTCGACGAGGCGCTGGCGCATCGCGCTTATGAAGACACCGCGCTGCCGATCGGCAACAACCAGACCATCTCCCAGCCTTATATGGTGGCGCGCATGAGCGAGCTGCTGCTGGAGGCCGGTCCGCTGGATAAAGTGCTGGAAATCGGCACCGGTTCCGGCTACCAGACGGCAGTGTTGTCGCAACTGGTTGAGCGGGTGTTTTCCGTCGAGCGCATCAAGGTGTTGCAGGATCGTGCCAAGGAGCGTCTGGTCGAGCTGAACCTGCGCAACGTGGTATTTCGCTGGGGCGATGGCTGGGAAGGCTGGCCGGCGCTGGCGCCATACAACGGCATCATCGTCACCGCCGTCGCCACCGATGTACCGCAGGCTTTACTGGATCAACTGGCCCCTGGTGGGCGCATGGTGATTCCGGTCGGCTCCGGTGAAGTGCAACAACTGATGCTGATCGTGCGCGAAGAACATGGCTTTTCCCGACACGTTTTGGGCGCTGTGCGTTTCGTACCTTTGCTCAACGGTCCACTGGCCTGAGCATTTGCAAGCAGGCGCTGAATTCCTTTCAACGGCGCCGGTCTTACACCGGCAGCCAGAGTTTAAACGCCGCGTACTTGCCCCTGGCAAACGTGTGCGTCCGGTGATTTCGCTTCATTAAAGGTAAAGCCGGTTCGGCCCGTTATACTTGCGACACCTCATGCCGCAATGCGGCATTCAGAATTTTTCAGCCACCACAAAGGGAGCGGCGGGTGAGTCTCACAGTCATTGCGCACCGTATGGGTAACACGAGCTTTCAGCGCCTGGTGACTGGCCTTGTCTTGAGCACCTTGCTGGTCGGTTGCTCCAGCACCAAATCGAGCAACGTACGGGTTGTCGATCGCAATAATTCGGTCGCGCAACGTCCAACCGTTACTACCGGGCAATATGTAGTCCGCCCCGGCGATACCTTGTTTTCGATCGCCTTTCGTTACGGCTGGGACTACAAAACCCTCGCGGCCCGGAACAATATTCCTACGCCGTATACGATCCATCCGGGTCAGACAATTCGCTTCGACGGGCGCAGCGGTTCAACGCCGACAGCGGTGGTGAGCAACTCCAGTTCCTCGCCTTCTTCGTCGAGTAAAACCACAGTAATCCGGCGCCAGGCGAATGGCACCACAACCACTACAACCACCGGTTCCAAAGGGGTTGTACCGTCCGTCGCGAGCAAACCGGCACCCGCTCCACTGCCTCCGGCAGGCCCGGCCCCGACCGGCTGGGGATGGCCATCTAATGGCGTTCTGATTGGAAAATTCTCTTCAAACGGTAGTTTGAATAAAGGAATTGATATCGCCGGAGATTTGGGACAGCCTGTTTTAGCTGCGTCTGATGGGACGGTCGTATACGCCGGGAGTGGCTTAAGGGGCTACGGCGAATTGGTCATCATCAAACACAGCGAAACCTACGTCAGTGCTTACGGACATAACCGCAGGCTGTTGGTTCGGGAGGGGCAGCAGGTCAAGGTCGGACAGACAATTGCCGAAATGGGGTCAACGGGTACAGACCGGGTGAAACTGCATTTTGAGATTCGCCGCCAAGGTAAACCAGTGGATCCGCTGCAGTTCCTGCCAAGACGTTGATTTGTAGGCCAGCCTGTTCCGTCGCGTAGAGGGGACAGGCTCCAGCGTTGCCAAGGATAAAGGCGTCGCTTGAGCTTGGGGTCGAACTCACCAAAGGACTATAACAATGGCTCTCAGTAAAGAAGTGCCGGAGTTTGACATCGACGATGAGGTTCTCCTTATGGAGACCGGCATCGATTCGGATTCGATGTTGAATGATGAAGGGGCTGCTCCACCTTCCGTTCGTTCCAAATCCAGACACTCCGCCACACTCAAACAACATAAATACATCGACTACACTCGGGCACTTGATGCCACGCAGCTGTATCTCAACGAAATCGGCTTTTCCCCTCTGCTCTCCCCGGAAGAAGAAGTTCATTTTGCGCGCTTGTCGCAAAGTGGCGATCCGGCCGGGCGCAAGCGCATGATCGAAAGTAACCTGCGGCTGGTCGTCAAGATCGCCCGGCGTTACGTCAATCGGGGGCTGTCGCTGCTGGATCTGATTGAAGAGGGCAACCTCGGCCTGATCCGCGCGGTGGAAAAGTTCGATCCCGAGCGCGGCTTCCGCTTCTCGACCTACGCCACGTGGTGGATCCGTCAGACCATCGAACGCGCGATCATGAATCAGACCCGGACCATCCGGTTGCCGATTCATGTGGTCAAGGAGCTCAACGTGTACCTGCGGGCCGCACGGGAGCTGACGCAAAAACTCGACCACGAACCTTCACCCGAAGAAATCGCCAACCTGCTGGAGAAACCGGTGGGCGAGGTCAAGCGCATGCTGGGCCTGAACGAACGGGTTTCTTCGGTCGACGTCTCGCTGGGTCCGGATTCGGATAAAACCCTGCTGGACACCCTCACTGACGATCGTCCCACCGATCCGTGCGAACTGCTGCAGGACGATGACCTGTCGCAGAGCATCGATCAATGGTTGTCGGAGCTGACCGACAAGCAGCGCGAGGTGGTGATTCGCCGCTTCGGCCTGCGCGGGCACGAAAGCAGCACGCTGGAAGATGTCGGCCTGGAGATCGGTCTGACCCGCGAGAGGGTACGGCAGATCCAGGTGGAAGGGCTCAAGCGCCTTCGCGAGATCCTGGAGAAGAACGGCCTGTCGAGCGAGTCGCTGTTCCAATAAGCGCCTGATCGTCCGCCCGCAAAAAGCCCCGGCTGATTCAATCAGTCGGGGCTTTTTGTTTATGCCTGTATCGTGCATCGCGTTTGTCGGGCGAGGTGCCAGACGAGCGGTCAGCATTTTCTGAGTTTGTAGTCTCGCGCTGTAAGCCTTTGCTTACTGTGTCGTAAGTGTTCGTTATTTTTACACTTCGGCAGAAGGCGATTGCGATCACTGCTAAATGTTAACCTACTGATTTATATAAATATTTTCAATTGTTATGTCTTTATGTCAGCGCAGACCTGCGCGTGAGCCTGATTGCTCCGCTGCGGAAACTCTCTAATATCAGGGCTGTGTCGACGGATAGACACGCCCTTCACGGAAGAGGGGAACGGACATCGCAGGAGGCGATTCATCAGGACGATGAAAAGGGAATACAGGGAATAGGGAAAAAATGTGGGCGGGTCATACCGCCCCTTTTTTCGTCTGCAGAAAAGTAAAACCTGCAAAAGCAAAAAGGCCCACAAGGGGCCTTTCAGTCGAGCGCGGGGTAGATCAGCGTTCGAGTTGTTCGATCTTGTTCGGCTTGCCATCCCAATCAGCGGAATCCGGGAGAGGATCCTTGCGCTCGGTGATGTTCGGCCAGATATCCGCCAGCTCGGCATTGAGCTCGATGAAGTTTTCCATGCCGCTTGGGATCTCGTCTTCCGAGAAGATCGCCACAGCCGGGCATTCTGGTTCACACAGCGCGCAGTCGATGCACTCGTCCGGGTGAATCACCAGGAAGTTCGGGCCTTCGTAAAAGCAGTCCACCGGACAGACTTCTACGCAGTCGGTGTACTTGCACTTGATGCAGTTGTCGGTGACGACGAAGGTCATTTCTAATTTTCTCCTCAGGCGGCGGCAGCGTTGCCCCTTCACGGTTGGGGTCGCCAGGTTCGGGAGCGATACCTGCTGACCAGGCTATGAGCCAGCAGCATCCCGAACCGCGCGAGATTCTAACAGCTTGAAGCGAATTGCGTTATATCCGCTTCTTCAGTGCTTATATCCGGTTCTTCAGTGCATAGAGCATTTCGAGCGCACGCCGTGGCGTCATGTCATCCAGATCGACCTTGGCCAATTCATCGAGCACCGGATGTGGCAGCGAGGCGAACATATCGCTTTGCTGCGGTGTCGACGGCTTGCCCTTGGCCGCCGGTTTCGGCGCCTCGTGGGGCAGGGCAGTGTCTTCCAGGCGACTCAGATGCTCGCGCGCGCGCAAGATCACTTCGCTCGGCACACCCGCCAGTTGTGCGACTGCCAAGCCATAGCTCTGACTGGCAGGCCCAGGCAGAACATGGTGCAGGAACACGATCCGTTCGTTGTGCTCGGTGGCATTGAGATGCACGTTAGCTACCAGAGGTTCGGCTTCCGGCAGCACGGTCAGTTCAAAATAGTGCGTAGCAAACAGGGTGTAGGCGCGCAGATGGGCCAAGCGCTCGGCCGCCGCCCACGCCAGCGACAGACCGTCGAAGGTGCTGGTACCGCGCCCGACTTCGTCCATCAGCACCAGACTGCGCTCGGTCGCGTTATGCAGGATGTTGGCGGTTTCGCTCATCTCGACCATGAAGGTCGAGCGACCGCCGGCCAGATCATCGCTTGAGCCGATACGGGTGAAGATGCGGTCGACCAGCGACAACTCGCAACTGGCGGCCGGTACGAAACTGCCGATATGCGCCAGCAACACAATCAAAGCGGTCTGCCGCATGTAAGTGGATTTACCGCCCATGTTCGGGCCGGTGATGACCAGCATGCGCGTGTTGTCATCCAGGCTCAGATCGTTGGCCACGAACGGCGTGGTCAGCACTTGCTCGACCACCGGGTGACGACCCTGGGTAATGCGCATGCACGGCTCGCTGACGAAACGCGGGCAGTTCAGGTCAAGATTCAGCGCACGCTCGGCAAGGTTGCTCAGCACATCCAGCTCGGCCAATGCGCCGGCGGTGTCCTGCAACGGCGGCAACCGGCTGATCAAGTCTTCGAGCAGCGCTTCATAAAGCATCTTTTCCCGGGCCAGCGCGCGACTCTTGGCCGACAGCGCCTTGTCTTCGAACTCTTTCAGCTCGGGCGTGATGAAACGCTCGGCGCCTTTGAGCGTCTGCCGGCGGATGTAGTCGGCCGGCGCCGATTCAGCCTGCTTGCTCGGCAGTTCGATGAAGTAGCCGTGGATACGGTTGTAGCCGACTTTGAGGTTGGCCAGACCAGTACGGGCTTTCTCCCGGGCTTCGAGATCGATGAGGAACTGGCCGGCGTTTTCGCTCAGCGATTGCAGTTCGTCGAGTTCGCTGTCGTAACCGGTTTTCAGCACGCCGCCGTCACGGATCACCGCAGGCGGGTTATCGATGATGGCTTTGGCCAGCAGCGCCGCCAGTTCTGGATAGGTGCTGGTGGTGGCCGCCAGATGCTGCAGGTGCGGCGCTTCCAGATCGGTCATCGCCACTTGCAGTTCGGGCAGTGCGCCGAGAGCGTCACGCAGACGCGCAAGGTCACGCGGCCGCGCATTGCGCAGGCCGATCCGCGCCAGAATCCGCTCTATGTCGCCGATCTCCTTGAGCTGCGGTTGCAGCTTTTCAAAACGGTAGCCGTCGAGCAGGCAGCGAATCGACGTCTGACGGGCGAGCAGCACGGTGAGGTCGCGCAACGGCCGGTTCAGCCAACGAGTCAGCAAACGGCTGCCCATGGCGGTCTGGCAGCGATCGACCACCGATTGCAGGGTGTTGTCGCGGCCACCGGCCAGATTGGTGTCGAGTTCGAGATTGCGCCGGCTGGCGCCGTCGAGCACCACGGTGTCATCGAGACGTTCGTGACGCAGGCTGCGCAAGTGGGGCAGGGCCGTGCGCTGGGTCTCCTTGGCGTAGGCCAGCAGGCAGCCGGCAGCGCCGATGGCCAGGGTCAGGTTTTCGCAGCCGAAGCCTTTCAGGTCTTGGGTGGAAAACTGCTGGCAGAGACTTTTCAACGCCGAGTCACGCTCAAAGTCCCACGGCGCACGACGACGTACGCCACGGCGTTTCTCCGCCGGCAGGTCTTTTGGCCAGTCATCTGGAATCAACAGTTCCACCGGGTTGACCCGCTCCAGTTCCGCCAGCAGGTTTTCCCAGCCTTTGATCTCAAGCACGGTGAAGTTGCCGCTGGTGATATCCAGCACCGCCAGACCGAACAGACGCTCGTCGCCCAATACCGCTGCAATCAGGTTATCGCGGCGTTCATCCAGCAGCGCCTCGTCGCTGACTGTCCCCGGCGTGATGATCCGTACGACCTGGCGCTCCACCGGGCCTTTGCTGGTGGCCGGGTCGCCGACCTGCTCGCAAATCACCACCGACTCGCCGAGCTTGACCAGTTTCGCCAGGTAACCTTCCGCCGCGTGGTAAGGAATCCCACACATCGGAATCGCCTGACCCGCCGACTGCCCGCGCGCGGTCAGGGTGATGTCCAGCAACTTGGCGGCTTTCTTCGCATCTTCGTAGAAGATTTCGTAGAAATCGCCCATGCGATAGAACATCAGCTGGTCCGGGTGCTGATTCTTCAGGCGCCAGTATTGCTGCATCATCGGAGTGTGGGAGGACAGGTCGGAGACGGCTTTATTCATCGGATTGTCGGGCAACTCGTTAAAAGATGTAGGGCAAAGCGCGGGCAGTGGCCGGGCTTTTCCGCGATGGGCGCAAGGTTACCATGGGCGGTCTGCCCGACGCAGGCGCTGCGGTCGGGTGAACGTTTACTTGCGGAAAAAAGTTGACCTATGCACGATTTATGCAAATCAGCATTTGTCTTCGGGAAAAACTTCAAGCACTATGCGCGTTATGCAAAAACGCAACGTTTCCTCCGTCTTAAGAGCACTGCTCGATCAGCACGGGATCTCCCCCACGGAGCTCCACCGTCGCACCGGCGTGCCTCAATCAACGCTCTCGCGGATTCTCAGCGGGAAGATTGTCGATCCTTCGGATAAACACATCTCGAAGATCGCTGAATATTTCAACGTCAGCACCGATCAGCTGCGCGGGCGTGCGGATGTCACGCCAACGACCGGCGGCACTCGCGCTGACGTGCATGCGGAACTCAAGGACATAAGCCTGTGGGACGACGACACGCCCGTCGATGACGACGAGGTGTCGGTGCCCTTTCTACGTGAGGTTGAATTGGCTGCTGGATCAGGAAGATTCGTCATCGAAGAGAGCGAGCGCTCCAGCCTGCGCTTCGGCAAGCGCAGCCTGCGCCATAACGGTGTGCAGTTCGACCAGGCCAAATGCGTGACGGTGCGCGGCAACAGCATGTTGCCGGTCCTGCGTGATGGCGCCACCGTCGGCGTCAACGCCGGCAAGTGCGGCATCGGCGACATCATTGATGGCGATCTGTATGCGATCAATCACAACGGCCAATTGCGCGTGAAGCAACTCTATCGCCTGCCCACCGGCATCCGTCTGCGCAGCTTCAATCGCGACGAGCATCCGGATGAGGACTACAGCTTCCAGGAAATCCAGGAAGAGCAGATCGTCATCCTCGGTCACGTCTTCTGGTGGGGCATGTACGCCCGCTAGTCCCTTTCGATTGATTTGAAACCTGCCCCTCGGCAGGTTTTTTTTTCGCCTGCATAAATCTCCCCACCCCTTGGCCCGCTTGGGTTTCATGCATACGCGCAAATTTAATGCATAAATAAATGCATTTACGCATTGACTGTATATGCATCCATGCATATTCTTGCCACCAAGCCGCTCGACAAAGCGGCTGGCAAGACAGGCTCTTTAGTTCCACAAGAACAGGCAGCGATGAACCGGCCTCAACGGTTCAGAGGGTTGGCAACTGACCCGGGTGTGCAGCGTAAAGCACCAGAAGCAGTTATCCGGCGGGCAGGGACCGCGGTCGGAAAAACAATCTGAATGGACTCGTACCGCGCCAGTAGCGCCGAAAAGTCAGCTTCCTTCTCGAACACAGGATTGGAAGGAAGGCGAAGGAGCGCATTACTGAAAAGCCCGGCGTGCAAGCGCCGGGCTTTTGCCTACCGGGCAGGAACTGAAACGCCGGGATGCCGGCACTCAATAAGGATGATGAGCATGAAGAAATACGCACGTGTCGTCGCTGGCAAAGTCGACAACATTTTTGAAACCGCGAACCCGATCACCGATGAGTTTCCGGCGGACCAAGTCTGGGTGGATGTCAGCGCATTGCCCAAGATCGATTATTCCTGGAACGCGGTGAACACCGACGGCGTCTGGACATTTACTGATAGCGATATGTGGGGGCAACCGTCCATGTTGGCTATTCAAATGCGTAACGAAAGAGTGACTCGTTTCGATAAAGTCAACTTCACCCTGGCATCGTCCGCGCTGGTACAAAAAGTCGAGCTGGGGCTGGCAACACCTGCTGAAGAGGCCGCACTGCTGGCCTACAAGCAGTTCTTCATCGCGATGAGCCAAGTCAACAAACAGCCGGGCTATCCACTGAGCGTCATTTGGCCTGAAGTGCCATAAGCGACATTTGACGCATCCGCAATATTGAAATGCGCAGTGCATTACTGAAGAGCCCGGCCTTGTTGCCGGGCTTTTAAATACCTGCCAGTTGCACGGCGACATTCCTGCCAAAGAGTAAATGAGGAAGACCCAATGAGTCTTTATGCACTGGTTGAATACAACCGAGTTGTCCAGTTGAAAGAAAGTGAAGTGAGTCTTGAACCACCCGCTTCGCCAACCTCGGTTTGGGTTGATGTAACCGGCAGTACGGATATTCGGGTGGGTTGGAGCGCAACCTTCAATGGGGTCTGGACCTTCTCTGCACCGACCGAAGAAGAGCTGCGAAACGAAGCCGAACAGCAGAAGTGGCAATTGCTGAATGGGGCCGCCAACTGGTTACTGATGAACTCGCTGCAGTTCAAAGTCGACGTCGGCGTCGCCACCAGCGAAGACCAGGCTCGGCTGTTGGCCCAAAAGCAATACTGCATCGCCCTCAGCGACATCGATCAGCAGTCGGGTTATCCGGCGAACATCGCGTGGCCAGTCGCACCTTACTGATTCCAACTCGAGTAATCGATCGGCGGGACCGCATTGCTGAAAAGCCTGGCGCAAGGCCGGGCTTTTTGGAATGCCTGCCTGAAGAGACATTATTTGAACTCGATTCCCATCTATCACCCACTGCCCACGGAGGCGTGACATGACAAACGAGCAACAAGCGTTGGCGGACATGCCGATCTGGCTGGTCATCCTCCTCGCCGTCGTCGGAGGGGTGTCCGGCGAAATGTGGCGTGCCGACAAGGAGGGCGCCCGCGGCTGGTCACTGGTACGGCGGCTGGCGCTACGCTCTGGTGCCTGCATGATCTGCGGCGTGTCGGCAATCATGCTGCTGTATGCCGCCGGCATGTCGATCTGGGCCGCTGGCGCGTTTGGCTGCCTGACCGCGATGGCCGGCGCTGATGTCGCCATCGGCCTTTACGAACGCTGGGCGGCCAAGCGCATCGGCGTCTGCGAAGTGCCGCCGCGCGACCACCCTTAACCCTGAATATTTCTCCGTGCCGCCATGTTGGCGGCAGGGCTGCGCGTGGACGATTGAAAAGGAGGTCATCTATGCCCACACCGATCCAGCAGCCGTCGCAACTGTTCACAGCCATCGCGACGACACTGCGCAACACCGCCGGTCTCAACCTCAATGTCGGTAGTCACGCTGATTTCACAGTGGCGGGCGCTCAAGCCTGGGTACTGATCGACTTTGCCCGAAATGCGTCCGGCGTGCGCGGCGCTGATGGGCGTATCGCTCATGTCATGACGTTGTCACTGCAAGTCATCCCGGCGCTTTCTGCGACCGCTTTTGCAGCGTGCGATCTGATCGCCTTGCTGAAAAACCTGATCACCGACAACCGCTGGGGATTGCCCGGCGATCAATGCGATCTGCCCCTGAATATCGATGGCTTGCCGTCGTTGCTTATCAGTGCGGATCAACAATACAAAGCCTGGACCCTGACCTTCGAGCAGACGCTCTACCTCGGCTCGACCCTGCTCGACGATCCGCTGGGCATGCCGAAATTCGCTCGCACCTGGGAAGTCAGCAACATCGACGATCCAGACCAGTACACCGCGCTGGAGGGCTGACCGATGTTCGATGCATTACTGCGTATGCAGCTTGGCCCGATCATTGAGCGTCTGGCGGAAATGGAAGCGGAAATTGAAGACTTGCACCGCCGCGCCGAGAGTTTCTGTCGCATTGGCATCTGTCAGTCAGTTGATGCGGCGAGTAACACTTGCCAAGTCAGCCATGGTGGATTGTTCACCCCGGCGATCAAATTCTTCAACCCTAGCGCCGGTGCGCAAAGCGAATCGCGCATCCCCACGGTGGGAGAGCAGTGCCTGCTGTTCAACTACGGCAGCGGTGAAAGCGGTGCGCAGAGTGTCGCGTTGTTCGGCTTGAACAGTGACCGTTTCCCCCCGACCTCGACTGTGCCGACGCTGACCCGTCGGGTGCATCGGGACGGCAGCGAAAGCGGTTACGACGACGCCAGCCACGCCTTGCACTGGCTGAACGGACCCGCGCAATTCAACGGGTCTCGCGAGTCGCTCGAACTGAGCATCGGCCCTGCACGTCTGGCCATGTCGCCACAGCTGATCACCCTGCAACTGGGCGCCGTCGGCCTGAGCATCGACGCCTCGGGCGTGCACTTCAGTGGCCCCTTGGTCGATCACCAGGGCCGCGTCATCAGCCCCTGATTCAAGAGCCTCCCATGATCGGAATCGATAGAGACAGCGGGGCCACGGTCGACGACTGGCTGCAATTTGTGCAGCGCGCGACCCGAGCCCTGACCACACCGCTGGGCACCCGGCAGAAACGACCTTTGTACGGTTCGCTGATTCCCACGCTGCTCGGGCAGAACCTCGGTGACGACATTCTGCTTCTGGCACAGAGCCACGCCGCGCAAGCGTTCTACAACTCGCAAAACGGCATCGACGATTTTCAGCCGCAAGTGATTGTCGCCAGCCGTCACGGCGACGGCCTGCTGCTGCGCTTCGCCGGCACCTGGAAAAACCGCCAACAAACCTTCGAGGTGCTGACATGAGCATGCTGATACCTGGCCAGAATCAGTTGGCCGAACCCGCGCTGATCACGGTTGAAGCGTTCGAAGACTTGCTCGCCGAGTTCAAGAGTTTCGTCATCGAATACGTGGGGGCTCGCTCTCCGGCCAGCGCCGTGAATCTCAAGGCGAGTCTGGAAAACGAAAGCGAATTGCTGACCCTGGCGCTGGAAGCGTTCTGCGTGCGTCTGCAAACCCATGAGCGCAAATACAACGCACGCATCAAGCAGATGCTGGCGTGGTGGGCGACCGGCAGCAATCTGGATGCGCGGCTGGCGGACATGGGCCTTGAGCGGCAATTGCTCGATCCCGGCGACCCGGCGGCATTCCCGCCGGTGCCGGCGATTTATGAAAGTGATGACGACGCTCGGCTGCGTTATTACCTCGCGCCCCATGCACCGGCGGCGGGTTCGCGGATGCAGTATCGCCGTGAGGTATTCACCCTCGGCGAGCGGCCCACGGTGCAGGTCGAGTCCACTGATTCCGGCGTGGTAAACGTCACCTACACCTTCGATCCCGACGGCCTCGCCGCGCAGGTCAAGGATGGCAACGGGCGGCGCACTGCGCCGGGCGAAGTGCAGGTCACCGTGCTTTCGCGAGAAGGCGATGGCACACCTTCCGAGACATTGCTCGACGGCGTTCGTCAGCACTTTGCCCGCCCTGATGTGCGCCCGGAAACCGACCTCGTCACCGTCAAGGCTGCCGAGATCCAGCGCTACAAAATCCGCGTCATTGCCAAGATCAATTCCGGCCCTGATTCGGGCCTGACCAGGGTCGCCGCGCAAGCACAATTGCAGGCGTATGCCGACAGTTGCCATCGCCTCGAAGGTCGGGTCGATCCGAGCTGGATCGACTACACGTTGCACAGCGCCGGCGCCGTACAACTGCAGATTCTCGAACCGCTGGCGCCGATCGTCACCACCGCTTTTCAGGCGCCTTATTGCACCGCGGTCGAAGTCGAGGTGCTGACGCTATGAGTGAAAAAACTCAGCGCCCGACCTTACTGCCAGCCAACAGCTCGGCACTTGAGCGCGGACTGGATCTGGGCTTCGGCGCCTTGCTCGATCGCATCGCACCGCCGTTCCCGGAATTGATGAACCCCAGCGAAACGCCAGTGGCTTTCCTGCCTTATCTGGCTGCCGATCGTGGCGTCGCCGAATGGAGCACTGATGCGCCGGTGGCGGAGAAGCGCCTCACCGTCGAACTGGCCTGGCCCACCGCGCGCCAGGCCGGCACTCGCAAGGCGCTGGAAAACGCCGCCAAGGGTTTGCAATTAAGACCCGAGATCCGCGCCTGGTACGAACAGACACCGCCCGGCGCGCCGTACAGCTTTTCCGTGCGTGCCTTCAGCGAACAACCCTACAGCGAAGAAATTGATGCACGTCTCGACCGCCGTCTGGCCGATGCGAAAAGCGAGAGGGACGTTCTTTCGGTGTCGGTGGGCTTGAGCGCATTCGGCAATCACGTCATCGGTGCCGCTACGTTCTGCGGTGAGCTGACCACGGTTTATCCAGTGTTCATCGAAGGCCTTGAAACCTCTGGCGAGGCGTTCCTGGCCGCTGCGTTGTACACCGTCGAAACATCCACTATTTATCCTCAGGGGGCCTGAATGGCTGACTATTACACCCTGCTCACCAACGCAGGGATTGCCTACGAAACGGCGTGCAAGGCCGCCGGTACGCCGATCAAGCTGACGCAGATTTCCGTCGGCGACGGCGGCGGCGCGGTCTACAACCCGGCCGCCACCGCAACCGCACTGAAACGCGAAGTCTGGCGCGGACCGCTCAATGCGCTGTTTCAGGATGAGAAAAATCCGAGCTGGCTGCTCGCCGAAGTCACCATCCCGCCGGATGTCGGCGGCTGGTACGTGCGAGAGGCCGGGCTGTGGACCGACACTGGAATTCTCTACGCCATCGTCAAATATCCGGAGTCGTTCAAACCGGTGCTCGCCACCTCGGGCTCGGGCAAAGAGTTTTACATTCGCTCGATTTTCGAGACCAGCAATGCCTCGCTGGTGACCTTGTTGATCGATGACACGGTGGTCAAGGCCACCCGTGCCTGGGTCATGAGTTATCTGGCCGAAGAACTCGGCAAGCTCGATGGCAAGCAGTCGGTACGCGTCGCTGCCACCGGCAATATCGTACTCAACGGCGCCCAGCAGATCGATGGTGTTGCCGTGGTGGCCGGCGATCGCGTGCTGTTGCCGAGCCAGACCCTGGCCAAGGACAACGGCCTGTGGATCGTCGCCAATGGCGACTGGCAGCGGGCGACCGATGCCAGCACCAGCGCCAAGGTCACCCCGGGCCTGACGGTGATGGTGGAGGAGGGCACGGCGAACGGAGATTCGCTGTGGCACCTGACTACCAACGCGCCGATCAACCTCGGCACGACTGCACTGACGTTCAAGATGCTCGCAGGCCGCACCGGGATTGCGGCCGGGACTTATAAAAGTCTGACCGTTGACGAATATGGCCGCGCTACGGCTGGGGCCAATCCGGAAACGCTGGCTGGGTTTGGCATCAAGGATTCGTACACCAAGGCTGAAGTTGAGGCGTTGATTGCCAAGGCTTCTGCGTTGCCAGTGGGATCGATTGTGGCGTTTCCGGTTGATGCGCCACCGCCGGGTTTTCTGGAGCTGGATAACAGCGTCAAGAGCAGTGCGACTTATCCGGACTTGAGTGCTTATCTGGGTGGCAAGTTCAACAAGGGGGATGAGGGGGTTGGTAACTTCCGGCTGCCGGAGGCGCGTGGGGAGTTTTTGCGCGGTTGGGATCATGGGCGGGGAGTGGATGCCGGACGTGGGCTTGGCAGCTGGCAGGCCGACGACAACAAATCGCACGCTCATACGGTCACCCGCATGCAGGCGTTCGCTAATGCTTCCGGCAGCAATCCAAGTGCCGTAGTGGTAGACAACGGCAATACGGCCGTAATGAACAATTTCGCGGCAGGTTTCAATAGTTCTGGTGGCGCAGAGGCACGCCCCCGCAACATCGCCGTCATGTGGTGCATCAAAGCTTGGAACGCCCCGGTCAATCAGGGAACGATTGATGTCTCCGCGCTGGCGAAGGAGGTCGAACGGCTGAAATCCGCCGTTCCGGTGGGGGCTGTTCTGGCGTTCCCGACCGGCATCGTCGCTCCCGGTTATCTGGAGCTGGATGGCAGTGTGCAGAGTATTGCGGCTTATCCTGATCTAGCGGCTCTTCTCGGTACCACCTACAACAAGGGTAACGAGGGGGCGGGGAACTTCCGTTTGCCGGAGTCGCGTGGCGAGTTTCTGCGTGGCTGGGATCATGGCCGCGGAGTGGATGCTGGTCGAGCTTTGGGAAGTATCCAGGCAGAATCCTTTAAGGCGCACAATCACCGTTATTTTGACGAAACCGGCGCTACATTGGATCCGGCAGGCGAATGGCAGGGTGGTAAGGTCAATGGTGCTGTTGCAGCGATATCTACAGGTGCTTTTCTTTCCGCTGTAGATGCCGGAACTACCATGCAGACGGTGACTGTTGTCACGACAGTGAACGCAGGTGGAACGGAAACCCGTCCCCGCAACCTTGCCGTCATGTGGTGCATCAAAGCCTGGAACGCGCCGATCAATCAGGGAAGTATTGATATCGCCGGTTTAGCCGCTTTGGCTCAACAAGCGACTGAAATCAAGCGTGGCACCGCTCAAATTGCCACTCAAGAACTGACGGATACCGGAGCTAACGACACAACAACCGTCACGCCCAAAAAACTTCGCTGGGGCTTTCAAATCCTCAAAGCCATTAATGGCTACATCATCTTCCCCTCATGGCTGGGAGGTCTGATCATCCAGTGGGGAAGAGTTTCAGGAAATGGCGGTACGGATATCGCAACGGCCTTTCCTATCGCTTTCCCAAATGCCATGTACAGCCTGAACGCTACTTTGAACTACACGCCGGGTTCTGCGGTGAACGGGTATGTGGACGTGGGTGTTTCAAATCTGAATGCATTTTATGGAAAACATACATTTCCCGGGGTCACTGTATTCCATTGGATCGCGGTGGGTAGTTAAGGAGAGATCATGAAATACGCACTGTTTGACGAAAAAGCGAAGTTACAGACCTGTCTGATCGAGGGAGTTCATAAGATCCCCACGTCAGCAGTAAAAATTGACCAGGATTTGTTTATCAGGTTGACGCAAGAAACCGATGGTATCTGGCGTAAAGTGGGCGAACAAATAGTGAAAGAGGCGTTCCCGGAAGCGGCTGCGGACTATGCGAAGTCTGTCGCCGCCGAGCGCTACGAGCGAGAAAACTCCGTCGTGTCAGTGGAGGGGCTTTGCGTCTCGACCTCCCGCGAAAGCGCGGCTCTGATCTATGGCGCGGCTCTCTCGGCGATCCTTGATCCTGATTATCGTTGCAACTTCAAATCGCTCGATGGATTCGTGGAAATTGATGCCCTAAAGATTCTAGCGATCGCCAAAGCCGTCAGGGCTCACGTCCAAGCTTGTTTCGACCGAGAACTCGAACTGCTTAAATTCATTGAAGCTGGTACTTACTTGGAAGATATGCTCAAGAAAGGTTGGCCGTATTTTAAGTCGCAGACATCAAGTTCTCTTACTTACTAACCGCTCCGATCCTGGGGCGTTTTGTTATCCCCGTCAAAACACCCAACACCCGCCAAAGCCCCTCCCCATGAGGGGCTTTCCCGTTTATGGAGAAACGAAAAATGGCAACCCGCCAAACCTACACCGTGCTCGTCCCATTCCCCACCGGAGGTGGGCATTGGTCGAGCGTTGGTCAAGAACTCGATCTGCTCGATGTCGAGGCCCGTGCCTTGCACTTTGCCGGTCGACTGGAACTGAAAACCCCTATCACCCAGGCCAAAAAGGCCGCTGCCAAGAAGGCTGACTGAACATGGCTGAGGTTCTGAACTTCGAGCACAACGGCATTACCGTCAATGCCACCGAATCCCCCGAGGCCATGGGTGGCCTGGGTGACAACGTCATCGGGCTGGTCGGCACTGCGCCGAAAGCCGATCCGCTGATTCCGCGAAACGCGCCGTTTCGCATCAACAGCTTCACCACCCATGCGCTGCTCGATCCGACTGGGTCGGAAGAGGGCACGCTGTACCACGCGGTTTACCAGATCCTCAAAGTGGTGAAAGTGCCGGTGTACGTAGTCATCGTCGAGGCCGGCGCGACGCCGGCCGACACGGTCAACAATGTGATCGGCGGTGTCGAGCCGGCCACTGGCCGCAAGCTGGGTCTGGCGGCGCTGGGCAGTGTCTCGGAAGACCTGACCATCATCGGTGCGCCGGGCTTCACCGGCACTAAAGCGGTGGCCGGTGAGTTCGCCGCGTTCGGCAAGCGCATCAAGGCCCGCGTCGTGCTGGACGGCAAGGATGTGTCGGTGGCCGATCAGGTGTTGTACAGCCAGGAACTCGGCGGCGCCGAACTCGGTTTCGACCGTTGCCTGGTGGTGCACAACATGCCCGCCGTGTATTCGAAAGCAGCGAAGAAAAACGTCTTCCTGTCGCCGTCCAGTCTGGCGATTGCCGCGCTGGCCAAGGTCAAGCAATGGGAGAGCCCGGGCAACCAGGTGACTTTCGCCGAAGACGTTTCGCGCGTCGTCGAGTACAACATCCTCGACACTTCCACCGAAGGCGATCTGCTCAACCGTTACGGCGTCAGCTACTACGCCCGCACCGTGCTCGGCGGTTTCTCGCTGCTGGGTAACCGCTCGATCACCGGCAAGTTCATCAGCTACGTCGGCCTCGAAGATGCGATCAGCCGCAAGCTGGTCAAGGCCGGCCAGAAAGCCATGGCCAAGAACCTCACCAAATCCTTCATGGATCAGGAGGTCAAGCGCATCAACGACTGGCTGCAAACCCTGGTCGCCGACGAAACCATTCCCGGCGGCAGCGTGTATCTGCACCCGGAACTCAACAGCGTCGAGAAGTACAAGAACGGCACCTGGTACGTGGTCATCGACTACGGCCGCTACGCGCCGAACGAACACATGGTTTATCAACTCAACGCCCGCGATGAAATCATCGAGCAGTTCCTGGAGGACGTTCTCTAATGTTTACCAACCGCGTAAGACAGGCCATCGCGGCCACCCTGCAAGGCCTGCCATTGTCGGCGACCGTTGAGGAATTCACCCCGCCGAAAATCGAATTCGACATGGAAGAGATGCGCGGCGGGCGCTTCATCGTCGAAGAAATGGCCAAGGGCGGCAAAGCGCTCGGCGCCAAGCTGACCCTGCAAGGCCTCGGCGCCGAAGTGCTGCTGGCGCTGGGCGTGAAGCTGGGCGACGACATCCTGCTCAACGTGCGTGAAGCCGGTCAGGATCAGGACGGCAATACCTGGTTCACCTACCACACCGTCGGCGGCCAGTTGAAATCCCTTGAGGAAACCGCAGTGAAAATGGGCGAGAAGCCCAAGACCAATCTGGAACTGTCCTGCCGCACCTACAACCGCCTTGAAAACGGCGTGCCGGTGATCGACGTCGACGTGCGCACGCAGAAGTTCGTGCTCAACGGCGTCGACATCCTCGGTGATGCACGGCGTGCGGTGTTGATGCCGTAAACCGGCAGCACACAACACACAAAACCTGTGGGAGCGGGCTTGCCCGCGATAGCGGTGGGTCAATCAACTCAGTGTTGGAAGTACCGACCTCATCGCGGGCAAGCCCGCTCCCACAAGGGATTTCAATAATTCCCAAAGAATCACCAAGGAATTCATACATGCCGTGGATGCCCCCCCAACACGAACTGCTGTCACCGATCACCGGCGACGATGGCTCGCAGATCGAATCGATCCGGCTCAAACCGCTGTTCTACGCCGCACAAAAAGATGCGCTGGAACGCGCCGGCGATGACGAAGACGATCAGTTCTTCGAGCTGGCGCTGCTCGCCACCGGCCTGTCGGTCAAGGAACTCGATCAGCTCAAGCGCCCGGACTACGTGAGCATCGCCCAGTACGTCCATGAGATGTCGACCCGGCCGAGTGCGTACTTTCTCGACCAGATCGAGGACGCGGAGAAATCCGACGATCCCGATCAAGTGCAATTGCTGCAACCGCTCGCCGTGACCGGCCGCACCGTGACTTCGCTGAGCCTGGAAATGCCCGTGCTGCGCGCCACCAAAGTGATGAAGAAACTGAAAACGGCCAAGGAACGCGCCGAATTCATCACTGCCCACTGCACCGGCCTGATGATCCCTGATCTGGCCCAGCTCACCGTCCCGGACTGGACGCAATTGCAGGTGCGCATCGACGATTTTTTAAACCAGCCGGCGGCCTACTTTCGGAACGCGACATCGAAGTAATCCTCGATATCGTCCCGCTCATTTACCCGGTAAGTGAAGCGGAGATTCTGGAATGGGACGCCGAAAAGGCGTTGCGCCGCTACGACATAGCGATCACTCGCCTTGGCGTGAAACAGGAGTAGAGCGGCATGGCAGAGAGCAAATATGCGCTCACGTACGCCGGCGAGAGCGGCAATGCAACGGACGGATTTTCGTTGCCCGACAACCTCGGCAAACCGCTGCAGGATTTGAATGTGACGCTCGCGTTGGCAAGCGTGGATATTCGTTTGCTGACCCAGGAACAGATCAAGCTTCGCGAGTTGTTGGCAAGCCAGCAATCGCTATTCAAGGCTGGCGCTGCACCGGTCGCGACGAGCGAACCAAAGTCAAAACTCAACGCCGGGATCGAGCAGCGTCCGCCGCCGAAGCTGATGCAGCCGGCGATGGCCAACGAGACTGCGCTGGTTGAACTCGATCAGTTGCTCAAGATGAGCAACGACCAGCTGCAAACGCATTCACAAAGCACTCTGGAACTCGCCAGCGAGAAACAGGTGGCGGCCAGTGGTGCCACCAACGCTGACCTGTTGCAAGTTCAAGTCGCCGCAGCACGATCCGGTATTGCCGATGGCGCCAAGGGTGAGCAACGGGCGAACGAGCTGAAGTGGTTCTCCCGTGATGCCGCGATCAACGCAGCGGCGTTCAGTATGGACGTCAAAACGGCTGGCGAGATGTTGGCGGCCTGGCGGTCATCGCTGAAGCTGGATCGCTATCAGAGCCAGGATCTGGCCGATGCAACGAGCTATCTCGGCAACAGTGGCCTGGATGCCAAGGCCGCCGACATCGGTTCGGTCGTGCAACGTTCCGGCGAGGCTGCAATTACTGCCGGTATGACTCCGGAACAAGCGGCCGCGTTTGCGGCGGCACTGCTCAACAGTGGCGCAGACAAGGAGGGCGCCAGCGCCGCGTTGAAGGGTATTACATCGCTGCTGGCGAAGGGCGCAGATGTATCGACGGAGCAACGTACGGCTCTGAGCCAGTTAGGGTTGAATCCCGAATCGTTGGCAGGAGAGATGCGCAAGGACGCTCCCGCTGCCATCAACTCGGCGCTTGCTGCACTCAATAAACAACCGCTGCAAGAACGGGCAACACTGACGAAGACGCTGTTTGGCGAAAACGACGTCAGAGTTCTTGAACTGCTGAAGAAACCAGAGGATGTAAAAAACGCGTTCTCCCAAGTGGCCGACAAGCGCCAATACGCGACATCGGAACTGGGCGCCGATTCGGGGGCAGCCGCGAAATCCGCCGAAGTATTTGGCAATACGTCGCAAGGGCGCTGGAATGCGCTCGATGCGAGTCTGACCCGGATGACCACCGCATTCGGCACGGCATTGGCGCCGTTGGCCGATGGTGCCGCAGTGGTGCTCACCGCGCTGGCCAATGGCGTGAGTACTGCGGCGCAGGCTTTCCCGGCCCTTACTGCAGGATTGGTTCTGCTTGGTGCCGCTGCTCTTCCTTTTGTTGGCGGGGCGCTGAAAACCGGCGTTGCGTCAGTCATCGACACCGTTTCCGCGAAGCTGTTACGTCTGGCGACGACGCGATTGCCCCCGGATATTGCTGATGCCATCGTCGATGACGATGTCTCTGATGGCGGGCGGGAAAACAAACGAGCGGGTCGTCGACCGGGTCGACGCACGCCGGCCAGAACATCGGCGCGCACGACAGTTCCACGCGCCAGTGGGAGCACTCGTTTGGGTGGGCTCACGGCCAAGGTCGCGCCTCTGTTTGATGACATCAAAATGGGCTTCAAACTGTTCACCGATGGCTTGGGCAACAGCGAGATGGTATCGCGACTCAAAGGGCCCGTTGCCAAGCTTATGCCCTTGGTCGAAAGCGTTGGCGCCAAGGTCATGCCAAAAATCGCCCAAGCGCTGCCGGCGGTAAAACTGGGAGCGCCGGTGGCCATTGCGCACGCGGCCTATACCGGACTGAAAGGTTGGCGCGAAGGCGATGACCAAGCGGTCAAAGGTGCCGCCGGCGAGCTGGCCGGCACTGCCATTGGCGCCACGATCGGCACTTTCATTGCGCCCGGTATTGGGACATTCCTCGGTGGGACTCTGGGCGGAATGCTCGGTTCTTACGTCGGTGAACAATGGGGCAAACCTGCCGAGGACAAACTCGCGGCTCCCGCGCAAGTGGCCAAGGACCTGAGCAACGCTCAGACGCAAAACCAGCAGATCACCTATGCGCCGTCGATTCAGATCAGCGGCAGCGAAATCGCCAGCTCGGAAAAAGTCGGCGCGGTGATCTCGCAAGTGATGCAAAACCATTTCAGCACTCAGTTCATGTCGACAATGAGTACCAACCCCCTCGCCACCCGCCGCGACGCAGCCCTGACCGATGGAGTCGCCTGATGAAACAACAAATGGCACTGGGCAATTTCATCTTCGGCCTGTCGCGCAACTTTGCGTACCACCAGTTGCTGCGCAAGTCTGACGGCGGCTGGACCGAGATACAGATCCTCACCAGCAAACCCAAGTCCAGCCAGACCGGACAGAAACCGGAAACCCTGACCATTACCGGCAAGTCGATGTACGCCGTGGCCATGGATCGGCTCGATGAATTGCGTGCTTTGCAGGCGCTGCGCAGCCCGCTGCCGTTGATCGACGGGATTGGTCGAAACTGGGGCCTGTGGCGGATCAGTAGCGTTCAGGAAACCCAGACCCAGATCATCGATGACGGCACGGCGATGGTGGTCGATTGGGTCATCGAACTAGCGGAGTTCAACAATGCGTAACGCACGAAGTGTGGCCGGTGATTCGGTGAATCTGCTGCTCTACCGCGAAACCGGGCGCAGTGATGACGGCGCCGAAGAAGCGCTGTGGAGACTCAACCCGACCCTGGCCGAACACGGGCCGATTCTGCCCGCTGGCGTCTGGATCGTGCTGCCGGAACTGGATGTGAAACCCGCCGTGGTCAAAGCAGTAACGGCCTGGGATTAAGGAGGTGACATGGCACTGGGATTTACGCCCGCGGTAAATATCTACGGGGCCAACGCGGCCTTGCTCAATCAACGCCTGATCAGTTGGGAGCACATCGATGCCGCCGGTTTCGAGTCCGATCAGCTGACGCTGACCATCGATCTGGAGGGCCTTGAAGGGCTGCCAAGTCTGGGCGGCAAAATTGGGCTGGAAGTCGGTTATCGAGAAACCGCAATGGTCGATAAAGGCCTGTTCAAAGTGACGCGTCTGACGCCGACACTTTTTCCGTTTCGCCTGACCGTAGTGGCCACCGCGGCACCGTTCAGCAAGGATGATGAAACCGGCTTCAAGCAGCGCCGCACCGCCAGTCATGGGCCAACGACGCTGGGTGGATTATTTCGCAAGCTGGTGGAGCTGCACGGCTTTTCGCCACGGGTCGCGCCGGAGATTTCGTTGATCCGCATCGAGCACATCGACCAGTCCAACGAAACTGATATGGGTTTCGTCACGCGGCTGGCGAAAAAATACAACGTCGTCGCCAAGCCGTATGGCGATCTCTATGTGCTGGCGCGGCCCGGGCAGACCAAGTCGTTGTCGGGGCAGATTCTGCCGGACGTGACGCTCTCGGTTACCCACAACAATCGTCCCGGTGATCACGCATTCATCAGCGCCACGCTGGAAGAATCGGCCCGCGAGCAGGCCAAGGGCTGCAAGACCTGTTTCTGGGATGCGGCGGCCGGGGTGTTGCGTTGGGTCGAGACGGGCGTAGCGCCGTTCAAGACGCTGCGCCAGAAGCAGCCCAGCGAAGCGGATGCCATCGCAGTAGCCGAGGGCGAAGTACGCAAGATGTTGCGCCAGAGGTACAAAGTGAAAATCACCTGCCCGGGCGATCCACGCCTGGCGGCCGAAGGTCTGCTGTTGCTTGATGAGAGCTGGCCGGACTTCATGCGCGGACGCTGGTCGATCGACAAGGTCACCGCCAGCGGCAGTCGCGAGAACAGCTATCGCTGCCTGATTGATGCGTCGTGCCTGGATCCGAAGGCGGAACAGTAATCCTGAACCGAGTGCTTATTCCTGTGGGAGCGAGCCTGCTCGCGAAAGGAACGTCAGCTTCAGCATCGATGTGACTGATCGACCGCTTTCGCGAGCAGGCTCGCTCCCACAGGGACTGCGGCGTTCACTGTAATTTCTCTTAATTCGGAACACCCCCATGAAGATCACCCCGATCCTCACGCAACTGCGTGGGCAATGCCCTGGGCTTGCTAATCATATTTCGGTGGGTGTCGACCTGGCGTTGCTGCAAGGCAACCCGGATCTGCCAACACCTTCGGCCCACGTGCTGCCAATCGCCGATCTGGCCAGCAACAGCACCACCCAAAACCTCACCACCCAACCAATCCGCGACCGCTTTGAACTCGTCCTCGTACTTGACGCTACCGACGCGACAAAAGCGCTGGATGGGTTGCACGACCTGCGCGCCGAACTGTGGCGCGCGCTGGTGGGGTTCAAGCCCGATGCCGACTACAGCGCCATCGTTTACGACGGCGGCGAGCTGGTCTCGATCAACAGCAGCCGCCTGTTCTATCGGCTGCGTTTTTATGCCGAGTTCCAGCTCGGCCGCAATCTGCCAAGTCAGCCTGCGGAGAGTTGGCACGAGCGCGAACTGGACGCTTTGTCGTCCTTTACCGGGATGACGGTGCGGGTCGATGCGATCGATCCGGCTGACCCCAACCTGCACCGCCCGGGCCCGGATGGCCGGGTGGAAATGACTTTCTCTGGAGACGTAACCCCATGAGCAACCGCATCACCGTAGTGCCGGCCGCCGGCCGTGTCGTACCTGACCCGGAGGCCGGCGACCTGTTGCCGGCTGCCGGCCGTGACGTGCTGGACAGCGCCTGGTGGCGCCGGCGTCTGGCCGACGGCGATATCACACTCAAAACCGCAAAAGCGGCTAAACCACAGGGAGCCAAATAATGGCGATCGGATTCAGCAACATCCCGGCGGACATTCGTGTGCCGCTGTTCTATGCCGAAATGGACAATTCGGCCGCCAACAGCGCGACCTCGGCCATGCGCCGTCTGATCGTCGCGCAGGTCAACGACAATATTGCCCCGGCCGATGCCGGCAAACTGGTGCTGGTGTCGAGTGTGGCGCTGGCCAAGAGCATCGGCGGGCAGGGCTCGATGCTCGCCTCGATGTACGAAACCTTCCGCAAAGCCGACCCGGTCGGTGAGATCTGGTGCCTGCCATTGCACAACGCTGAAGGCAGCATTGCCAAAGGCGTCCTGACCCTGACCGGCACCGCCACTCAGGCTGGCGTACTTAATCTGTATGTCGGTGGTGTGCGGGTGCAAGCCACCGTCGTCACCGGTGCGACCGCTTCTCAGGCGGCCACTGCGCTGGCGCTGAAAGTCAACGCGACTGCCGATCTGCCCGTCACCGCGATTGCTGCCGAAGGCGTGGTTACCCTGAGCACCAAATGGACCGGCGATAGTGGTAACGACATCAGCCTTCAATTCAATCGGCTGGGCAAAAGCAACGGTGAGGAGACCCCGGCCGGGCTGGTCACCGCGATTACGCCGATGATCGGCGGTGTCGGTGTCCCGGATCAGGTCGCGGCGATCGCGGCACTGGGTGATGAGCCGTTCGAATTCATCTGCCTGCCATGGTCCGATGTGGCCACCCTCAACACTTGGCAAGCGGTGATGGACGACAGCACCGGTCGCTGGTCGTGGGCCAAGCAACTGTTCGGTCACGTGTACAGCGCCAAGCGCGGCACCGTCGGCACTTTGGTCGCTGCAGGCCAGGCGCGCAACGATCAGCACATGACCATTCAGGCGCTGGAACCGGGCGTCCCGCAACCGGTCTGGGTACAAGCCGCCGCGCTGGCTGCACGCACCTCGGTATTCATCTCCGCCGACGCCAGCCGTCCGACGCAAAGCGGCAGCCTGCCGGGCGTTGACCCGGCGCCGGCGAGCGAGCGTTTCACCCTGACCGAGCGTCAATCGCTGCTCAACTATGGCATCGCCACCGCGTACTACGAAGGCGGTTATGTGCGCATCCAGCGTTCGATCACCACCTACCAGAAGAACGCCTACGGCCAGGCCGACAATTCCTATCTGGACAGCGAAACCATGCACCAGTCGGCGTTCATCGTGCGTCGTCTGCAAAGCGTGATCACCAGCAAATACGGCCGCCACAAACTGGCCTCCGACGGCACCCGTTTCGGCGCCGGCCAGCCGATCGTCACGCCTGCGACCATTCGCGGCGAGCTGATCGCGCAGTACGCCAAGCTGGAGCTGGAAGGTCATGTGGAGAACGCCGAGCTGTTCGCCGAGCACCTGATCGTCGAGCGCGACGTGCAGGACCCGAGCCGCGTGAACGTGCTGTTCCCGCCGGACTACATCAACGGCCTGCGCGTGTTCGCACTGCTCAACCAGTTCCGTCTGCAGTACGACGACGCGGCCTGATCCGCGCAGTCGGCGCTAAGCATTCAGCCCACCTCGCGTGGGCTTTTTATTTGAAGGGAGAAATACCATGGGTCAACTGATTGCAGGCACCTGCTACGTCAAGGTCGACGGCGCACAACTGACCATCAATGGCGGCTGCGAAGCGCCGCTGATGGCCGTCAAACGTGAAACCGTCGTGCCCGGTTTCTACAAGGAAACCGACATCGCACCGTCGTTCAAAGTGACCGCGCTGCACACCGCCGACTTCCCGCTGAAGAAGCTGATCGAAGGCACCGATATCACCGTCACCTGCGAATTCAGCAACGGCAAAGTTTACGTGCTGGCCGGCGCCTATCTGGTCGAGGAGCCAGTCTCCAAGGGCGACGACGCCACCATCGAACTGAAATTCGAAGGCATCAAGGGGACCTGGCAATGAGCGGCGCCGTGAAGCTTCAAGTAGCAATCGAAGCCCACGGCGAGCCACTGACCGAACTCGTTCTGCGCCGTCCGACGGTGCAGGAAGTGCGAACGATCAAGGCGCTGCCGTACAGGATCGACAAGAGTGAAGAAGTCAGCCTCGACATGGACGTGGCGGCCAAATACATCGCCGTGTGCGCCGGCATTCCGCCGTCGTCGGTCAACCAGTTGGATCTGGCTGACCTCAACGCGCTGAGCTGGGCCGTTGCGAGTTTTTTCATGAGTGCGGCGTCGGCGCCATCACCGACCTGATCGCCGTCGCCTATGACCTGGCCTGGTTCTGGAAGGTTGACCCCGAACAGATGATGGCCAGGCCACTGGATGTGCTTCGCGAATCGCTGGAGCACGCGCAACGGATCAATGCGATGCAGCAGGTGCAGTGATGGCCAATACACAGATAAACGCGCTCCAGCAAAACATGCAGACCACGGTGAACATGCTCGTCGTGATGCAGGGCCTGCAGAAAATGGACACCGAGATGAAGGGCGTCCGGGGCAAGGTGGCGGCGTTCAGGAAAAGCCTGGAAAGCAGTTCGATCAAGCCCTTTGATTTATCCGGTTTCATTTCCGGTGGTGGCTTGCTCAAGCCTTTCCAGGAAGGCTTGAAGAGGGCGATCAAGGCCGAAGACGAGCTGGCGACCAAGAGCAAAAAACTCAACGTGCCGACGCTGGGCAAGGACGCGGTAATCCCTGCTTCGTTGAACAAGCCCGCGACGGCGCAGCTGCCGGCAGTAGTGAAGGGTGAAACCTCGACCAATCTAGCGAAGTTCAACGTCTCGCTCGACAACATTTCGTTGAAGATCGGTCAGGCGTTGTTACCCGCCGTCAACAGCCTTGTAACGGCGCTGGTGCCGGTGGTGACTTCGGTCGGTGAGTTTGTCGCCGATCATCCGCAACTCGTGGAAGGGCTAGCGGCGGCAGCGCTGGCGTTTACGCTCGTGACAACAGCAGCTGCCGGCTTCAGCGCGGTGCTGACTCTGCTCGCTTCGCCTGTCGGAATATTTGCCGCCGCAGCAGCGCTGGCGGCCGGTCTGATCGTCGCCAACTGGAAACCGGTCTCGGCTTTTTTTACGCGACTGTGGCAAGAAATTGCGCCGGTCGTGATGCCGATGGCCAGTTTCTTTCGGACAATGTTCGGGTTCACCCCGATGGGCTTGCTGATCAGCAACTGGGGACCGGTCAGCGCGTTCTTCGCAGCGCTGTGGGATGTGCTCAAAGCGCTGGCAGCACCGGTGATCGACTTCTACTCCACATTGTTCGCGTATTCCCCGCAGGCGCTGATTTTGAAGAATTGGGCACCTTTGGTCGGACTTTTTGCATCGATATGGGATTTGCTCAGGGCGGTGTCGGTGCCGGTAGGGGCTTTTTTCCAGGACCTTGTCGAGTCTATCAAACTGCCCGTGCTCGCCTTGTATGCGGTGATCCGCGAGCAGTTGGGCTGGTCGCCTCTGGAACTGATCATTCAGGCCTGGGGCTCGGTCACGGTATGGATTGAAAAGTGGAGCGAGAAGTTTTACCAGGCGCTTGCACCGGTCAGGGCATTTTTCAATGGGGGCCTGGGGGAACTCGCGGCCGAGGCGTCGGCCAAGGTCGATGTCTTTACCCATGCGCAGGAAAGAACCAATGCCCAAGGCAAAGGCGAATGGGCGCCGGAGTTTTTTGGCTCCAGTGCGGACTTCACTTCCGCAAGCCCATTGCCGATGGGGGCGCTGACACAGTCTTCGACTTCACTGTCGCAAACCTCCAACAGCCTGATCCAGCAAAGCGCAATCAACAACCGCACGCAACTCGAAGGCGACCTGACCGTGCGCTTCGAAAACGCGCCGGCCGGGTTGCGCACCGACCAACCACAAACCAATCAACCGGGGCTGGCGTTGTCTTCGCGCATCGGCTATCGCTCGCTGTCGGCAGGGGGTTCCAATGAACTGGCGTGACCGTTTATTGCCGGCATCCTTTCGCGGTGTCGGCTTCTGGATCGACCAGGCGAAAACCCCGGTCGGTCGCAAAGGACAACTGCATGAATACCCGCAACGCGACCTGCCGTTTTTCGAGGACCTCGGCCAGCAGGCCAAGACCCACGATCTGACGGCGTTCATCATCGGCCCTGATTGCCTGGAGCAGCGCGACAAGCTGCTCAAGGCGCTGGAGCAGGGCCGTGGCGAACTGGTGCATCCGTGGCTCGGACGCCTGCAGGTCAAGGTCGGCGAATGCGACATGACCCACAGCCGCCAGGACGGCGGGATGGTGACGTTCGCGTTGAAGTTCTATCCCGATCAGCCTTTGCCGTTTCCGACAGCTACGGTCAGCACGCAGAAAGTCCTGCTGGCCAAAGCCGACGGTCTGCTGGGTTCAGCGGTGGCTCGTTTCGAACAGGCGATGACATTGATCAAAGCCGCACGGATCGGCATCGCCAATCTGCGCAACAGCCTTACTGGCGTGTACGAGGTGATAAAGGAACAACTCAAACCATTGATCGAGCAGTACAAGGAAATCACCGAACTGGTCAAAGCGGTCAAGGAGTTGCCCAAGGAAGTGGCAGCGGAGTTCAAGGGCTTGCTCGGCGATATCAGGGAACTGAAAGCATTCGCCAAGGAAGGCTACCGTGGCGTGATTGCCGACGTGTCGCAGCAACTCGAAGCGATTCGCAAGGCTGACGCGCCCAGGCTCACCACCGGCAAGGACACCACGGCGGCGGCGCAAGCCGTGGCGGATCTGGTGCAGGACACGATGCTGATCAAAGTGGCGCAATGGGTCGCCTCGATGCCAGTGGCGACGACGCCAGTGAAGCTGTCGTCGATGCCGTCGCTGGAGCAACAGGCCAGGCAGCCGATCAGCCGTCAGGAAGTGCCTGTTACCGATGACATGAAAGCGCTGCAAAAGGCCTTGGTGGAAGCGACAAATCCAATGCTGGATAAAGCCGGCCCCGCGCATTACCAGGCAATTGACGACGTCAAACAGGCATTGATCGCACACGTCAAAGCCGTGGCGTCGTCGGGTGTGCGGCTGGTCAGCAAGTCTTTCCAGGACAGTCTACCGGCGCTGGTGGTGGCCTATCAGCAATTTGCCGATGCCACGCGGGTTGCGGAAGTCACGCAGCGCAACGGTGTCGCTCATCCCGGGTTTCTGCCGCCCAACGATGTCAAAGTCTCCGGGGAGTGAGCCATGAATGACATGGACAATCGCGTCACGCTCGCCGTCGGTGACATGGAATATGGCGGCTGGAAAAGCGTCGAAATCAGCGCTGATCTGGAGCGCCAGTTTCGCACCTTCAAACTCGATATCACCTGGCAATGGCCTGGGCAGACAGTCGATCAACGGATCGCCGCCGGTGACGCCTGCGAGGTGCGGATCGGCAAGGACCTGGTGCTGACCGGGTATGTGTTCAAGGCGCCGATTCGCTATGACGGGCGGCAGATCAGCCTGAGCATTGAAGGCAGCTCCTGTACGCAGGATCTGGTGGACTGCGCCGCGATCAATCGCCCTAACCAATGGAAGGATCAGCCGATGCTGAGCATCGTCGAAGCGCTGGCGTCCTCCTACAAGGTAAAGGTGGTCAGCGAGATTGCCGAAACAGCCCGACTGGGCAGTTACACCATCGTGCCGGGGGAGACGGTATTTCAATCCATCGACCGGTTGCTCTCGTTGTTTCGGGTGTTTTCCACCGATGACGCACAAGGCCGGCTGTTGCTGGCCAAGCCAGGCAGCAGTGGTCGGGCCAGTGATGTGCTGGAGCTTGGCAAGAATATTCTTTCGGCCAGCGCGCCGATGGATTACAGCCAGGTGTTTTCCGAATACCGGGTGATCGGCCAGCAAAAGGGCAACGATCAAAAGAGCGGGGCGTCCGTCAGCGAGATTGAGTCGGTTGCCACCGATCTGAGTTACAAGCGCCGCCGCGTCAGGGTCATCAACGAAGGCCTGCAGATCAGTCCCGACCTGTCGTTGCAACGCGCAATGTGGGAAAGCTCGACGCGCGTCGGACGGGCACAGACCACGACTTATCAGGTGCAGGGCTGGCGTCAGTCCAATGGTGATCTGTGGCGTCACAACACGCTGGTCCGGGTCAAGGACCCGGTGCTTGGGTTTGATGACGACATGCTGATTTCCAAAGTGACTTATTCACTGTCGGCGCAAGGTTCGGTAACCACCTTGCAAGTGGCCCCGCCGCATACCTTTGATCCTGATCCGACTCCCTCGAAAGAAACCTGAGCCTGACCCCGAACCCTGTGGGAGCGAGCCTGCTCGCGAAAGCGTCGCCAGCCTCAACATCACAGCGCCTGACCCGCCGCGTTCGCGAGCAGGCTCGCTCCCACACTTATCCCATTCGGGCGACTCTTTTCAAGGACACCCCATGAGCCTACTGACACGCCTGCTGGCGCGCGGCACTGTCGTGCTCGCCAATTCGGCTTCGAAACTGCAATCGCTGCAAATGCGCCTCACCGCCGGTGAAATCAACGACGATCTCGAACACTTCGAACCCTACGGTTTCACCAGCCATCCGCTGGCTGGCGCCGAAGGGGTCGTCACCTTCATCGGCGGCGATCGTTCCCATGCCATCGCCCTGGTCATCGCCGACCGTCGCTATCGCCTGCAAGCGCTCGCTGCCGGTGAAGTGGCGATCTACACCGACGAGGGCGACAAAATTCATTTCAAGCGCGGACGGATCATCGACATCGAAACCGCCACGCTGAACATCCGCGCCAGTACTGCGGTGAATTTCGACACGCCGGTCATAAACCAGACCGGCCAGATCGTTTCCACAGGCGATCAACTGGCCGGCGGCATCAGCCAGATCAAACACGTGCATGTTGGCGTGCAGGCCGGTAACGGTCAGACCGGCGCGCCGGCAGGAGGCCAGTGATGTTCATAAGCCAGAACCTCCACGCCGCACTGACCCGCGCCGTCCTGATCAGCCTGTTCACCTGGCGTCGCGCCGCCGATGACGATGCCCTCGATGACGAAGAACGCTTCGGCTGGTGGGGCGACAGTTTTCCCACGGTTGCCGACGATCGCATCGGCTCGCGGCTGTGGCTGTTGCGTCGGGTCAAGCTGACCCGGCAGACGCAGATGGATGCCGAGTTCTATGCCCGTGAAGCCCTGCAATGGCTGCTCGACGACGGCCACTGCAGCGCCATCGACATCATCAGCGAACGCCTCGACGCCCAGCGCTTGAACCTGCGCACGGTCCTGACCCTGGCCGACGGTGAGCGTCTGGACATCAACCCCGATAACAGTTGGCAGGTGATCTATGCCGTTTGAAACCCCTTCGCTGCCGGTGCTGATCAAGCGCACCCAAAGCGACCTGGCCGGCGATTCGCTGCGCCAGTCCGATGCGCAAGTGCTCGCCCGAACTCTCGGCGGCGCCGCTTATGGTCTGTACGGTTATCTGGGCTGGATTGCCGAACAGATCCTGCCCGACAAGGCGGATGAGTCAACCCTGGAACGCATCGCTACGTTGCGCCTGAACCAGCCGCGCAAACCCGCGCAAGCGGCCACCGGCAATGTCGGATTCAGTGCGTCCGCCGGCGCCGTGCTGGATGTCGACACGTTGCTGCAATCGAACGATGGGCGCACTTACAAAGTCGCCGTCGCGCGCACCACCGTCAATGGCATGAACAGCACCACGATTGCCGCGCTCGATGCCGGCACTCAGGGCAATGCCGACGCCGGTCTGGTGCTGACGCCGGTGCAGCCGATTCTCGGAATCACCAGCAGCAGCTTTGTCGTCCTGGAACCCGGACTGACCGGAGGCGTTGCCCGCGAGAGCCTTGAGTCGTTGCGTTCACGGGTCATTCGTTCCTATCGCCTGATTCCTCATGGCGGTTGCGCGCAAGACTATGAAACATGGGCACTGGAATGCCCCGGCGTCAGTCGCGCCTGGTGTCGAGGCAACTTTCTCGGGCCGGGCACCGTTGGCGTTTTCATCATGCGTGACGACGACCCGCAACCCATTCCCAATGAGGAGCAACTGGCCGAGGTTCAGGCCTACATCGAGCCCTTGCGTCCGGTGACGGCGGATGTCCGGGTGTTGGCCCCGATGCAGGTGTTGGTCAGTTACCGGTTGCGTATCACCCCTGACACCAGCGCGGTGCGTGCGGCCATCGAAAATCAGTTACGAGATTTGCACAACCGCGAGGCTGGGCTGGGTGAGACCTTATTGCTGAGCCACATCGCTGAAGCCATCAGCAGCGCGACCGGTGAAACGGATCACACGCTGGTGGCGCCGACGAGCAATGTGACGGCCGAGAACAATCAATTGCTGACCTTTGGAGGTTGCGAATGGCTGTCTTGAGAGGTGTCGCGCAGTACCGCAATCAGCTACGCAGTCTGCTGCCCAGCGGTCCGGCCTGGGAGCTGGAGCGCCTGCCGGAACTTGATCAGGTCTTGCAAGGCGTCGCCGCGGAACTGGCGCGCCTGGATGCGCGCTCGGTCGATCTGCTCAACGAAATGGACCCGGCCGGCGTCAGCGAGTTGGTGCCTGACTGGGAGCGGGTGATGAACCTGCCCGATCCGTGCCTGGGCGCCACGCCCCTCTACGACGATCGACGTCTGGCCGTGCGCCGACGCTTGTTGGCCGTGGGCGATCAGTCGACGGCGTACTTCATCGAGATTGCGCGCAGTCAGGGCTATCCCGACGCCACTGTCACCGAACTGCGTGTCCCGCGGATGGGGCGCTCACGCTTCGGCAAGGCGCACTTCGGAACCTGGAAGGCGCAATTCATGTGGATTCTCAACACTGGTGGACGCCTTTCGCTGGGCCGCCGGTTTGGCGCCAGTTACTGGGGCGAGCGTTTTGGCATGAACCCGGGGTCCGCCCTGGAGTGCCTGATTCACCGTAGCGCACCGGCTCATACCCAGGTGTACATCAATTATGACTAAGGAATGAATAATGGATTATCCAAAGAGTGTGCCCAGCGTCGGGCTGGTCAACGGCAAGTTCGTGGATGAAAACCCGGTAGCCGGAACGCCGGGCTCGCTGATTCCTGCAGCCTGGGGCAACTCGGTTACCGAAGAACTGTTGGGGGTGATCAAGGGCGCAGGCCTGACGCCCGATGAAGTCGAACTTGGCCAGTTGTTCCTGGCTGTGCGCAAGATCAGTCAGACGGGGTTGGTGGACTACGCCGTAGATACCGGCACGGCGAACAATTATCGCGCCACTTACGCACCAGTCGTGCCGAATCTTGTGGACGGGCTGGTCTTGCGGTTCAAGGCGCTGAACGCCAATACCGGCGCCAGTACGTTTTCGGCAAACGGTCTGGCGGCCAAACCCATTGTCGGCGTGGACCATAACGCGGTGCAGGAAGGTGAAATCACCGCCGCCGGTGATGTCTGGGTACAGTGGAACAGCTCGATTGCCGGTGGCGTCTGGGTGATGATCGCCAGTACTGGGATGATCAGACAGACTGGCAGTGACATCGGCGACATCAAGACCGTGGCCACTGCGGATGCACCCAAGGGCTGGTTGAAGTGCAACGGTGCTACCGTTTCTCGCACGCAGTATGCGGCGCTGTTTGCCGCGATCGGCACGCGTTTCGGTGTAGGCGATGGAAGCACGACGTTTGCGCTTCCGGACCTGCGCGGTGAATTTGTTCGTGGCTGGGACGATGGTCGCAAGATCGACAACGGCCGTGCGCTGGGCAGCAGCCAGGCCGGGCAGAACGCTTCTCATACCCACGCGGCTTCAGCAGCCGCGGCTGGCAGCCATGCTCATGGTGCCTCCGCGGCCGTTGCCGGTAACCATGGTCATGGCGGTTTCACCAACGAATCCGGTGACCATCAGCACGGCGTGCTTGCATCCGGTAACAATACGTCTTACGGCCGCCAAGGCACCGGTAGCGGCCCTGGCGACTATGCAGCGGTTACGGCACTGGGCGGCAATCATGCGCATGGTCTCTATATCACGGCGGCCGGCGATCACTCTCATACCATCACCGTGAACGCGGTAGGTGACCACACCCACGCCATTACAGTGGCCGCGGACGGTGGCCCTGAGGCTCGGCCTCGGAACGTCGCTTTGTTGTACGTCATCAAATACTGAAGCCCTGCCTCGCAGATTGTCCATGCCTGCGGGGCGCTGGTTTTTCTTTTCCTCATTCGGGAGCGAGTGATGGTTTTGACCATTCAACAACTGCTCGAGATCTTTCCCAACGCCCGCTCCCAAGCGGGCGTTTTTGTTTCTGCACTCAACACTGCGATGGCCAGGCATCGCATCGATACGCCAAAACGTATCGCGGCGTTCCTTGCACAGGTCGGTCACGAGTCTGGCCAATTGCGTTACGTGCGCGAACTGGGCAACAACCAGTACCTGAGCAAATACGACACTGGCACGCTGGCGCTGCGTCTGGGCAACACGCCCGAGGCCGATGGCGACGGGCAAAAGTACCGGGGGCGTGGGCTCATCCAAATCACCGGTCGCGCCAACTATCGACAATGCAGCCTCGGCTTGTTCGGCGATGAGCGCCTGTTGGCATTGCCCGAACTGCTCGAGCAACCGCAATGGGCGGCCGAATCGGCGGCGTGGTTCTGGGCGCAGAAGGGCTTGAATGAACTGGCCGACGCGGACCAGTTCAACACCATCACCCGCCGGATCAACGGCGGGTTGAATGGCTTGCAGGATCGACTCGAGATCTGGGCACGGGCGAGGGCGGTGCTATGTCCGGCTCCTGGCGCGTGATGGGTCTGATGCTGCTGGTGGCCGGGGCGTTTGCAGCGGCATGGCAGTTTCAGGACTGGCGCTACGGGCGGGAATTGGCCGAGCAGGCGCGGTTAAACGCCGAATCCCTCAATCAACTGACGCAGACCGCCGCGACCGTGCAACAGGCCGAGCAGGATAAACGCCTGGCGCTGGAGCAACGGCTCGCGGCCAGTGAACAAACCCATTACCGAGCGCTGAGCGATGCCCAACGTGATCAGGATCGCCTGCGCGATCGTCTTGCTACTGCCGATGTGCGGCTGTCAGTCCTTCTCGACGTCGGCGACGTTGCCCACGGCGGTGCGATGCCAGCCGCCGCCGGTACCGGCGGCGTGGATTCTGCAACCGTACGCGCCCGACTTGACCCGGCGCATGCTCAACGAATTATCGCCATCACCGACACCGGCGACCGTGGATTGATTGCGTTGCAGGCCTGTCAGGCCTATGTCAGAGCGCTGGCGCCCGAACATCTTGAATGATTCTGTGTATTGAAAGCATGGCCGGCTCGTGTACGGTGAAGGCATTCCACACGATCCGGAGCTCGCCGTGAAAGAGACCACCCAACTGGCCGCAGAACTGGGCCGACGTCTGCAAGTGCTCAATGCCCATGTGACCACCGCCGAGTCCTGTACCGGTGGCGGTATCGCCGAAGCGATTACGCGGATTCCGGGCAGTTCAGCCTGGTTTGAAGCGGGGTACGTGACGTATTCCAATCGGCAGAAGACGCGGCAGCTGGATGTGCCGGGCGACTTGTTCGAAACGGTAGGGGCGGTCAGTCGCGAAGTGGTCGAGGCCATGGTGCGCGGTGCGCAGCAGCACAGCCTGGCGCATTTTGCCGTGGCGGTCAGCGGTGTCGCCGGCCCCGACGGTGGCACACCGAACAAGCCAGTCGGCACGGTATGGCTGGCCTGGGGTGTTGGCGATGAGGTCTACAGTGAGGTTCAGCACTTCCCCGGCAACCGTGATGAAGTCCGCCGACAAACGGTGAAGGCCGCGCTAGAGGGGCTTGTGCGACTAGCGGCACGAGAAATCGAAAATCAGGGGTAGGCGATCTTCCAACGCTGTGGAATAATACTGGCTACTTATACAGGTGTTGGCCGTCAGGCCTTATTGATTACGTGAGGACTTTAATGGACGACAACAAGAAGAAAGCCTTGGCTGCGGCCCTGGGTCAGATCGAACGTCAATTCGGCAAGGGTGCCGTAATGCGTATGGGCGATCAGGACCGTCAGGCGATCCCGGCCATCTCTACTGGCTCTCTGGGTCTGGACATTGCACTCGGCATCGGCGGCCTGCCAAAAGGCCGTATCGTTGAAATCTACGGTCCTGAATCTTCCGGTAAAACCACGCTGACGTTGTCCGTGATCGCCCAGGCGCAAAAAGCCGGCGCGACCTGCGCATTCGTCGACGCCGAGCACGCGCTCGATCCAGAGTACGCCGGCAAGCTCGGCGTCAATGTCGACGACCTGCTGGTTTCCCAGCCGGACACTGGCGAACAGGCTTTGGAAATCACCGACATGCTGGTGCGCTCCAACGCCGTTGACGTGATCATCGTCGACTCCGTGGCGGCACTGGTACCGAAGGCTGAAATCGAAGGTGAAATGGGCGACATGCACGTCGGCCTGCAAGCACGTCTGATGTCTCAGGCGCTGCGTAAAATCACCGGTAACATCAAGAACGCCAACTGCCTGGTCATCTTCATCAACCAGATCCGTATGAAGATCGGCGTGATGTTCGGCAGCCCGGAAACCACCACCGGTGGTAACGCACTGAAGTTCTACGCCTCGGTTCGTCTCGACATCCGCCGTACCGGCGCGGTGAAGGAAGGCGACGAAGTGGTCGGCAGCGAAACCCGCGTCAAGGTTGTGAAGAACAAGGTGGCTTCGCCGTTCCGTCAGGCCGAGTTCCAGATTCTTTACGGCAAAGGCATCTACCTCAACGGCGAGATGATCGACCTGGGTGTGCTGCACGGTTTTGTCGAGAAGTCCGGCGCTTGGTACGCCTACGAAGGCACCAAGATCGGTCAGGGCAAGGCCAACTCGGCCAAGTTCCTGGCGGACAACCCGGAAATTGCCGCGAAGCTCGAGAAGCAGCTGCGTGACAAGCTGCTGTCGCCAGCGGTGATCGCGGACTCCAAGGCCTCGGCGGTCAAAGAGACCGAAGACGACCTGGCCGACGCTGACCTCTGATACCAGCGATGACCACCGCCGTACTGGATACCCTCGTCGCGGTGCGGCGAACCGCCATGGACCTGCTCGCACGTCGTGAGCATGGTCGAGTCGAGTTGACGCGTAAGCTGCGTCAGCGCGGCGCCGAGGCGGAGCTGATCGAAACAGCCCTCGACCGTTTGACGGAAGAGGGGCTGCTTTGCGAAGCCCGTTACCTTGAAAGTTTTGTTTCCTACCGCGCCCGTTCCGGCTATGGCCCTCTGCGAATTCGTGAGGAGCTCAGCCAGCGGGGCTTGCAACGTACCGATATCGAAATCGCCCTGCGCGAAAGCGGTATCAACTGGCAAGCGCAGCTTCAGGATACGTGGCAACGCAAGTTCTCCGGGCATTTACCGATTGATGCGAAAGAACGGGCCAAGCAAGGCCGGTTTCTTGCGTATCGGGGGTTCTCGATGGAGATGATCAACCGCTTGTTCAGCGGTCGAGGGATGGACGATTAGACCGATTCAACAAAAAAGGCCCGCTATTTTTTAGAAAATAGCGGGCCTTTTTTTTGCCTTCAAATTACGTTGAAAGGCTCGCGTGAGCGTTGTGCAGTGGGCGGTTTCGAATCGGTCCAGTTTTCCGGCAGATTGATAAAGTCCACCAACTCCCTCAGACGACCATGGGTACGGCCATTGAAGGCAAACGCCAGCCGTGCCAGATGGCTGAACTGTGCATCGTCGTGTTCTTCACCGCTGTAGGCGTGTTGATGAAACTCGTCGCTCAGGCACAGGTCGGCGAACTCTTCCTGCATTCGCGTCAGTGCCTGGTCGCTGAGCTTGTGGTTCATGCGGATCACAAATTGCCGCTTGAGCCAGCGGCTGGAGTGGAAGTTGCTATAGAACTGATTGATCTCGTCTACCGCTTCTTCAACGCTGTAAACCAGGCGCATCAACTTCATATCGGTCGGCAGGATATAGCGGTTTTCTTCCAGCTGATTGCGGATGAAGTCCAGCGCTCCCTGCCAGAAGGTACCGCCCGGAACATCCAGCAACACCACTGGCACCAATGGGCTTTTGCCGGTCTGAATCAGCGTCAGCACTTCCAGCGCTTCATCAAGGGTGCCGAAACCGCCCGGGCACAGTACCAGCGCGTCTGCCTCTTTGACGAAGAACAGTTTTCGGGTGAAGAAAAAGTGGAATGGCAACAGATTATCGGTGCCGTCGACGGTGGGGTTGGCATGTTGTTCGAAGGGCAGGGTGATGTTGAACCCCAAACTGTGGTCACGCCCGGCTCCTTCGTGGGCGGCGGCCATGATGCCGCCGCCGGCGCCGGTGATGACCATCATGTCCGCACGTGTCAGCGCTGCGCCGAGTTCGCGGGCCATCGCGTATAGCGGATGTTCCACTGGCGTACGTGCCGAGCCGAACACGGTGACTTTGCGCCGGCCCTTGAATTGTTCGAGCACGCGGAACGCCTGCTCCAGTTCACGCAGGGCTTGCAGGGTGATCTTGGCGTTCCAGCGGTTGTGGTCTTCCTGAGCCATGCGCAGCACGGTCAGGATCATGTCGCGGTAGATGGGGATGTTCGGGCTGTTGGTGGAAATACGGTTGAGTTGGGCTTCGACCTGGCTGATGAGGTCGCCGCTTTCCTGAAAATGACGGCTCAAGAGGTCATTCGGTTGATAAGGCATTCAACGTCTCCTTCTGTACAGAGCGGTTAGCCTGACAACCAGCGTCCGGGCCGCACTGCAAAAACACACAGGGCCGGCAGTTCCATTTCTGCCGTTAACGAATGATCGGGAATACTCTCAATCTAGACCCTCGCACGCATTCGCGCTGACTTGAACAGTGAGCTGTAACGTTTTGCCTGGCAACCGCTTACTGATTTGCACCAAAGCCCCGCCGCTCGTCTGAACGTGTCGCAAAGGGCCATCACTCTGATTTACTCAAATACAGACGTCGCAAGACATCCCTGCGCTTGCGCAAGGCCAGGCAATTCATGGATTCGTGGGTGGCAAGGAGGCGGGATGCATGGTCAGAGTGGTTCTGGAGATCGATACTCAGCTGTATCGAATGTTGCAGGAGTCGGCCGAGACGCATCAATTGAGTCTCGAAGAAGAGTGCTGCCGACGATTGGCCGGCGGCGAACGTCGCTCGCGCTATCTGCAGGCGCTAGTGGCGGAACTGCGCGCCGAGGATGAACAGCGGCGCGCCAAGGCTTCGCGCTGATTACTTCTTCTTCGCTGGCGCGGCTTTCGGGCAATCGGATTCCTGATAGCTGGCCGAGCCGATCGCTTTGTTGGTTTTCACTTCGGTGAAGTCGTAACGCATGATCGCGCCCTTGGCCATCAGCTTGCGGTACGACGGGTTATTGCAGACCGAAGCGCCCAACTGGAAATACACAGCCTTGGGATCGGCGCGCATCTTGTCGGCGTGGCTCTTCTGCACGCTCAGATGGTTGATCAGCTGCGTGCCCTCGACGGTGTAGCCTTGATCAAGAATGTCTTCATTGATCGCCCGTGGCGTGCCGACGCTGCTTTGGGCGGCGACGTTGCGCAGCTCTCGGTTCAGATTCTGCTCACTCAGGGACGCAGCCTGAGCGGTAAAGGACGACGCCAGCAGAATGGCAGCGGTGGGAACGATAAGGCGCAGCATGAAACTCTCCTGATTCGGTGACTGGTGGTTCGACCCGTCACGGGGCGGTGCGTTCAGTGGCGGCGAATTATAGGGGAGCCGGTCTGGACGGTACAGGCTTGTGGCCGTCGCTCTGGTAAACTGCCGGCCTTTATTGCCCTGCCGAGTGTCGTTCGTGTCGAGTTTCCCTGTCTGCAGGTGTTGCCTGCGATGATCCATGCCCCCAACGCCGTGGCCCGCCTGCGCGATCAGCGTGAGGACGAAGGTATCAAGCCGATTCAGGCGCGCGGCTTTCGCTCCGAACGTTGCCGCGATTGCCGGGTCATCATCAGTCATTGCCTGTGCGCGTGGCGGCCAAGCGTCGACACCCGTTCCGGCGTGTGCCTGATCATGACCGGCAAGGAAGTGTTCAAGCCAAGCAACACCGGTTGGCTGATTGCCGACGTGGTGCGCGACAACCATGCGTTCATCTGGTCACGCACCGAGCCCGACCCGCAGATGCTTGCACTGCTCAACGATCCGCAGTGGCAGCCGTACCTGGTGTTTCCGGGCGAGTATGTCGAACCGTCGCGGGTGACCAACACGGTGGCAGTCGATAGCAGCAAGCGCCCGCTGTTCATTCTGCTCGATGCGACCTGGACCGAGGCGCGCAAGATCTTTCGCAAAAGTCCGTATTTCGACTGCTTGCCGATCCTCAGCCTGCTGCCCGACAAACTCTCGCGCTATCGCTTGCGCCGTTCGACCCGCAGCGAGCACCTGTGCACTGCCGAAGTCGCGGCGTTGTGCCTGGAGCTGGCCGGTGACAGCGCTGCCGCTTCGGCGCTGGACGCCTATTTCGATGTGTTCAGCCAGCATTACCTCGGTGCCAAGCAGCAACTGGACATGAATGAATCAACGCCCGCTCACGCCGAGCTGTTGCCCTATATACGAAAGCCGCAGCCGGAGTTGGCCCGATAGTGGCCCATACTGTCGACAGCGCTGGCCATCTTGCTTGACCACCCCGGCTGCGCTGGGCATGCTTGGCGCCGATTAGGGTGCGGCCAAGGTTTGAGACGCCGTGTTTGCTGTTGATTGGCGTCGAACGTGCCCCTGTGGATATCGCTTGAAAGCGCTGTATCGAGTTGCTTTGGCCAGACCGGAATCTACCGCGTCTGCCATCAAAAACAGGATCATTTGAAAAATGGCCACATACGACATCCTGATTGCCGATGATCATCCCCTGTTTCGCAGCGCCCTGCACCAAGCGGTGACGCTGGGCCTTGGCCCGGACGTGCGACTGGTGGAAGTGGCGAGCATCGCCGAACTGGAAGCGCGCCTGACCGAAAAGGCTGACTGGGATCTGGTCCTGCTGGATCTGAACATGCCCGGCGCCTACGGTTTTTCCGGGCTGGTGCTGCTGCGCGGGCAGTATCCGCAGATTCCGGTGGTGATGGTCTCGGCCCAGGAAGAAGCTTCGGTGATGGTCAAGTCCCGCGAGTTCGGCGCCAGTGGCTTCATTCCCAAGTCCAGCGATCTGAGCGTGATTCAGGAAGCGGTGCGCAAGGTGCTCGATGGCGACGTGTTCTGGCCGCCGCAAGCGTTCGAAGCAGTCAGCGTGTCGGATGAGGCGAAAGCTGCCAGCGATGGCCTTGCCAGCCTGACGCCGCAACAGTTCCGCGTGCTGACCATGGTCTGCGAAGGTCTGCTGAACAAGCAGATCGCTTATGAGCTGAGCGTGTCGGAAGCGACCATCAAGGCCCACGTCACCGCGATCTTTCGCAAATTGAATGTGCGCACTCGCACGCAAGCGGCTTTACTGCTGCAACAACTTGAGTCAATTCCCAGCCAGTGATGGCTGGCAGTTTCACGCTTTTTTGACTTTCGTTGATCTAGCTTCCCCACTCCTTTTTGGTTGGTTTCTTCCTTATGTCACCTTTCAAGGGCCAGACCGGCCTGAAACGCATCCTTAACGCGTCTGGCTATTCGCTCGACGGCCTGCGCGCCGCCTTCACCGGCGAAGCGGCGTTCCGTCAATTGGTGCTGCTCAACGTGGTGCTGATTCCGCTGACATTCTTCCTCAATCTCAGCCGGGTCGAGCAGGCATTGTTGATCGCGGTGTGTTTGCTGGCGCTGATTGTCGAGTTGCTCAATTCGGCGGTGGAAGCGGCCATTGACCGCATCTCGCTGGAATTGCACCCGCTGTCGAAGAACGCCAAGGACATGGGCAGCGCCGCGCAGTTCGTGGCCCTGAGCATGATCGGACTGGTGTGGGCGGTGATTCTGCTTTAAGCGATGGTCGGCAAGACGATCTCGTCGCTGCGCTGCACCCCGGCGGTGAAAGCGCGGCACAGCTCGAGAAACTCGCGCATGGCCGAGGTCTGGTATTTCTGTTTGTGCCAGATGAAATAGAACTGCCGGGCCAGATCCAGATCCGGCGTCTCCACCGGCACCAGACTGCCGCGCCGGAACGCATCGCGCAGCGCCAGCCGCGAAATGCAGCCAATCCCCAGGCCTGATTCCACCGCACGTTTGATCGCCTCGGTGTGTTCCAGCTCCAGCCGGATGTTCAGCGCGCTGCGATGGTGACGCATGGCCTGGTCGAAGGTCAGCCGCGTGCCGGAGCCCTGCTCCCGCAGAATCCATGCCTCATGGGTCAGCTCTTCCATCGTCGCACTGCCGCGTTTGGCCAACGGATGCTGCGGCGCACAAAACACCACCAGCTCATCCTCGACCCAACTCTGCACTTCGATGTCGGGGTGGCTGCAATCGCCTTCGATTAGACCCAGATCAATTTCGTAGTGGGCGACCTGTTGCACGATATTGGCAGTGTTCTGCACGTGCAGCTTGACCTGACTTTCGGGGTGGCGCTGCATGAAGCTGCCGATCAGCAGGGTGGCCAGATAGTTGCCAATGGTCAGCGTCGCCCCTACTGATAAAGAGCCGAAACCGGATTTGCCGTTGAGCAGGTCTTCGATTTCCTTGGCCTGGTCGAGCAGGGCCACCGCTTGCGGCAACAGTTGTTTGCCGAGGGCGTTGAGGCTCAGGCGTTTGCCGGCGCGGTCGAACAGCTGGCAGCTGGACTGGCGCTCGAGCTCGGTGATCGAAGTGCTGGCCGCCGATTGCGAGAGGTTGAGCAGACCCGCAGCACGGGATACGCTTTCCTGCTGGGCGACGGCGACGAAGACTTGCAGTTGACGGAGAGTAAATCGCATATCGATATAACCGATAACCCTTATCTTAATAATTCAGTTAACAGATATTGTCGTCGCTATTAGAATGCGATGCAATTGCGCACATTGAGCCTCATTGAGCCGCGCAGACCAATCTCCAGGAGTCAAACGTACATGAGCAACATGAACCACGAGCGTGTCCTCAGTGTTCATCACTGGAACGACACTCTGTTCAGCTTCAAGTGCACCCGCGATCCGGGCCTGCGCTTCGAGAACGGTCAGTTCGTGATGATCGGCCTGCAACAGCCCAACGGCCGCCCGCTTATGCGCGCTTACTCGATCGCCAGCCCGAACTGGGAAGAGCATCTCGAGTTCTTCAGCATCAAAGTGCAGGACGGTCCGCTGACCTCCCAGCTGCAGCACTTGAAGGAAGGCGACGAGATCATCATCTCGAAGAAGCCTACCGGCACGCTGGTTCTTGATGACCTGAACCCGGGCAAGCACCTGTACCTGCTCAGCACCGGCACTGGTCTGGCGCCGTTCATGAGCGTCATTCAGGACCCGGAAACCTACGAGCGCTTTGAGAAAGTGATCCTGGTTCACGGTGTGCGTTACGTCAACGAAGTCGCTTACCGCGAATTCATTACCGAGCACCTGCCGCAGAACGAGTTCTTCGGCGAAGCGCTGCGTGACAAGCTGATCTACTACCCGACCGTGACCCGCGAGCCGTTCGAGAATCAGGGCCGCTTGACTGACCTGATGCGCAGCGGCAAGCTGTTCAGCGACATCGGCCTGCCACCGATCAACCCGCAGGACGACCGCGCGATGATCTGCGGCAGCCCGAGCATGCTCGACGAGACCAGCGAAGTGCTCGACAGCTTTGGCCTGAAGATCTCGGCGCGGATGCGCGAGCCGGGTGATTATCTGATCGAGCGTGCGTTCGTCGAAAAATAACCTGCGTTACCTGTGGGAGCGAGCCCGCTCGCGAAAGCAGTCTGTCATTAAGATTGATGTTGGCTGACACGACGCCTTCGCGAGCAGGCTCGCTCCCACAGTTGGTTTTTCGGTGTGACAGTAAAAGCCCGCGTTGCCTGAGAAGGCAGCGCGGGCTTTTTCGTTTGCGGGCTTTATGCCTCGGCCGGGATGACTTCCAGCACGCGGATCTGTTCGGGCGTCGGGTAATGCCAGCGCACGTCCAGATCCCAGAACTGCGCACCATATTCACGTTCCGGCGCCGGCGTCTGATACGCGGGGCGCGGATCCTGCGCCAGGCACTGCTCGATCAGCTCAACCAACGGCTCATCGAGGCGCTGAGCTTGGGCGTGCGCCTGTTTCAAAGCCGAATCCGCCCACTGCACGTCGATCAGCTGCGGCGCGGCGCTGGCGATGTCATTGGTCGCCCCAAGGATGATGTCGGCATACGGCACATAGGGTTTGATATCCAGCACCGGTGTGCCGTCGAGCAGATCGATCCCGGAGATAAACAGCCGATTACCTTCGACGCTGTCCAGCTTCACCACCGACTGGCCAATGCCGTTCGGCCGGTGCGTGGCGCGGGTGGCGAATACGCCCATCGACTTGTTACCACCCAGGCGAGGCGGGCGCACCTTCAGGCGTGGCTTGTCTTCGAGGGCCTGATGGAACAGAAACAACAGCCAAACATGACTGACCTGCTCCAGCCCCTGCACGGCGTCACCCTGATCGAACGGCGCGACCAGTTCCAACACGCCACGAGCGGCTGGGGCCAGTTGTGGCTGGCGGGGGATGGCGAACTTCTCCTTGAAGCAGGAGCGCACGAAGCCGATGGGGGAGACGCTGTAAGTCATGGTCTGGGATCGAAGCGGGTAGGGCGGGCATGATAACCCGGCTCGCTTCAAGTCTGGTGGTGACAGGGCTGGCCTCTTCGCGAGCAGGCTGAACTGGTCAAGTAATATTGGACACCAGTTAGGGTTTTTCAGGCCGCCATTTTCTCCATGGCG